>NZ_VCMY01000004.1:0-337292 GCF_005924235.1 Mycobacterium sp. DBP42
AGGCAGACCCGCGCGGGTAAGCCACGGTTCAGCCGGACCCATCTCATCCTGATCCTGGTCACGGTGGGATTGTTCGGGATCGCCGCTGTGCTGGCCGCGATGCTGGCCGGCGGAGGCGACGGTGGCTCCACCCATGAGACGCTGACCGCACCGACCCCGCCCAGCGCGACGTCAGAAGAGCCGACCACCACCACCACGACCTCCGGATCGGCGACGGCCAACGTCAGCGGCACCGACGCGCAGGGTTTCGTCGACCACACCGCGCGTTGCCCAGCGGGCAGCACGCCGGCGGCGGTGATCCGCACCGCATCGTCGCTGGCGGTGATCTGCCAGACCGGACCCGACAGCTTCTCCTACCGTGGCGAGCGGCTCAGCGACGGGGCCAACCTTCAGATCCCCACCGCTGAACGCTCCGGTGACGGCTTCATGGCCGTCAACCCCGCCGACGGTGCGCGCTACGAGGTCGGGCCCGACGGGCTCACCATCAGCAGCTACGGCAAAGTCGACTCGTCGGAGCCGCCGCTGGAGTACGGCGAGCGCTGATCGGTGCGTACACGGCGACCGGATTGGTCTTGCCCTTGAGCGCCAGCCCCGGCCGCAGCTCGAAATCGCCTGGGTCCCGGCTGAGTTGGCGCAACGTGGCGTCGGTGAGTAGCACAGTGTCGCCGGTTTGGCGGGTAGCCGTCTCGACCCGGGCCGCAACGTTCACCGCGTCTCCGATCACCGAGAACTCCAAACGGCCGGCACCACCGACGTTCCCGGCCACGACGGGGCCGGAGTTCAGTCCCACGCCGACTGTCAGGCTGCCGCTGAACTCCTCATGCACCGCTTCGGCGATCTTCAGCGCAGCGCCCAACGCATCGTCGGCATGACGGTCCTGGCGCCGCGGCGCCCCGAACACCGCCATCAGGCCGTCGCCGGCGTACTTGTCGACGTGGCCGCCGTGGTCGTGCACGATCGGCACGATCCGCTCGAAGAGGCGGTTCAGCGTCGTGACCACCTCGGTGGGTCGCAGTCGCTCGGCGAGCGAGGTGAACCCGCGGACGTCGACGAACATCAGGGTGACGTCCAACTCCTGGGCTTCCAGCGATCCGGTGGCACGCAGAATGTGTTCGGCCACATCGCGATCCACGTAGGTGCCGAAGGTGTCACGGATGCGCTCGCGTTCGGCCAGTCCGGCCGTCATCGTGTTGAAACCTGCCTGTAGCCGCCCGATTTCGCTGGCGTCGTCCACTTCGACCCGAGCGCTGAGATCACCCGACCGCACCTGGGCCAGGGCGTGGCGCAGCGCGGTGACCCGTTCGGTGACCGAGCGGATGGCGATCAGAATCGCGAACAGGCCGACCACGATCGCCACTCCCACCAGGATGAGGATCGCGGCGAAGGTGCGCTGCGCCCGGAAGCCCACATCAGCCAGATAACCGACCGCCAGCACGGCGATACCGAACAGTGGCACGCCCGTCGCCAGCAGCCATGCCATCACCAGCCTGCGCCCGATCGTCGGACCGAAACGCCGGTCCGGGGTGGCACCGTCGAGGGCGCGTGCCGACACCGGCCGCATGACCCGTTCGACGATCAGATACCACACGGCGCTCGTCGAAATGCCGCCCAGGGCAACCACACTGAAGATGTAGATCGCCGTGGAAACCTGCTGAGAGAGCGCCAGTGATCCGAAGATCACCGCGCCGATGCTCCACACCGCGGCCGAAAGCCGCACTGCCTCGCCGGGGGCGCCCAGAGTCATCCGCTGTTCCTCGGCGGTGGGCGGACGGCCCGCGCTGAGCCAGGCGGTGCCGGCGGCGAACCGCTGCCGGCGCACTCGCAGCATCACCGGAATCGTCACCGCCAGGAACACGATGAGCACGGTGCCGCCGCGGATCAGCAGGTGTTGCGTGTCCGCCGGGCTCAACACGATGGGAGCCGCAAAGGCCAGGAAGGCACCGACGATCCCGCCGCCACCGGCGCCGACGACCGCCGCGCCCCGCACCCAGCGCTTGAACGTCTGGTCACGAAGTTGGGCCCCGATGCCGTCGGGGGCTGCGGCGATGGGTGCGCCGAGGCAGGTCAAGGCGTTGGCGGGAGCGTCCATGTCGAGAGCTTGCGCGTGTAACCAGCCGGCTCGTTAGCGTAGTCGGCTACCTGTTTCCGCCTGAGCGCGTGAAGCCGGTGGGTCGTGGCCGCGGCCCTCTAGGCTGGAACCTGAAACGGACGAGACGGACAGGGGACGCAAATGAAGCTGGTGCTCGGTTATGACGGGTCCCTGGCGGCCAACACCGCGATCCGCAGCAGTGCCGCACTGTTCCCGGCCGCCGACGCGGTGATGGTCTACCTGTGCACGCCGCCGTTCGGCAGCAAGGGGTTGCGGGCCAGGCTTCGGCATTCGGCCCGCAACGTCGATGAGTTGATCGACCTCGTCGACAGCGAAAGCGACGCTGAGGCGGCACGATTGGTCGACACCGGCGTCATTCTGGCACGGGCCGCCGGCTGGAATCCCGAACCGTTGGTGAAGCGCACCTGGGCGGGCGAGGGGCTGGGGTTGGCGCAGGTGGCCGAACAGCTCGAGCCCGACGTGTTGATCGTCGGCGCTCGCGGCATCGGCGCGACAGACTCGAAACTGGGCAGTGTGTCGGATCTCGTGGTGCACCACTCGCCCCGTGCGGTGCTCGTGGTGTCCCAGAACATGATCTCGACCGAATACGCCGCGGTGGCCGACGGGCCGGTGGTGGTCGGTGTCGACGGCTCGGCGGGTTCCGATCGCGCGCTGGCCGCGGCCGGCTCGCTGTTTCCCGACCGCGAGGTGGTCTCGGTCGGGGTCGACGACGGCAGCGCGGTCGACGTGGCCTCCGCCCAGCCCGCGCATCGCGTACCCAGGTTCCGTGGCTCCGGTGCCGGTGCCACTGCCGATGCACTGGTGGCTTTTGCCGAAGATCAACGAGCCGGTGTCGTGGTGGTGGGCTCGCGGGGGCGGTCGGGGTTGAAGAAGGTGTTGCTGGGCAGTGTGGCGGCCGCGACGCTGCAGCGCACCTTCCGTCCGGTGCTGGTGGTTCCGGGCGGCTAGCAGCCCACCGGATCCCACACCTTGTTCGACCTCGGTGTGGTCAGCCGGTAGTCGGTAACCCTGACGTCGAACAAACGCGCACCGAGATCCCGGGCCTGGGACAGCGGATCGGTTGGGTCGCATGCGATCTCGCCGCGGCTGTTCGCATTTCCCACCACGACGCCCGCCAGGCTCTGGTCGAGATACCTGGTCAGTTCCTGGAAGTGGGCGATGACTCCTGCGGTGGCCCCTACGTAGTTTTCCTCGCAGGAGATCAGCACGCCGACGGTCTTGTCGGTGATACCTCCGACGACCTGTTCTTGTTGCGGCGCGCTGTTGGCGGTGTAGCAGAACAGTCGGTCGAAGACGGTCTTGAGCCGTGCGGGCATGCCGTAGAAGTACAGCGGCATCGCGTAGATGATGCCGTCGGCGGGCAGCATCTTGTCCAGGAGCAGGGACTCGTAGTGGTCATCGAGCGAGCAGAAGCCGGCCGGCGTTCGGCAGCGTCTGCAGTTGTCCAGCATGCGGTCCACGTATTGGTCGAGGAACACGTGCTCCACATCGTGGCCCGCCGATTCTGCACCGGCACAAGCGGCTTCGGCCAGCAGGTGGGAATTGCCGTCTTCGCGCGGGCTTGCGCTGATCACCAGCAGTTTCATCGATTCGCTTCCGTAGCTGTTGCGCGCACACCACCACACGCATCGGGATCGAGCCTCGTGTCCTGTCCAACGGTGGCTTCGGTGAAGTTCATTCCGCGGTGTTCGACGCGTGCTCGCGATGACCGGATGGGGCCTCGTGTCCGGTGACCAGCCACATCTCGGCCGACGTGGGCCGGCATCGTCCGCTTCGTTCGCCGTACCGCGCGGACACTCCTATCGTGCCCGCGCGGTGGCGTCGGTGCTCAGCCCGCGGTCTTACCCGCGTCGACGATGTAGACCGCGCCGTGCACGGCGGCCGCGTCGTCGCTGGCCAGGAACGCGATGGTCTTGGCCACGTCGGCCACGTCCATCATCCCGCGGGGCGCGGCGATCCTCATGATCAGATTCCAGTCGGCGTTCTCCGGTGCGGCGAACTCGGTGGTCTGTGGGGTGAGCATGCCGCCGGGGCACACCGCGTTGACCCGCAGCCGTTCCGAGGTGAACTCGATGGCCAGGGCGCGGGTGAGTCCGACGAGACCGTGCTTGGCGGCGCAGTACCCGGCCGAGTACACCTCACCCTCGACGCCCGCGATCGACGCGACGTTGACAATGTTGCCGCCGGCTTCCAGCAGGTGCGGCAACGCCGCCCGACACAGGAAGAACGGACCGTTGAGGTTGACGGCGAGGTCCTTGTCCCAGTCTTCGTCGGTCACCGAAACGGTGTGGCGCATCTGGTGAAATCCCGCGACGTTGATCAGGGCGTCGAGGCGGCCGAACTTCTCGACACACTGTGCCACCGCGTCCCGGCAGGCCTCCGAGGAGGAGATGTCCACCGAGGCGTATGCGCCGCCGGGAACGTCCTCGAACACCGTCGCCATCCGTTCGGCGTCGCGGGCGACCCCGAACACCTTCGCACCGCGTGCGGCGAACAATTGCGCCACCGCCGCGCCGAGACCCGATGAGGCGCCGGTGACCAGCGCGACCTTTCCATCCAGAGCAGTCATGGCTCACACCTTCTCACGCGGGCTGGCGGGCGGAACCGCGGCCAGCAGGGTGCGGGTGTATTCGTGCTCGGGGTGCGCGAACAACCCGGCCGCCGGGCCGTACTCGATCACCTCGCCTGCGCGCATCACCAGCACGTCGTGGCACATGCGATGCACCACCGCCAGGTCGTGGGCGATGAACAGGTAGGTCAACCCCAGCTCGCCCTGCAACTCGGCCAGCAGGTCCAGCACTCGCGACTGCACCGACACGTCCAGCGATGCCGTCGACTCGTCGAGGATCAGCACGTCGGGTTCGGTGGCCAGCGCCCGGGCGATGCTGACTCGCTGGCGCTGTCCACCGGATAGTTCGTGCGGGTAGCGTGACGCGAAATCCCGTGGCAGATCCACAAGTTCGAGCAGATCGGCCACCCGCGCAGCACGGGCCCGGCGCCCGGAGGCCAACCGGTGCACGCGCAGCGGCTCGCTGATCGTGGTGCCGACCCGAGCCCGTGGATCGAGTGAGGCGAACGGATCCTGAAACACCAGGCTGATCCGCCGGCGCAGGCCGCGGCCGCCGGCGAAGACGTCTTCGGTGCCCAGCGTGGCTGTGCCCGCCGACGGGTCCACCAGCCCGGTGAGGGCCGCGGCCACCGTCGACTTGCCTGACCCCGATTCGCCGACGATCCCCAGCGTCGTGGCCCGCCGCAGCTCGAAGGACACGTTCTTGACCGCGCGCACTGCGCCGTACCGCACCTCAAGTCCGTTGGTCCGCAACAGAACCGGTGCATCTGCCGGCGCGGGGTGAGGCCCGGTGCCGTCGAGCAGCGGACGCGCCGCCAGCAACTCCCGGGTATAGGAGTGTTGCGGGTGATCGAACACCTGCAGGATGGGCGCCTGTTCGACGGCCTCGCCGTCGCGTAACACGGTCACCTCATCGGCCACCTGGCCGATGACCCCGAGATCGTGACTGATCCACACCACGGCGGTACCGAAATCCCGCTGCAGGTCGGCCACCAGCTCGATGATCTGGGCCTGGGTGGTGACGTCGAGCGCGGTCGTCGGTTCGTCGGCGATGAGCAGTTCCGGATCGCAGGCCAGGGCGATCGCGATCATCACCCGCTGACGCTGTCCGCCGGACAGTTGATGCGGGTACGCATCGAGCCGATCGGGGGACAAGCCGACCGCCTCGAGTAACTCACCGGCCCGCGCCCGGGCCTGGCGTCGTGTCATCTTGCGGTGCGTCTCAAGCGTTTCGGTGATCTGACGTTCCAGCGTCAGCAGCGGGTTCAGTGACGTCCCGGGATCCTGGAAGACGAACCCGATCCGGCTGCCGTGCACTGCGCGCAGCGCCCGCGCCGACGCGCCGATCAACTGGGACCCGCCGGCCAGGGAGCTGCTGCCGGTGACCCGCGCCCCCGGGGCGTCCAGCAAACCGGTGGCCGCCAGCACCGTCATCGACTTGCCCGACCCGGACTCGCCGACGATGCCGACGGTCTGCTCCCGCTGCACGTCGAACGAAACGCCCCGGACGATCTCGCGGCGCCCGATCGTCACTCGCAGGTCGTCAACCTTGAGCACCGGCCGACTCATCGCCGCCCCGCCCTTCTCGCCTCGATGGAGGTGCGCTGCTTTGGATCCAGGACATCGCGCAGCCCATCCCCGAACAGGTTGAACGCCAACACCATCACAAAGATCGCCGCGCCCGGGAACACCGCCATCCACCACGCCAGCGTGACGAATCCCTGGGCGTCGAAGATCATTCGGCCCAGGGACGGCTGCGGTGGCTGGATACCCAGCCCCAGAAACGACAGCGCGGCCTCGGCCAGGATCGCGAAGGCCAAGGACAGCGACAGCTGAACGATGAGCGGCCCGGCGATATTCGGCAGGATGTGCCGGACCAGGATGTAGCCGTCGCCGGTGCCCATGCTCCGCGACACCGCGACGAATGGTTCCACCCGCACGCCCAGCGCCGACGCCCGGGCCACCCGCGCGAAGATTGGGATGTAGACGATGCCGATCGCCAACATCGTGGTGGTGACGCCGGGGCCGAGGACCGCCACGATCGCCAGCGCCAGCAGCAACACCGGGAAGGCGAACATGACGTCGACGACCCGCATCAGCACGGTGTCGACCCAGCCGCCCCGATAGCCGGCGAGCACACCGACCAGCACACCGATCACCGCGGCCAGGGCCACGGAGACCACCGCGACCCGAAGCGAAGCCGCGATCGCCACCAGCACACGGGAGAACACGTCGCGGCCGAGTTCATCGGTGCCGAGCCAGTGCGCGGTGCCGGGGCCTTGCAGTGCGCTGGGCACGTCGATGTCGTTGATGCCGTACGGGGCGATCCATGATGCGGACACCGCCACGATCAGCACCGCCAGCAGCACCAGGGCGCTGAGCGCGGTCACCGGGTTGGACAACAACAGTCGCCAGGACGCGACGCGCGTATCGGGGGAGGCGGTCATGACAGCCGGATCCTCGGGTCGACTACCGCGTACAGCACGTCCACCAGCAGGTTGATCAGCAGGAACAGTACCGCTATCAGCAACACTGCGCCCTGGATCACCGGATAGTCGCGTGCCGCAACGGAGTTGAACACCAACCGGCCCAAACCCGGCCAGGCGAACACCACTTCCACCACGATGACCCCGCCGAGGATCGTGGCCAACTGAATTCCGGTGATGGTCAACACCGGCAGCAGCGCGTTTCGCACGATGTGGCGGAAGGTGACCACCGGTGGTGGTAGGCCCTTGGATCGGGCGGTACGGACATAGCCCATGGCGGCGACCTCCAGCACCGCCGAGCGCACATAGCGGGTCATGATGGCGCCGGCCACCAGGCCCACCGTCAGCCCGGGCAGGATGATGTGCCGCAGCCAGCCGCCCGGATCCGTAAGCAGCGGGCGGTATCCCGAGGTGGGTAGCCAACCCAGTGTCGAGGCGAACACACCGATCAGCAGGATGCCCAGCCAGAAATCCGGTACCGACACGCCGAACTGGCTGGCGACCCGCACGATTGCGTCACTGACCCTGCCCTCCCGCAGCGCCGCGAAGATCCCGGCCGGCAGCGCGATCAACAAGGCGATGAGGATGCCGACCAGTCCGAGGGACACCGTGGCGGGAAGTCGGTCGAGCAGGATGAGCGTGACCGGGTCGCCGTTGCGGAAGCTGACGCCGAGGTCGCCGGTCAATGCCGAGCCGAGATAGGAGAAGAACTGCTCGACAATGGGCCGGTCCATTCCGCTGGCCGCGCGCAGTGCCTCGTAGGCCTGCGGGGTGTAGCGGGTTCCGAGCGCGATGCGGACCGGATCGCCCGGCACCAGGTGCACCAGGGCAAACACCACGACGAGCACGCCGATGAGGACCACCGCCGAGTAGATCAGGCGCCGGGCCAGGAATTCCAACACCGGATGGTCGTTGCGGATCGCGGCCAAACTCATGGTATTGGACCCCCGTCTAGGTCGGCGGTGCGGAAGCGGACGGCGCCGTCGCGGCGTACCTGGTACCCCGACAGGTTGTTGGCCCAGGCCTGGATCACCGAGGGGTTGTACAGGTAGATATAACTGGCCTGATCCGCGATTCGGGTTGCGGCCTTGGCGTAGATGTCTTTTCGCTCGGCGACGTCGGTTTCGGTACGGCCGGCATCCAACAGGCGGTCCACCTCGGGGTCGGAGAACTTCTGCGCGTTGCTCGTGCCGCGAGAGTGGTGCTGCGCGTAGTAGAAATCGTCTGGGTCGATATTCCCGAGCCAGCCCATCATCAGCATGTCGAAATGCCCGGTGTTCTGTTCATCGAGCCAGGTGGCGAAGTCCACGGTACGGATGTGCACCGTGATGCCAAGGGGCGCAAGGTTGTCGGCGATGATCTGAGCGGCGGTGACGGTCTCGGGGTATTCGCTGGTGACCAGCATGTCGAGATCCCGCGGTTCGGCGTCCGCCGCCTGCAGGAGGTCGCGCGCTTTCTCGATGTCATAGCGGTAGCGCTGATAGTCGGTGAACCATGGGCTGCCCTGCGGGATCGCCAGCTGATTGACCTCCGCGGTGCGGTAGCTGGTGGCCGCGGCGATCGCATCACGGTCGATGCCGTACGCGATGGCCTGCCGCGCCCGTGGGTCGTTCCACGGTGGCCGGGCTTCGTTGAGCGCCAGATACCAGTAGTCGTTGCCCGGAGTGAGCGCCAATTTCAGCGAGTCGTCGTCGCGCAGTTGCGCGACCCGCTGCGGGGGCACCGAATCCGTCCAGTCGATCTCGCCGGCCTGCAGGGCCGACAACGCCGTCGTCGGCTCGGAGATGAACCGGAACGTCACCCCGGACACCGGGGGAGCGCCGCCCCAGAACTGGGGGTTTGCCTTGAGCGTGATGGAGTCGCCGCTGCGCCGCCCGGCGAACGAGAACGGGCCGGTGCCGATCGGATGGGTGGCGATCTGGCCGCTCTCGACGTTGGCGCGCTGCACGATCGCCATGCCCTTGAATCCGCCGAGGTTGGTCAGCAGGTTCGGGGTGGGCTGGCCGACGGTGATCCGCACCGTCGCCGGGTCGGGCGCGGTGACACTGCTGACCGCACTGAACTTGTCCACGTTGGTCAACTGCTCATCGATGATGCGCCGGTACGAATACACCACGTCATCGGCGGTCAGCGGGCTGCCGTCGTGCCAGCGCACCCCAGGACGAAGATGAAACGTCCAGGTGAGTTGGTCATCGCTGACCTCCCAGGACTGCGCCAGCGCCGGGCGCATCTGCAGGTCCTCGTCCGGCTCGACCAGCGTGTCGAACACGTTCTCCAAAACCTCGAACGAGAAATAGGCGCTCGTGCGGTGTGGGTCGAGCTGGTCTGGTTCCCCGGCGATGGCCGCGATGAGATAGCCCGAGGATTCGTCGCCGAGGTCCACGCGGCTGCCCGTCGAACAGGCGGCCAGCACGAACACCAGGACTGCTGCCAACGCTTTCATCGCTGGTCGTGTGGTCACGATTACTCCAGGATCACCGCGGGCGATCCGCCGTACGCTCACCCGCTGGGGCCGCCACAGGGGCCGGTCGAAGGTGTACCGACCCATACCGGTGACGGCGCTGATGAAGACTGCGATACTCACCCATTGTGACGTTCAAGCGCATGGCCTCTGCAGCCGCCCTGTTCTCGTCGGTCGGAATGGGACTCAGTCTGGGGGTCGCCGCCCCCGCGCAGGCTGACCCACTCATGATGGGCGTCTACACGTACACCCAGGAGGATGGCACAAGCGACACCTGGGGTGTGTGGCCGTCCTGTGTCCCGACCGTCGGTGACTTGCGCGAGCCGCTGGAGCTGGCGGTGGCCTGCCGGCTGCATGTCGAGACCAAGCGCGTCAGCGTGGGTGGCGACGCCAGGTTGGTCGGCGGGCAATGGACCTATTCGACGAGCGTCAAGGAAGGCTTCCAGTGCTCCGACGGCAGTTGGACGCCGATCACCGAGACCTACCAATTCGACGACATCGCTTTGCGGGGCACCCGCCGCGTGGCCAACAACGAGGCGTGCGGCGGGACCATCGCTCCCGCGATCCACACCTTCCCGTTCACGCTGGCGTACAAGGAGCCGCTGAAGACACAGATCGAGGTCTATCCGCTGGACTGCGAGCCCGGTGGATTGCGGTGGTGCACGTAAGCCCGGAGGAGCGGCGGCAGTGCTACCGCTGATCGACGGCAAGGTCGTCGACATCACTGGGCCGGGTCGCACGGACCGGTTCGGGGTCACCGCCTCCGATCTCGGTGCGTCGATCATCGCGCCCAACGGCAAGCTGGTGTCGGTGTTCGGAGACACGTTTTCCGGAAGTCGTGTCGGGCAGGGCGACTGGCGCTCGCCGGTGGTGCTGATCGGCACCGGCGACGCCAACCACGAGATCGTCTACGAATCCGCTGGGGGTCCAGACCCCACCTACGCGCGCCAGTTGTGGCACTACATCCACGACGACAAGAAGTCCGGATGGCGACACGGCGGTATCAGCACCGTGATCCCATCGGACCTGCTGCGGGTCGGCGACTCGCTGTACCTGCACGCCATCGTCAACCATGGCTTCGGCACGGTGATCTGGACCGAGATCTGGCGCTCCGACGACAGCGGGGTCTCATGGACCCACCTGGGCGAGGAAGCGAAGTTCCCGGCCGATCTGCACGACGGCCATGCGCAGTGCTGGTCGTGGGACCTCGACCCGGATGACGGTTGGGTTTACGTGGTATCGACGGGATTTCAGCGCGACAAGGGCATCGTCTTGATGCGAGTGCGGCCTGAACACATCGGCCGCCGGTCGCAGTACGACAGCTGGGGGTTCACCCACGGACGCTGGCAGTGGGGGCGGCGGGCGACGCCCATCACCCCGCCGGACGAGACCTGGGGCGAGCTGACCTTCCGCCGCACCGGTCCCGGTAGATGGGTCCTGGGCGGATTCCTGTCGTCCTCGTATGCCTTGGGCTACCGGGTGGTGGCCTCCCCGGTGGCCAACATGCACACCACACCCGTACAGACACCCATCGTCGGATCGTCGTGGGAGGGTGAGGATCACGCCGGCAACAAAGTCGCGCAGCTCTACGGCGGCTACTTGCTGCCGGGTTCGCGCTTCGGCGTTACCGGAGGCGTCGGCCTGGTGGTGTCGCAATGGCGTACCGACACCGGATGGCCCTACCGGGCAATGCAGTTCAAGGCCAGGCTGAAAGACACGTCGAAGGCACCCCGTCAGCTCGACCCGATCAACCTGTGACGGTCAGGCGGTGTAGCCGCCGTCGACGTTCCAGTTGGCGCCGGTGACGTAGCCGGACTCCGGGCCGGCCAGGAAGCTCACGATGGCTGCGACGTCACCGGTGTTCCCGTAGCGCCCGAGGACTCCGACCCGCTTTCGCTCGTCTGCGGATTCACCTTCGGCCGGGTTCATATCGGTGTCGATCGGACCCGGCTGCACGTTGTTGACGGTGATTCCGCGCGGTCCGAGTTCACGCGCCAGTCCGCGAGTCAGTGACGCCACCGCGCCTTTGGTCATCGCATAGATGGACAGACCGGGTTCCGGAACCCGGTCGGCGTTGATGCTGCCGATGTTGATGATCCGGGAACCTTCGCCGAGGTGTCCGACCGCATTGCGGATGGCCGAGTAGACCCCGCCGATGTTGACGGCGACGACCCGGTCGAACTGTTCCTGTGGGAACTCGCCGATCGGCGCGAGGTAGGCCGTGCCGGCATTGTTGACGAGGATGTCGAGGCAGCCGAGTGCCGCGACGGTCTGTTCGACCGCGGACGCCACCTGTGCCGGGACGGCGGCGTCGGCCTGGATGGCCACGACCTTCGCGCCCGTTGCGCTCACCTCGGCCACCAGCTTGTCGGCCTCGGCGGCCGAGGCTCCGTAGGTGAATGCCACGGCGGCGCCGTCGGCGGCGAGTCGCCGCACGATGTCTGCGCCGATGCCGCGGGACCCGCCGGTCACCAGGGCCCGGCGTCCGGTCAGGGGCGCTTCGATCACTGCAGTCATGTGGGTTGTCCTCCCGGCTGTATTACGAACCAATCGGTTCTAAAGTATGCTCAGGTCAAGCCGATTGTCGAGAGGAACATTTCCGGTGTGACCGGGAACACGAAAGGTGAGTCATGGCGGTAGGGCGACCCCGGGAGTTCGACTCCGATCAGGTCGAGGACATCGCGATGAAGCTGTTCTGGGATCGTGGCTTCGACGGCGTGTCGATCAGCGATCTGACCGCTGCCACAGGCGTGAACCGGCGGGGCATTTACGCCGAGTTCGCCTCCAAGGAGGGGCTCTTCGAACGAGCCAAGCAGCGCTATATCGCCGGCCCGGGTGGCTATATGGCCGAGGCGCTCACCCGGCCGACCGCCCGTGAAGTCGCCGAGGCGATGGTGCACGGCGCCGCGGACGCGACCTCTGGAGATCCGCATGGCTGCCTGCTGGTCGGAAATGCCGCCGGGCTGGCCGAGTTTCGTGACGCGGCCGTGCGTGAACTGGCGCATCGGTTCGATGAGGCGGTGACAGCGGGCGAGCTGACCGACGTGGACACATCGATGCTCGCCCGCTGGATCGCCGCCGTCTGCCAAGGGATCTCGATTCAGGCCAGAAGTGGGGCAACCCGGAAGGAGCTGCACGCGGTCGCCGACCTGGCATTGGCGGGTTGGCCTATGCTGTGAACCCGCCGTCCACGTTCCAATTCGCGCCGGTGACATAGCCGGACTCCGGACCGGCCAGGAAGCTCACCACCGCGGCGATGTCGCCGGTGTGCCCGTACCGGCCCAGCGCGGTGGTTTGCCGTACGACAGAGGCGAATTCACCTTCGTCAGGGTTCAGATCGGTCGCGATCGGGCCCGGTTGCACGTTGTTCACGGTGATACCTCGGGGTCCGAGATCGCGGGCCAGGGCGCGCGTCAGAGAAGAGACCGCACCCTTGGTCATGGCGTACACGGCCGTGCCGCCGGTCGGCACCCGATCGGCGTTGATGCTGCCGATGTTGATGATCCGTGATCCCTCGCCGAGGTGGCTCACCGCGGCACGGATGGCCGAGTACACCCCGCCGATGTTGATGGCGACCAGGCGATCGAACTGATCCTGCGGAAACTCCTCAATCGGCGCCATGAACGCCGTTCCGGCATTGTTGACCAACACGTCCAGACCCCCGAGATCTCCGACCGCCTGCTCGACGGCGTTGGTCACCTGTACCGGGTCGGCGCTGTCGGCCTGAATCGCCACGACCTTCGCCCCGTCGGCAGTCAGCTCGGCCACCAGCTTGTCGGCCTCGACGGCAGAAGCGCCGTAGGTGAACGCCACCGCGGCGCCATCGGCTGCCAGTCGTCGCACGATGCCCGCGCCGATCCCGCGGGACCCGCCTGTCACCAGTGCGCGGCGTCCGGTCAGAGTTGCTGTTGTCATGATGTCGGCCCTCCGCGGGTAGTTCGACGAAAGCGAATGATGTTGAGGTCAAAGCTGATCGCGCGAGGATGATTCACGATGTGACCGGTATCACCTATGGTGTGGGCGTGAAGAAACGCGTCGTGGTGTGGGGCACCGGTTTCGTCGGGCAGATGGTGATCGCCGAGATCGTCAAACACCCGTTGTTCGAACTTGTCGGTGTCGGTGTCAGCAATCCGGAGAAGGTGGGCCGCGACGTCGGCGAGATCTGCGGCCTCGGGGCGGCCCTGGGAGTCCGGGCCACCGACGACATCGACGCGCTCATCGCACTGAAGCCTGACGCGCTGGTGCACTACGGGCCGACCGCCGCCCATGCCGACGCCAACATCGATGTGATCACCCGGTTCCTGCGGGCCGGCATCGATGTCTGCTCCACCGCCATGACGCCGTGGGTGTGGCCCAAGATGCACCTGAACCCGCCGGCCTGGATCGAGCCGATCACCGAGGCCTGTGAGGCGGGCCGGGCGTCGTGTTTCACCACCGGGATCGACCCCGGCTTCGCCAACGATCTCTTCCCGATGACCTTGATGGGCCTGTGCTCGGAGATCCGCCGGGTGCGCGCCTCGGAACTGCTCGACTACACGAACTACACCGGCGACTACGAGTTCGAGATGGGCATCGGCAAACCACCCGAGCACCGGGCTCTGCTCGAAACCCCGGACATCCTCATCTTCGCCTGGGGCGCAACGGTTCCGATGATCGCGCATGCGGCCGGCATCGAGCTCGACGAGATCACCACCACGTGGGACAAGTGGATCACGCCCGAGGAGCGCAAATCGGCCAAGGGGATCATCGATGCCGGCAACGTCGCCGCGGTGCGCTTCACGATCAACGGCGTCTACCGCGGCGAAACCCGGATCCAGCTCGAGCACGTCAACCGGATCGGCCTGGACGCCGCACCGGACTGGCCGTCGGGAACCGACAACGACGTCTACCGCGTCGACATCGAGGGCACTCCGAGCATCTCGCAGGAAACGGCGTTCCGGTTCACCGACGGCTCGGGCCGCGATGCCGCCGCCGCGGGCTGCCTGGCCACCGGACTGCGGGCGCTCAACGCCGTGCCCGCTGTCAATGAACATTTGCCCGGGTGGGTCACGCCACTGGATCTACCACTGATTCCAGGCTTCGG
This sequence comes from Mycobacterium sp. DBP42, assembly GCF_005924235.1. Classification (NCBI taxonomy): domain Bacteria; kingdom Bacillati; phylum Actinomycetota; class Actinomycetes; order Mycobacteriales; family Mycobacteriaceae; genus Mycobacterium; species Mycobacterium sp. DBP42. The sequence continues at coordinate 14,710 of NZ_VCMY01000004.1, forward strand.
CACCATTCGCTAAGTAACGCCAGCCGCGTCAATCGAGATGGATTACCGGATAGGGTTCCTCTCGAAATGGGGTGAGATGGCTGACGGGATCGGGTTGTCGATTGGATCGACGAACCTCACAGCGGTAGTGGTAGACCGCGCCGCGTTGACGCGGTCGCCGGTGCTGACGCTCTTCCCTCATCGGGCTCCGGAAGTGGGGGTACCCAGCGAAAACCCCAACCTGAACGAACGCGGTCTGATCCTCACCGACTTCGTCGAACGGGTCGGGGACCCGGTCGGCATGCTGGCACCCGACGGTTCGTCGCACCGGGGAGAGACGGTGCTGGCCGATGCCCTGGCGGCGCTGCTGCGCACGCTGACCGGGGGACGTCCGCCGGCCGATCCGATCGCCATCACCCATCCCGCGCATTGGCGGCCCAATCAGATCGCGGCGCTGCGCAACGAACTGGCCGCCGTCGGAGACTTCGGTGACCCGGTGCTGGCCCCTGACGCGAAGGCGGCGCTGGTCGCGCTGCAGGACAACCCGGGGGTGCCGACGCGCGGTGTGATCGCGGTGTGCGACTTCGGGGGCAGCGGCACCAGCATCACGCTGGCCGATGCGGACAACGGGTACCGGTCGATCGCGCCGACGATTCGGCACCCCGACCTGTCCGGCGACCTGATCGACCAAGGTCTGCTCACTCACGTGGTGAACGATCTGTCCGCGGCCGGAACGATCGACCTGGCCAGTACTTCGGCCATCGGCTCGCTGGGGCGGCTGCGCTCCGAGTGCCGGCGCGCCAAGGAGCGCCTGTCCACCGAGTCCGTCACGACACTGGTCGCCGAACTGCCCGGGCATCGCAGCGAAGTGCGGTTGAACCGCAACGAGCTCGATGACGTGGTCGACGGACCGCTGCGGGAGTTCATGTCGGTGCTGCACGGCGCGGTAGAACGTGCCGGGTTGCGCCCCGGTGAGCTCGTGGCGGTGGCGACCACCGGCGGCGGCGCCAGGATCCCGGCGATCACCACGACGCTGTCCGAACATCTGCGCCTGCCGGTGATCACCGCGCCGCAGCCGGAGCTGACCCCGGCCATCGGCGGTGGCCTGACCGCAGTGCGCGGCACCGCCGAGGAGGGCATGACCGCCATGGCGCCGGCCTCGGCGGCGGCACCGCCGACCGCGGCTGCGACCTTGCTGGCACCCGAGCCGCCCCCGGCGGCCCAGGCGTTGGCCTGGTCCGACGCGCAGGACGTCCCCGATGTCGCGCCGGTCGACGACTACCGGGCCGAGGCGTACGGCGACGACTACGGGACCGATTTCGACACCGGTCTCGAACCAGCCGGCGGACGCACCGCGGCGCGCCCCCAACTCGAGTTCGGTGAGCGTGAGTTGACCGAGCGCGACGAGATCGCGGCGCGGCCCTGGTATCGGCGGCCGCCGGTGATCCTCGGTGCCGGCGCCGCGGTAGTCCTTGTGGCCGTCGTGGCGGCGCTGGTGGCCATCACCGGCGGTGACGAGCCCACCCGCCCGGCGTCCACCTCCAAGGCTGTTCCGTCGACGACGGCGGCCCCGGATGAAAACCCCCCTGCCGCGCCGGTCGACGAGCCCGCGCCCGTCGACGCACCGCAGACCGTCACACAGAAGGCTCCCGCCCGCACCGTGACACAGACAGTGGAACAACCCGCCCCGCAGGCTCCGCCTGTGACGGAGAACCCACCTCCCGCACAGACGCCGACCCCGACGACCGAGGCGCCGCCTCCGACGACGACGGAAGCTCCGCCGACCACCACCCAGGCACCGACCACCACCCAGGCACCGACGACGACGCAGGCACCGTGGAGTCCCACCGCGCCGTATCCGACGGTCCCGGGCCTGCCCTGGGTTCCCGCGCCCGGCGGCGCTCAGACCGGGGGCTGAAGCTCAGCGCGGTTCATGCCGGCGATCATCGGAAAGAACCCAGCGCCTCGGTGACATCGGGGGAGTAGACAATCGCGGGATCGAGGTCGGCTGCGGTACGGAGCGTGGCGACCAGGGCTGCGGCGGCGAATTCGACCAACGCGTCGACGTCGATGTCGTGGTGGGTGATGCGGTCGATCATCATCTCGTCGAGGTAACCGACCCAGCCGTGCATGGCGGTCCGCAGTGCCGGAGCGACAGGCTCAACGATGCCCAGCGCCAACAGGATCCGTGATGCACCCATCCAGCGGAGTCGCTCGATCGCGGCCTGGTGTTCGGGGTCGGCCCCCAATGCGCCACGCAGCAGCGCGACGAAACTGTCCGAGTACGAATCGATGTAGGCGATGTGGCTGCGCAACGCATGGCGCAGCTGGTCGATGAGCGAGGCATCGGCGGGGGGAGCAGAGAGTTGCGCAGCCGCGATCTCCACCGCGATCTCGTTCATCACGGCCAGATACAACCCGCGCTTGTTGCCGAAGTGATGGGCGATCAACCCGTAGGCCACGCCGGCATTCTTCGCGATCTCCGAGGTGGTGACCTGGTCGTAGGGCCGGCTCGCGAAGAGCTTTCGGGCCGCGTCGATGATCAGTTGACGCCGGTCGGCGACGGCCGGTTTAGCTGGCATCAGCCCAGGCTAACGGGATTGCTCAAGGTCCCGATGCCATCGACCTCGATGCGCACCGTGTCGCCGGGCCGGAGGAACCGGCCGACAGGCCAGCCGGTGCCAGCGAACGTTCCGCACGCCACCACGTCGCCGGGCCTCAGCGCACAGAACCGGCTGAGCCGGCTGACCACCTGCGCGGGGGACAGGATCAGATCGTTGATGCTGCCGCGCTGACGCAGCTTGCCGTTGAGGAACGTGCGCAACTCGGCGGTGCTCACGTCGAGCTCGTCAGCGGTCACCAGCCATGGTCCCAGCGGGCCGTGGCTGGGGTGACTTTTTGCCAGTGCTGTCGCAGTGGGATTGTCGGTCTGCCAATCGCGGATCGAAACATCGTTGGTGATCAGGTAACCCGCGATCGCCGCGCGGGCGGCGACCTCGTCCGCGTCGTGGATACCGGTGCCGATGATGACCGCGAGCTCACCTTCGAAATCGACCTGTTTGGCGTCGTGCGGCAGCAGGATCGGAGCGCCGGGCCCGACGATTGACGAGGGTGCCTTGGCGAAGAAGAACGGATACCGGGGCCGTGGATGGGCCAGCAGATAGCCCGCGGCGATCCGGACGAGCCGTGGTTCGCGCAACAACCAACGGACGTTGACGTCCTTGCGGTGATCGGGCGCGTTGAGCCCGATGGCCATGAACAACGACGGCGTCGGAACCGGTGCGTGCAGCACGGCGGACTCGATCGGGTGTCGGGGTGCGTGGGGCAGCAGTGATGCCGCCGCGGTCGTCCAGTCGGAACGCTGCAACAGACTCAGCATCGAGTTGGGCCCGCCGTCACACGCACTCAGGTCGGCGATCTCGTCGCCGACGACGGCACCCGCACGAGTCTCAGCGGATCCCAGCGAGAAGGTGGCTAGTCGCATTTCGCGTGCTCCTACAGTGTTTTCCAGCGCAGTGTGCGCAATCCGGCACGGGCGCGTCGGCCCTCGGGCGGCGCCGACCCTCTCCGGGTGAGCCCAGGCGCCCCGGCACTCACCAGCCGTTGCAGCACATCGGGATCGAACTCGACGCCGATCGGGTTGGTATCGAACTCGCCTCCAGCGAGCCAATCCAGAAGTTCCTGATTCGTGGTGAAGTTGTCGACCTGCAACTCGATCCGGTTGCCGTCCGGGTCCTCGTAGTACATCGAGGTGGTGGGTCCATGGTTGATGCACCACACCGGCGTGATGCCGGCGTCGGCGAGCCGCCGATAGGTAGACAGCAGCGCGGACAGGTCGGCGAAGGTGAACGCGACGTGATCGACACCGTAGACCTTGCGGTGAAGCTTCCAGACCCGACCTGGAAACCGAAGCAGCCGAGGCACTTTGATCAAGGCGATGCGGTGATGCTCGTGGTCGTAGGTGAGGAACGTGATCCGCTCGTCATCGAACACCACGAGCGCATCCAACACGAGGCGGTACCAGTCCGACATCTCGGCTGCGCGGGGCGTCTTGAACACGATGTGGGCCAGCTTGTCCGGTGCGCCGGGCCGCGGCGGCCGGTCCAGATCGGTGGCGTTCACGCGCACCCTAGGGTGGCTGTTCATCGGTCGAACTGCCGGGCCAGCACCAGGCCGCCGAGCCCCAAGGCCAGATCGCTGGTGAGTACCAGCGCCGACAGCGGGCCACCCCGTTGCCCGCGCAGCGTAGCGACCGCGCGCACCGCCGCCATCAGCAGACCGCTGATGGCGGCGCTACGGATGAAGGCGGCATCCCGGTCTCCGCGGGAGATCCGGTACAGCCCGTAGGCGAATCCGGCGTTGACCGTGCCGGTTTCGCGGCGAAACCACGGATCTGCGCTCAGGCCCAGTCGGCCCTCCAGCGACGCGGGTACCGCGAAATGGGCGACCAGTGCCACCAGCACGTGGACGAGCCCCAGTGTGGTGCCGATACGGATCTGGCGATCGCTGAGGTGGATCATCGGGCCCCCAGTTCCAGCGCGTCGCGGGTGTTGACCCGCCGGCCGCCGACGGCGGCCACGAGCCGGCCGAACGCCGGGGCTTCGAGCGGGACCAACGAGTAGGCGGGGTAGACGACCCGGGTCGCGCCACGTTGCAGGCCGCGGACAACAGCCGCGGCGGTCGCTGCCGGTGAAACCGGAGGCAGGGTTCGCGGAGGTGTTGTCTTCCAGGGAAGTTCGTCGAGGTCGCGCAAAGCGGTGTCGGTGGACCCTGGCACCACCTCGAGTACCCGGATGCCCGTCTCGGCCAGCTCCAACCGCAGCGACCGGGTCGCCTGCGCGAGTGCTGCTTTCGATGCCGCGTAATACCCGAGCAGCGGCAGCGGAACCGCCTGCACGGTCGAGGTGACATTGACGATCGTGCCGGAGCCTGCGGCGTGCATGGCGGGCAGCAGGGCCGCGGTGAGAGCGAGCGGCGACCACAGATTGACCTCGAAAACCTCACGGGCAAAGGACGAATCGGCGATCAGTGATTGTGGTCCGGTCAAGTTGGCGCCCGCATTGTTGATGACGACGTCCACACCTCCGAGGGCCGCGAGTGCCCTGGCGCCGACGCCTGCGGCCGAACCGGGCTCGGTGAGGTCCGTTGCGAGCACGATCGGGCGGGTACCGCCGCTGTGGGCGATCTCGTCCGCCAATTTGTTGAGCAAACCCTCTCGCCGGGCCGCGACGACCAGTACGGCGCCCTGACCGGCGAGCGCCAGGGCCATTTGCCTGCCGATTCCGGTAGAGGCGCCGGTAAGCACGATTCGCTTGCCGGCCAGGTTGATTCGACGTCGTCTCATGTCTTCCCCCGATTGACTCCAGTTGGTGTTGACGCCTACCGTGCCATACTGATTGATAATCAGTCAATAGTAGATCGGGTGGAGATGACCAAACACGACATTGGGGAACTGACACTGGGAGCGGGAGCCTTGGCGATGGCCGTCGGCGCGTTCGCCGGACACCTACTGGCGCCGCGGAGGGTGGCAGACCACTATGGATGGGTGCATGACCGGTGGTATCAACGTGAAATCGGGGCCTTCAACGCGGGCCTGGGCTACGGCATCGTCGCTTATGCGACGGGACGAAAAGCGAAGGCTTTTCTCGGATCCTGGTCGGTGGCCGCGCTCCTGGTGGCCATGACGCGCCTGGCGGCGATCCGCAGCGGAGACCGCGGTGGGTTCTGGAACATGGCCACGGTTGCCGAGGATGCCGCGCTCGGCGTCGGCGGACTGCTGTTGATGGTCAGGCGCGCATGAGCACCGGCGCCGAAGTGGTGGTGCACCGTCTGCTCACCGAAGGGGTCGACGTGTGCTTCGCCAACCCGGGGACCTCGGAGATGCACTTCGTCGCGGCACTGGACGGGGCCCCGGCGATGCGCCCGGTGTTGTGCCTCTTCGAAGGCGTCGCCACCGGGGCCGCAGACGGGTTCGCCCGCATCGCCGGACGTCCCGCCGCGACACTGTTGCACCTGGGCCCCGGCATGGCCAACGGTCTGGCCAACCTGCACAACGCCCGGCGGGCGTTCAGCCCGGTGGTCAATATTGTCGGTGACCACGCGACCTACCACCAACCTCTCGACGCTCCGTTGGAGTCCGACATCGATGCGCTCGGGCGCTGGACGCACGGTGCGGTGCACCGGCCCGAATCGGCCGCCGGCCTCGATGCGGCCGTCCACAGCGCCGTGCGCAGCGCGATCGAGGCGCCCGGGCGTATCGCCACGCTGGTCCTGCCTGCCGACTATTCCTGGGGAACGGTCCCGCAAAACCCGTTGCCGGACAACAGCCTCGGACAAACGGGAGCCGACTCTGACGACGCAGCAGCAAGCCCTCTCGACGTCGCCGATGCCGCCGAACTGCTGCGCGGCGAGGGGGACAGCGTGGTGTTGCTGCTCGGTGGTGCCGCCACTGATGTCGAGGGTCTGCGGGCGGCAGCGCGCATCGGCGCGGCTACCGGCGCACGCGTTCTGGTCGAGACGTTTCCGGCCCGGCTGACCCGCGGGCAGGGGGTACCTGCCATCGAACGGCTCGGCTACCTGGCCGAGCAGGCCACTCAACAACTCTCCGGGGCGACGCACCTGGTGCTGGTCGGCGCGAAGTCGCCGGTGTCGTTTTTCGCCTATCCGGGCAAGCCGAGCGTGTTGGTGCCCGATGGCACCAAGGTCTGCGCCCTGGCCGTCGACGATTTGTCCGGTCTCGCAGATCAATTGGGCGGCGAACTGCCGGCCACCGCACAACCCGACCAGACCGAGCTGCCGACCGGACCGCTCAATCCGCAGAACCTGGCACAGGTGATCGCGGCTCTCTTGCCTGAGGACGCCATCATCTCGGATGAGGCCAACACCAGCGGGGTGTTTCTACCGGCCGCCACCGCGGCGGCTCCGCGTCACGATGTCCTGACCTTGACCGGTGGCGCAATCGGGCAGGGGCTGCCGGTGGCGGTGGGTGCGGCGATCGCCGCACCGGACCGGCCGGTAATCGCGCTGCAGTCCGACGGTAGTGCCGCGTACACCATCTCGGCGCTGTGGACCATGGCCCGCGAGCAGCTCGACATCACCGTGGTGATCTTGAACAACCACGCCTACGCCATCCTGCAACTCGAGTTGTTGCGAGTGGGCACCCAGGCCGATGGGCAGCGATCGCGCTCGCTACTCGACCTGAGCCGTCCCGACCTCGACTTCGCTTCTATCGCACAGGGATTCGGTGTCCCGGCCACTCGAGCCACCACCGCCGAGGAATTGGCCGACCAATTCCGTGCCGCGCTGGCCGAGCCGGGACCGCATCTGATCGACGCCGCCCTGCCGGGCTGGTCACCGGGATGACCATCGTGGGTTGATCATCGGCTGGGCCGACGCTTCTCCAGCACGACCGCCGCGATCGGGATGCGCATCTCCTCGGGATCTGCGGTCAGTCTTTCGGCGATGCCCGCGTGCAGCCGGTCGTAGAACACCGACAATCGTTCGGGTGGACCAGTGAGCGCCGCGCCCAGATCGGCGAATGCCGTGAACCAGAGGAAATCAGCCCAGCGACTACCGAAAGCCTTTGCGTCCCTGTCGCTGCGGTACGCGGTGAAGATCCGGTCCTCGGCATCGACCAATTCCACGTGCTGGATCTCCAGACGCTCGAACCGGCCCGACGGGGCGAACGGCGCGGCGAAATCCGCGGCACACCGACCGGCGACGGGCAAAGACATCCGGGTGGCCTCATCGGCACTCACCACGTCACTGGCGATCAGCTCGGTCAGCGCTCCGACAACGGCGCGGAAGAGCGGGCGGTAACCCAAGTCGCCGTCCTCGTCCAGAGCGGTCGTCAACACCACCAGACGGCCACCTGGGCACAGTTCGCGACCGCGAAACGCGATGAACTCATGCCAATCAAGCGCGGCTTGCCTGGCGTAGGCGGCGCGCACGCGCTCGTCGTTGCTGTGCGCGGCAATGACATGGTCGGCGACCGGCATGGGCGCCTCGCTCAGTCTGGCCACTGCCCATGCCGACCACCCGAGGTGCACGCTGTTCGACGGCAGGATCTGGCTGTAGAACGACCGGCCGATCGCCGAACTGAAGGTCGCGGAGTCCCGGTGCCGATAGGACTGCGGATCTTCCTCCAGAACGCGAAACATCGTCGAAAAGTCGTTGTCGGCAACATCGGTGTGCGTCACCAGAATCGCGTGCTCGGGCCGGGTACGGCTGCGCACCGCAGCGATGGCGGCATTGATCGGTTGCATCGAATTATGCGCGGTGCCCGCGCCGTAGTCGGCGATGACCACGGGCTGGGGTGCTTTCGGGATCGGCACCGTGTGCGCCGCCAGCTCAAGAAGCTTGATCGCCGAACTCATTCCGGCGACGTGCGGGCGGGGTATCGATCGGCGCGGCGCGGGCATGGCTAGCTTCGCCGCCGGCGTCGACGCAGCAGCAGTCCGATGAGAAGACCCATGACGAAAATGATGACCAAGATGAACCACATCGGCGACTCGACCGTCACCCACAGCACGTGCACACCCACCCGATCACGGTTCTGTGCGACGAAGATCCCGGCCAGGACGACCAAGATCAACGCTACCCAGTAACGCAGGGCGAACCGGCGAACCGGGCCGGTGGTCGCGGGTGCGCCGGTCTCGTCGCGAGGCATACCCCGACGGTAACCCGGGGCCCACCGGCCACGACACACTTCGGCCACCACACCTAGCCGGGCGCGCTGCCGATCATCGACGTCAACGGATCGGCGGGGCCGATGTCGAGCGTGCACTCGCTGGGCCGTGGATCCGGCACGAAGGCCCAGAACATCGCACCCGCGGCCCCCCATTGTGCGCATGGTGGTGAGGGCATCCCCGAGGACTTGTTTCCGCTTGCTCAACGATGCGCAGGAGCCGGCCTCCATGCCGATCTCGGCGGCGAACAATGGCTTGCCTACGGCGCGGGTCTGCGCGACGCGGCGCTGCAGCCCGTCGTATGGATCTCCGGGTAGGTAATCCTGCTGCTCGTAGTAGTGGTATTCGAGCACATCGATTCCGGGGGACGCCGCAACCGTCTCGAACTCGTCTCCGGCTGACCCGCACTGCCCACCGCCGGCGTGACCGCTGAAGATGACTGTGCCAGGGTCCAATTCGCGTATCCGGGCACCGGATACATCCAAGAAGGCTCGTAGCGCCTCCGGTGCGGTGGCGTGGCAGCTGCGCTTGGTCCAATGGCAGGTATGGTCCACGCAGTATGACGGCTCGGGCTCACCCACCGCGGTCCAACCGGCAAGCGATGGCGAACCACCCCAGCGCTTGACCGCGGTGTCGAGCCACGCTTCGAAGGTCATCGGCAGGCCGTGCGAAACCTCGGTGCGCCAACCGCCCGCGTACCAGTCGTAATCTTTGAAATAGTCGTTCTCGCAGCCGCCGTCGTCGCTGGTGAGCACCGCGATCAGTAGTTGCCCGTGACGTTGCGCGGCCCGGAACACCGCATCGATCGGGGTGAAATCGAGCTGACCGGTGAACTTGTTCACCGCGAAGCTGGAATACGCGTTGAAACGTGTCACCGAATGTGGCGGCAGGCTGCCGAAGTACGAGTCGAGATCGACCTGTGCGCCGCATCCCGCATTGATGGACCAGTTGGTGGCCAGCTGATAGGCGTTGATGCCGATCGGCCACACCGGTTTGCCATCGAGGGTGAGCGAGGTTCCCGAGACACCCAACTTGGGAATCGGCCGAGCGGCGAGCGTCCCTGCGGTGGTGACGGCTGAAGAACCGGATGGCCGCACCGGCTGGGATGCCGTCGAGCATGACACCGCAACCAATCCGGCCAGACAACATGTCAGCACCGCACGCGCGAACCGGCGCACCATCGTTCGACGGTAGCTCCTTGTGGGTCAGTGGCTGGGCGGGTTTGGCCACTTCCTCACCGCCGTCGTTTTCCGGCGGCGCATCGTCAGTGCCCGCGCGCAACCCATTCGTCGTAGTGGACGATCTCGTCGCCGATGGTGGTGGTGTCGCCGTGGCCGGTGTAGACGACGGTCTCGCCGGGCAGCAGACCCAGCCGTTTGGAGATGGAGTCCAGGATGGTCGGGAAGTCGGAGAACGACCGCCCGGTGGCGCCTGGGCCGCCCTGGAACAGGGTGTCGCCGGAGACCACCGCGCCCAGTTCGGGGATCGACCAGCAGACCGATCCGGGGGAGTGCCCGGGGGTGTGCAGGGCGTGCAGTTCGATGCCGCCGGCGCGCAGCACCTGGCCGTCCTCGACGGTGCGGAACTCGTTGTCGGGGTGCACGGTTCGCCACAACATCTCGTCGGCGGGGTGCAGTAGCACCGGGGCATCCAGTGCCGTGCCGAGTTCGGGGGCGACGGTGATGTGGTCGTTGTGGCCGTGGGTGCAGACCACTGCGACGACGTTGCGTCCGGCCACGGCTTCGATGATGGGGGCGGCGGTGTGGGCCGCGTCGAACACGATGACATCTTTGTCGTCGCCGACGAGCCAGATGTTGTTGTCGACGTCCCAGGAGCCGCCGTCGAGTTCGAACTTGCCGCTGGTGACGACGCGGTGGATGTTGGACGCGCTCACTTCAGCACCACCACCGAGCGCAGCACCTCGCCAGAGTGCATCTTGTGGAACGCGTCTTCGATCGCGTCCAGGCCGATGCGTTCGGAGACGAACTTCTCCAACGGAAGCCGGCCCTGCAGGTATAGCGAGATCAGGGTGGGGAAGTCGCGCTCGGGCAGGCAGTCGCCGTACCAGGAGGACTTCAATGATCCGCCGCGGGAGAAGAAGTCGACCAGCGGCATCTCGAGTGTCATGTCCGGGGTGGGAACACCGACCAGCACCACGGTGCCGGCCAGATCCCGCGCGTAGAACGCCTGCTTCCAGGTCTCCGGGCGCCCGACGGCGTCGATCACCACGTCGGCGCCGAAGCCGTCGGTCAGATCCTGGATGGTCTCGACCGCGTCGAGTTCGCGGGCGTTGATGGTGTGGGTGGCACCGAAATCGCGGGCCCAGTTCAGCTTCTTGTTGTCGGTGTCGACGGCGATGATCTTCTTCGCGCCGACCAGGGCGGCACCGGCGATCGCGGCGTCGCCCACTCCGCCGCAGCCGATGACGGCGACGGTGTCGTCGCGGGTCACCGCGCCGGTGTTGATCGCCGCGCCGATGCCGGCCATCACGCCGCAGCCCAGCAGGCCGGCCACGGCCGGGTCGGCCTCGGAATCGACCTTGGTGCACTGTCCTTCGTGAACCAGGGTCTTGTCCGCGAACGCGCCGATGCCCAGGGCCGGGGTGAGTTCGGTGCCGTCGGTCAACGTCATCTTCTGGGTGGCGTTGTGGGTGTCGAAGCACAGGTGCGGGCGGCCCCGTTTGCAGGCGCGGCACTCGCCACACACGGCGCGCCAGTTCAGGATCACGAAATCGCCGGGCTCCACGTGCGTCACGCCCTCGCCGACGGATTCGACGGTGCCGGCGGCCTCGTGCCCCAGCAGGAAGGGGTACTCGTCGTTGATGCCGCCCTCGCGGTAGGTCAGGTCGGTGTGGCACACCCCGCAGGCGATGATGTCGACCACCACCTCACCGGGACCCGGATCGGGAATGACGATGTCGACCAATTCCACCGGCTGCTTCTTGCTCCGCGAAATCACACCACGCACTGTCTGAGGCATGCCTACAACTTAATGCAAACCGGACAGGTGTCCAATTAGTGGCCGGATCTCGTCGTCCGACGAATCTCGGCCCGGCAGCCCATCCCCGCGTTACGGTGGGTTGTGGTCGACGATCGAACCCAACTGCTGGTGGTGGCGCGTACGGCGTATCAGCGAAATGACTGGCGCACCAGCTATGAATCCTTCAGCCGCGTCGACGGAGTGCAGACCCTCGACACCGATGATCTTGCCGTGTACGCCTCGGCGGCGTGGCGGCAGGGGCACGGCCGCGAGTCCGTTCGGATCAGCGAACAGGTGCACACCCGGCTGCTGCGCACCGATCCCGTGCAGGCGGCGATGAAGGCCGCCGAAATCGGCATGGCCTGGCTGGCACGGGGTCACCTTGCGCTGGCCCGCAGTTGGGCGCAGCGTGCTGGGGTGCTGCTCGAGGGTGTACCGCAGACCGCCGCGCACGGTTATCTCGCGTATCTGCTCGCGGTGACAGCGGCCGATGCCGGCGAGCATGTGCAATTCGATTCCGCGACACGTCAACTGACAGCGGTCGCGGAGGATTTGGATGACGCTGCACTGATCGCTCTGACTCGGGCACTGACCGGCACGGTCGCCGGCGCCGCCGGTGACCCGGCCGGGTACGAGGCACTCGACGAAGTGCTTCTGCCGGTGCTCGGTGAACCGGTGCCCGTGGAATGGGCGGCCGATGTCTATCGGCGGGCATTGAGCCTGGCGCACCGACAGCGGGCCGACGATCGGATCGCATCGTGGACGCTGTCCATGCAGCGATGGTGTGACGCCACGGAACCGGAATCGACGCAGTCGGCGTATCGCGCCGTCTGTGACGTGCATCGACTCGCGGCGGTCGCCGACGCCGACCCGCAGGATCTGGTACGGCGGGCGATCGGACTGCGTCGCCTGGTCGCCGACGTGGACGCCGTGGCGGCGGGCATGGTCGAGGAATTGCTTTCCCGGACCGTGGGGCGCGCCCGCTAGATTTGCCGGCAATGACATCCGAAGTTCTCGAGGTTCTCGATACTTGGCCGGTTGACTCGGTGGCCGCTGCGGTGATCGGCCCGTCCGGTGTACAGGCCTGCCACGGCGACATCGACAAACCCTTCTCCCTGGCGTCGGTGACCAAACCGCTGACGGCGCGGGCCGCGCAGATCGCGATCGAAGAGGGCGCTGTCGAGCTCGACACCCCGGCCGGCCCGCCCGGTTCGACGATCCGTCACCTGCTGGCGCACACGTCGGGCGTGTCGATGCGGTCGGCTGAGGTACTCGCCCGACCAGGTCAGCGTCGCATCTACTCGAATTACGGATTCGAGCTGCTGGCCCGTGCGGTCGAGGCAGCCGCCGACATCGAGTTCGGGACCTATCTGACCGAGGCGGTGTTCGAACCGCTGCAAATGTCGGGTTCCGCACTGTTGGGTGGGGCCGAGGCGGCCGGGTACGGCGGGGTGTCGACGGTTGCCGACCTGGCCTCGTTCGCCGGCGAGTTGCTACGCCCGGCACTGGTGTCGCAGCAACTGCATGACCACGCCGTGACCTTACAGTTTCCCGGGCTGGACGGGGTGTTGCCGGGGTTCGGTGTGCAGCGGCCGAACGACTGGGGTCTGGGCTTCGAGCTCCGGGACGGCAAATCCCCGCATTGGACAGGGTCGGCAAACTCACCGCGAACCTACGGCCACTTCGGTCAGTCCGGGACGTTTTTGTGGGTCGATCCGGTCGCTGACCTGGCGTTGGTGGTCCTGACCGACCGTGAGTTCGGGGACTGGGCCTACCCGCTGTGGCCGGCGGTATCTGATGGAGTCCTGAGAGAAAACGGGACACACTAGCGCAACACTGGCCTCACAAGGCACAATAGACACGCGCGGCACACACAACTGCATGCTCGATCGGAATCACCAGGCCGTTGGGGAAGACGTCCCTCGTGATCCGAAGGAGTAGCAAATGCGTGCGTCGAATCAGTTCGCCGACGCGGCGACGGGCGTGGTGTATGTCCATGCCTCACCCGCGGCGGTATGCCCGCATGTTGAGTGGGCGTTGTCGTCGACCCTGTCGGCGCGGGCGAACCTGAAGTGGACACCGCAACCGGCCATGCCCGGCCAGTTGCGCGCGGTGACCAACTGGATCGGCCCCGTCGGCACCGGGGCGCAGTTGGCCAACGCGCTGCGCTCCTGGTCAGTGCTGCGCTTCGAGGTGACCGAGGATCCGAGCGCGGGCGTCGACGGGCACCGCTGGTGCCATACCCCTCAGCTGGGCCTGTGGAGCGGCGCGATGAGTGCCAACGGTGACGTGATGGTCGGGGAGATGCGACTGCGGGCCCTGATGGCCGGCGGCGCGGACATGCTGGCAGCCGAACTCGACACCGTGCTGGGCACCGCGTGGGACGAGTCTCTGGAGCCTTACCGCAACGGCGGTGACGGCGCCGAGGTGTCTTGGCTGAGCCGGGGCGTGGGGTAGTCGCTCAGCCACGCGCCCAGAGGCAGTAGCCGCTGAGCTTGGTCGTGAACATGTGGTCGCTGATCTCGACGGTCAGCGTCTGGCCCGGTTCGGCGCCGAACGTCGCCGGCTCTGAGGTCTTGCCCGCGCCAAGGACATCGACAACCTCGGCGCTGCAATGGGCTTCGGCCGTCAACGGTGTCGCGGTCCAGGTGCCGCCCCGGGCCTCCGGATTCCGTCGTCCCTGTCCGTGCAGGATCACCTCGGGGCCGGTGGTCAGCCAGCGATCCGCCGAGGGATAGGGACTGCCGAACGTCCGCCACGTGCCGTCATCGCACTGCAGTAGGTGCCGGTTGTTGCCGACTTGTCCGGGATCGGCCGGTGTCAGCGCCCCGGCGAGCATTTCGGTGCACGCCGAGTCAGGTTGCGGCGCCGTGGTTTCGGACGGTCCTGGTGGCAGCGGCTCTGGATCGGCGTGTGCGCAGGCGCTCGCAGTGAGTGCGGCAGCCACGGTCAGGGCCGCCGCACTCAACGCCAACGCTCGAGACATCGGGCTACACCGAGATGGTCTTCATCGACGACAGGTCTGTCTGCATCAACTGCACGTTGTAGGCACCCCAGTACGACAGGTTGTAATACAGGTATTGCGAGTTGTCCTCGACCACATCGCCGTTGGCATCGACCTTGTTGAAGTAGTCGGTGCCCGACATCGGATGGACCATCGGCGCGTACATGCCGGAGTTGTCCGTCAGGTTGTTTCTCACCAGCGTCGTCGTGTCCGACCATTCACCCTGCGGCGAGTCCGACACCCGCATCACGACGTTGTTGCCGCCATCGGTGTAGAGCACGACGTACTTGCCCAGATATTCGTTGTACTGCACCGACATCTCACTGACATTGCCGCCCGTGGGCAGGCCGCCGACCCAGATGCCGTTGGCGATCTTGGTGAACAGCCCGAAGGTGAAGAAGTCCGCCACCTTGTAGAGCGTGGGCAGCAGATCGGTGCTGCTGGAACCGAACACCGGAACGGCCGCCGACGGGTCACCGGTCCTCCACTGTCCGACACCGTTGGAATCCTCACCGGCGAAGTACTCGTAGGCGTCGAGGTCGGTGATCCGGTCCTTTTCCACGCGGGCCACATACGCCGAACCCTGCCGGCCCGAAGGTGTTCCGTACACATAGACGTATGGGTCGGCGGGGTCGTCCGACGTCACCATTGCGTTCTGCTGGAAGTGCTCGTCGCCGGGGACGTAGGCCGGGCCGGCGCGGAACCAGCCCGAGGAACGCACGGTGTCGGGATCGACCTGCCAGGTCTTGCCGCCGTCGTCGGAGTAGGCGATAGCCGAGTAGTTCGTGGTCCAGCTGCCCGGGTTGTCCCAGGTGCGGACCGACATCACGGTCGCGTACTGCGTAAAGGTGCCGTCCTCGTTCTCGATCGCGATCGCCGACGTCGGGATCATCGTGTACGTGTTGCCGAACAGCCCGTCATAGCCCGGGTCGTAGATGATCTGCGCTGCGCCGGCCGGGGCTCCGCCGGTGCCGTACCACGTCGGCGTGCCAGGCTCACCGGGCCTTGCGCCCGCATGGATCAGGGCATCGCTGAACTGCAGGCCGTTGGACAGGTCGGTGTCGGCGGTGCGGAACAGCACGTTGTTGCGCCAGTCGCCGGCCATGCCCGGCTCGCTGTAGGTATCGCCGAACAACGTGTAGATGACCGGTTTTCCGGTCGCGGGATCGGTGTAGCCGCTGTTCCACATGATGCCCAGGTCCGTGCCCGCGACGTACCAATGGTCGGTGTAGCCAACGCCGGTGACCCACCCCAGCTTCTGGGTGTACTCCGCCAGTGATGCCGGCACTTCGGGCTTGGGCGTCAGGTTATCGGTCTGCACCGCCACGGTGGGTGTGGCCGCCATCGGCTGGATCTCGCCCTCGGCCACCACCGAGGCGGCATCGTTGGCCGATACCACACGCGACGCGACCGGGCTGATGGATCGCTGGAATTCCCTACGGGTCCAGGCCATCATGGCCCACAGCGCGGGGGACTGGGCAGGTGCCACCGGGCTGCTGCCGGCGCCGAACGGCAACACGCCGGCGACGCTCAGCAGTGCCGAGACCACCGGCGGTGCAGTGACCTTGGGTGTGGTCGGCTCAGGTGGTGATGCCGGCACCGCCACAACGACGGGGTCTTGCTTCACGGTGGCAGGAAGGTCGAGCGACGTGGCTTCGGTGTGCTGCGTCGACATCGCCTCGCGGCTGCGCTGGTCGACGCTCTCGATGCTTTCCTGGACACGAACCACGACGGTGTCAGGGCGTGGCATGCGCTGCAGGTCAGGCACACTGGTCGCGGCTTCCGGGACGATCCGTGCGCTACCGGCCTTCTCGCCGTCACCGGCCTTCTTGCCGGTGTCGGCGTTCTTGCCGGCGTCGGTGGCATCGGTGATCGCGCCCTGAATCTTGCTCCGAGCCGTGGTCGGCCGACCATGGTGCGGGGTGCGCGTGGAGTCCAGCCGGGTCTGTGCGTGCTTGACGGCGGCACCGACGTCGTTCAAGCCGGACTCGACATCCTTGCGGATACGTTCGCCGATCTTGGACAGCGTGCGCGACGGCGCGTTGGCCGGCTTCCTGGCGCTCGAAGGTTTGCTCGAAGTCTTCTTTTGTCCCGAGCCTGAGCTGGCGCCGTCGGAGCTCCCGGTGGTGGATTTGCCAGGGTCACCGGATCCGCTTTCGGCCCAGGCAATTCCGGTGCCCGAGGTCAATGCCGTTCCGATGCCGAGAGCAACGGCCAGTGCGCCGACGCGGCCGATGTATTTGGTCGATTCCATGACGCTCCGTAGCAAGTCCACTAACTCAACACCCCGGCCCAGTCGAAACGTACCGTGTGCCGTTCAGGGCGTTGGGCAAACACGCCGAATTGCCGGCGCGTGGTCGGCCTACGGGCTCACCTCAGGTGACCCGGTAGTGCGCTGGGTCTGGCTCGGAGAGCATCCGGGTGAGGGTTGCCCGGTCGAATGGCCAGAGATCGATGGTCCCCGCGTCGGTGAAATACCATGAATTGCACCCGGTGTTCCACACTGTCGGGCCGAGCCCATCGGCGACCGCGGCGTTGAAATCGTCGGTGGCCTGCTCGGTGACCTCGACCTCGGAAAGTTCTCCACTCTCGAATCGTTTGAGCCAGGCCACGATGTAGCCGGCGGTGAGCTCAGCGGAGTACTGCAGCGGGATCGACCCGGTCGGCGAGTTCGGGCCGAGGACGGTGAACAGGTTGGGGAACCCGGGAATCGCGGTCATACGGTACGCCCGCGGGCCGTTGGCCCAGGCATCGTCGAGGGTGATGCCGTCACGACCGACGATCCTCATCGGGCGCATGTAGTTGTGCGCCTGAAACCCGGTGGCCAACACCACGACATCAACATCGTGGTGGGCACCGTCAGCGGTACGTATGCCGGTGGCGGTGAACTCCCGGATGGGATCAGCGATCAGGCGGGCGTTGGGCCGCTTGATGGCCCGGTAATACGAGCCCGAGACCACCTGTCGTTTGCAGAGCGGCTCGTAGTCAGGAGTGAGTTTCGCGCGCAGCACACGATCGCGGACCTGACTGGTCAGACTCCAACGTGCATAGGACTGCACCAGCCGGCGTCGCCATGACGGCGTGGTCACGACGTCGGCGAGGATCTTCGACGCCCACTGCAGCCGCGCGTAGAGGAAGCAATGTCAAGCCGGCCGTCTGTGCAGAACCTTGCTCAGCAGCGATGGCTGCCGCAACGACATCGGGGCCCACAGGATCCACTGCGGGGATCGCGCGAAGTGCAGGAGATTGCGAGCCCTCGGTTGCAGGGCTGAAACCACTTGTACGCCAGTCGATCCTGTGCCGATCACCGCGATGCGTCTGCCGTGGGTCACCAGCTCCGGGTCCCACCGGGCGGTGTGCACGATCGGTCCGGCGAAGGTGTCCATGCCGGGAATCTCGGGCACCGCCGGGTGATGCAGCACTCCGGTGGCGCAGATGACGAAATCAGCTGTCAGCGTGTCTGCGTCGGCTGTGACAAGCGTCCACGACGCGGTGGCACTGTCGTAGCAGGCCTCGACGACTTCGGTGTTGCAGCGCAGATGGGTGTCGAGGCCGAATTGTTCGACGACGTCGCGGTGATAGCGCTGGATGTCGGTGCCGCTTGCCCAGATGTGGCTCCAGTCGGGTTTGGGCGCAAACGAGAACTGGTAGATCTGGGAGGGGACGTCGCAGGTGAGGCCCGGGTAGCGGTTCCAATGCCAGACCCCGCCGACGTCGGAACCCTTTTCCAGGATCGTGAAATTCGAGAATCCGGCTTGCTTCAGGGTGTACGCGGTGGCGATGCCCGCCATACCGGCACCGATGATGACGATGCGGGCCTCGCGGCTCATCGGGCTTCCTTTCCGGCGGCCGGCGGGTGGGCGGCATGATCTTTCGACTGCCGGTCGATGCGCTGCAGGTATGCGGCCCGGCCCTGTGCGTCGAGCGCAGTCAGAGCGCGACGGTCATCGATTCTGTCTCGCACGGCACGCTGGATCGCCTCGGGTACCAGGGCGTCGACAAGAGCCCACCCGGAGGCGACCCAGCCCGGAACCGATGTGCGGGCGGCGCGGGTGCGGACCGTGTTGAGGATCGCTTGCGCCACATCGTCGGGATCCACCGTGGGAAGGCCGTTTCCGAGCTGCACACCCGAGGAGAGTTCGGTGCGGACTGCCGACGGCAACACGGCGGACACCGAGACCCCGGTGCCCGCGTATTCACGACGCGCCGCGAGTGAGGCGCCCAGCGCGGCGAACTTGCTGGCGTTGTAGGTCACCATGCCCGGGATCGGGATCATGCCCGCCATCGAGGCCACATTGACCACGTGACCGCGACCGCGCGCCACCATCGAAGGGATCACCGCGCGCATGCCGTTGAGGACACCTCGCACGTTGACGTCGAGGATGAGGTCAGTCGTCGCCTCGGATTCGGCGTCGAACGCCCCAAGGGGCATGACCCCGGCGTTGTTGACCAAGATGTCGACGCTGCCCGATCCGCGGATGGCCTGCGCGAGGAAGCGGTCCCATGACGACCGCTGCGTGACATCGAGGTAGGCCGCCCGGCAGCGGGGGATACCGGCTGCGGTCGCCGCGGCGACATCGGCGTCGACATCGCCGATCCACACCGTGGCGCCACGGGCGGAGAACAGCTCCGCTGTCGTGGCGCCGATGCCGCGCGCCCCGCCGGTGACGATCACCATCGCTCCGTCTACCGACCGCCGTCGCCGTGAAAACCGCACGTCATGCCTCCCCTTGGGTCCTCCACAACCACTCGAATACCGACGGTATCTGAATACTATGAGTTAATTCAATACCCGAAGTCCGCCGCGAACTATCATCAGCGCATGCCGCGGCTGACCAGGGCTCAACGCCAGGAACAGACGCGGGCCGAACTCTTGGAGGCGGCCAAGCAGCGTTTCCTGACTCACGGCTACGCCGCCACCAGCCTTGAAGACATCGCCGACGACGCGGGTTTCTCAAAGGGCGCGGTGTACTCCAACTTCGGGAGCAAGCCGAATTTGTGCCGCGATGTCCTTGAGCTGATCCACCGGGAGAAGTTCGCCGAGATGGCCGAAGTTGCGATATCCGACGCTGAGTTGGACAGTCGCGTGACAGCCTTGAGTGCGTGGCTGGAGCGCACCGCGGGCGACGTCGGCTGGACCATGCTCGAGCTCGAGTTCGCGGTGCTGTCGCGGAACAACCCTGAACTTTCCGAGATGATCACGTCCTTGCGCAACGAAGCCGCCCAGATGGTCATCGACGTACTTCGGTCGATGTCGGCCGAACTCGGCCTGACCGAAACGCAATTGGCCCACAGCGAGGTGGCGACAAGCCTGGAGGATCTCGGCAACCTCTTGCTCAGCGCCGGCATCGGTCTGGGCATCCAGCGGGCCATCGACCCGTCGGTGCCTGCGCGACCGTTCACCGACGCGTTCGGCCACCTGGTGAAACTGCTTGCCGCCCTAGGGTCGCCGAAGCAAACCGAAGGAGCTTGAATGGCATCACCCACCGCTGCAGTGTCGACACGACGCCCGAGTCGTAGATCCCGCGCGTGTTACGGCATCGCCCGCCGGACCCTGCTCGTCCAGGTGAACAGATCGGTTGCCTACCAAGGAAACCGAGCCGTCGAGGATCGTCTTGCCGCGATCGGCCGTCGCATCAATGCCCTTGCGCGGCTGCAACGGCTTCGTCCGCGGCGGGGACTGCGGGTCAGCCGGATCACGCTCGGTCAGGTCACCGTCGAGACCGTCCGCACAGCCGAATCGGCTCATCGCCCGCTTGCCGACGGCGCCATCCTCTATCTGCATGGCGGCGGGTTTTTTCTCGGTGGGTTCGACACACATCAGCACGTCGTCGTCGCACTTGCCCGGCAGACGCAACTTCCCGTGGTGCACGTCGAGTACCGACAGCACCCCGAGGTGACTGTCGACGAATCCGTCGCAGACTGTCTGCGCGCCTACCGCTGGTTGTTGGACCAGGGTGCGGACCCGGCCCGCACCGTCGTGGCGGGCGACTCGGCAGGTGGATTCCTGGCCTTCGCAACGGTTCTCGCTGCTCAGCAACAGGGCATCGGTACCCCGGCCGGCGTCATCGGGGTCAGCCCGTTGCTCGAGCTGGACGGGGCACGCCGCTCGGCGCATGCCAACTTCGCCGAGGACCGGATGGGGATTGGACGTGCCCTGCCGATGATCGTCGAATGCGTCGGACCCAAGAACTCGGACTGTCATGCCCTCTCACCGGTCAACGGCGTACTCACCGATTTTCCGCCGAGCCTGATCATCGCGGCCGAATCCGAGGCGCTGCGCTGCGACGCCGAACGTATGCATGAGGTGCTGACGGATGCCGGACGGCAGTGCACTCTCAAGGTCTGGCCCGGTCAGCTGCACGCCTTCCCGGCGTTCCTGCCGTTTCTGCCAGAGAGCCGTGAGGCCCGCGACTGCATGGTCGAGTTCATTCAGGACTGTGTGGGCACCAGCAAGCGCAGTGCAGCGGGCACCGCGGATACCGTGACCGGCAACGGAAGGGCGAAATCCCCGTCGGCATAAGCGTTGATCCCCGGGCATTCGACGTGGACCGACCTGGCGCGCTTGGTGGTCACCTCCTCGAGATCGACATGGGTGCCCTTGAAAACGGTCGGGAACAGCCGGATCAACCGGGTGCGGGAGGCCGAGGTGATCATCGTGACATCGAGCAGGCCGTCCGAGTGGTCGGCGCCCGGGCAGATCAGCATGCCGCCGCCGTAGCTGCGGGTGTTCCCGAACGCCGCCAGCGTGAGCTCGGTGCGGATCTCCGGCTCGTCGTCGAAGGTGAGCCGGAACGGCAGCAGCCGTAGCTTCGAGATCTCCGCGAGCATCGCGATGTTGTAGCGCATCCGGCCGTGCGGCCAACGCATCCGGTTGGTGCGGTCGCTGACCAGGGAATCGAACCCGGCGGCCATCACGGTGCCGAACCACTTCACCGCTCCGGTGGCATCCTCGATACGGCCGAGGTCGACCGTCTCGGTGTGGCCGTCGGCGATGACATCGGCCGCGGCCTCGGGATCGCCTGTCGGCAAATGGTATTCACGGGCATGATCGTTGCCGGTGCCGGCGGGCACGATGCCCAGCGGCACGTCACCGGTGGCCAGCGCCTGCAGGGCCAGGGAGATCACGCCGTCGCCGCCGACCACGACAAGCGCATCGGTGCCGCGGTCGAGCGCGTCATCGACCAGTCGGCGGGCGTGGGCGGCGTCGGTCCCCACGATCGCGCACACGTCGATACCGCGTCGCTGGAGGTGTGCGACCGCCCGCTCCGCCGCGTGCGGCGCATTCCCGTGCCCCGACAGGGGATTGGTCAGGACCGTTACCTGCTTCACGGAATCAGCTTGCCCGGGTTGAGGATTCCGGTGGGGTCCAGAGTGGCCTTGACGGCCCGTAGCACCTCGACGCCGAGGTCACCGATCTCGTCACGCATCCACGGGCGGTGATCCGCGCCGACCGCGTGGTGGTGGGTGATGGTGCCGCCATTGCGGACCATGGCGTCCGACGCCGCGGTCTTGGCTTTGCGCCACTGCTCGATCGGATTGCCGCGCTGCGCGGCGACGACCGTGAAATACAGCGAGGCGCCGGT
The DNA here is from genome assembly GCF_005924235.1 of Mycobacterium sp. DBP42. Lineage (NCBI taxonomy): Bacteria > Bacillati > Actinomycetota > Actinomycetes > Mycobacteriales > Mycobacteriaceae > Mycobacterium > Mycobacterium sp. DBP42. Next base: position 36,945 of record NZ_VCMY01000004.1, read on the forward strand.
GGGGTACACATGCGAAATGTGGCACATCACCAGGGCCGGCGTGCCGGATTCGGCGAGCGTGGTGGTCAGCGCTTCGGTCACCGCGGCTTTCAGTGCCGCCAGGTTGGACCACGTGGTGGCGGTTTCCAGGGTTTCGCACAGCGCTCCGGCCGCCAGCAGCGAATCGCGCAGGTACGGGGCGTTGAACCGGCCGTGTTCCCAGTCGCGGGCCGGGGCCTCGCCCAGTGAGGTGCCGCCGTGGGCTTGCAGGACGTCTCGTGTCTCGGCATGCCGGCTCTGGGTGTGAGCCGCGGTTCCCTCGAACAGTGTGATGGCCAGGCAGCCGCCGGTAATGCTCTGCTCGCCAATGCTTTCCGTGGTGGCAAGGTTCACGCCGGTCTCGGCCTCGTCGGAGAGCCGCAGCACCGTCGGCCCGGATCCTGTCTGGATCACGGCCCGCAGGGCTTCGGCACCGGTGGCGAAATCCGGGAAGGACCACGCCTCGTAGAGCGTGGACTCGGGCACTGGATGGACCCGAACCCGGACGCGGGTGATGACGCCGAACACGCCTTCCGAGCCCAGGATCAGTTGCCGCAGATCGGGTCCTGCGGCCGAGGCCGGAGCCCGGCCCAGGTCGAGCGTGCCCGCCGGCGTGACGGCGCGCAGACCGCGCACCATGTCGTCGAAGCGTCCGTAACCGGCGGAGTCCTGGCCTGAGGATCGGGTGGCGGCGAACCCGCCGATCGTGGCGAACTGGAAGCTCTGCGGAAAGTGGCCGAGCGAAAAGCCCTGCGCGCCAAGCAGGGCCTCGGCCTGAGGGCCGGTGACCCCCGCACCGAACTCGGCCTCACCGGCAACGGGGTCAAGGTTGTGCAGCGCATCGAACCGGCGCAGGTCCAGCGTGACAGCGGCGGTGAACCCCTCACGCAGCGGGTCCAGCCCGCCCACGACGCTGGTTCCGCCGCCGAACGGGACGACGGCGATGCGACGCTCGGCGCAGTGGGCCAGGATGGCGGCGACCTCGTCATCCGAGCCTGGAAGCAGCACCGCGTCGGGTGCCTCCTGTGGCCCGGAACCGTTGCGGCGCAGCAGGTCCACTGTGGACTTCCCCCCGGCGTGCAACAGCCGCGACATCGTGTCCGTACCACAGTGCTGTGCACCGACGATCGCGACGAGGGCGTCGCGATCGGTGTCGGACAACGCCGACGGAAGCAACTGCACCTGTTCGGGTGTCGGCTCCGTCGCCGATGCGGCGTCGACACCGAGGGCCTGCCGGAGCAGGGACCGGATTCCGTCCGACAGCGGTTTGGCTGCCTGTGGGTCGCCCCAGGCATTCCACTTCATCGGAGGCAGAAACTGTTCGGCCGGCTGAGTCATGCGTTACAGTATTACACATGATGTCAATCAGTAACGAGCGATCGCTGAGCGACCAGATCTTGGATGCCGCTGCCAGCTGCGTGCTGGCCTTCGGCGTGGACCGGGTGACCCTGGCCGAGATCGCCCGGCGGGCCGGGGTGAGCCGCCCGACCGTGTACCGCCGTTTCCCCGATACCCAGTCGATTCTGGCCGCGCTGCTCACCGCACGGATCGTGGGTGTGCTCGACGCGACGGAACTCGGTGGGCCGGGCCGCGCGGCCCTGGTACGCCGCATCGTGGCGGTGGCCGCACGGCTGCGCCACGACGAGGTGATCATGGCCGTGCTGCACTCTGCGCCCGAGGTGGCGATGGTCTACATCGCCGAGCGGCTGGGCACCAGCCAGCAGATCCTGATCGACGCACTGGCCGGCGAACTCAAGCTCGCCCAAGAGGTCCGTCAGAAAAACGACCGCGTCAGGCCCGGTGACCCCCGTCAACTGGCCACCATGTGCCTGCTCATCACGCAGTCCGCGATCCAGTCCGCGCAGATGGTCGAACCCATCCTCGACGCCGATGCGCTGGCGGCCGAACTCGCCCACGCCCTGAACGGATATCTCGCCTCGTGACCGGACCCACCGCACTCAATCGCACCCGGCGCGCAACCGAGTTGGCGGCACTGACCGACGGCGAACAGCTCGATGTGCTCGTCATCGGCGGTGGCATCACCGGTGCGGGCATCGCGCTGGATGCCGCCACACGAGGCCTGCGGGTGGCGCTGGTGGAAAAACACGATCTCGCGTTCGGGACCAGCCGGTGGAGTTCGAAGCTGGTGCACGGCGGTCTGCGCTACCTGGCCACCGGCAATGTCGGGATCGCCCGCCGCAGTGCGATCGAGCGCGGAATCCTGATGACCCGCAACGCGCCTCACCTCGTCAAGGCCATGCCGCAGCTGGTGCCGCTGCTACCGTCGATGGGCCGCGCGTCGCGCGCGTTGGTGCGCACCGGATTCATCGCCGGCGACGGTCTGCGCAGGCTTGCCGGAACCAGCGCGTCCACTCTGCCGCGATCGCGCCGGGTGGATGCCGGTCGCGCGGTCGAACTGGCCCCCACGGTGCGCACCGAGGGTCTCGACGGCGGTTACCTGGCCTACGACGGCCAGCTCGTCGACGACGCCCGGTTGGTGGCCGCCGTCGCGCGCACTGCTGCGCAGCACGGAGCCCGGATCCTGACCCGGGTCTCCGCGAGTGCGGCCGGCGCGTCCTCGGTCCGCCTGACCGACGAAGTCACCGGGGAATCTTTCGACGCGGCCGCGCGGGTGGTCATCAACGCGGCCGGGGTATGGGCCGGCGATCTCGACCCGGCGATCACGTTGCGGCCCAGCCGGGGCACGCATCTGGTGTTCGACGCCGCGGCGTTCGGCAATCCGACTGCGGCCCTGACCATTCCGATACCGGGGGAGTTGAACCGGTTCGTCTTCGCGATGCCCGAACAGCTCGGCCGGGTCTACCTCGGACTGACGGATGAGGATGCGCCGGGCCCCATTCCCGATGTGCCCCAGCCGACTCCGGATGAGATCAGCTTCCTGCTCGACACCGTCAACACGGCGCTGGCGACCGAACTGACCACGTCCGACGTGCGCGGTACCTACGCCGGGCTGCGACCCCTGATCGACACCGGAGCGGGCGACACGGCCGACGTGTCACGCGAACACGCGGTCGTGGAATCGGCGAGTGGCGTGATCAGCATCATCGGCGGCAAGCTCACCGAATACCGGTACATGGCCCAGGATGTTCTGGACCGGGCGCTGGTCATGCGCGGCGTATCCGCCGACGGCTGTCGTACCGCCAATCTGCCACTGGTCGGTGCCCCGGCCAATCCGGTGTCCACGTTGCGATTTGAGCATGAGCTACCGTCCTCCCTGGTCGCCCGTTATGGGTCCGAGGCGCCCAACGTGATCGCGCGGGCGCGGTGCGCCCGGCCTACTGAACCCGTCGCCGACGGACTCGACGTCATCCGTGCGGAATTCGAGTACGCCGTCACCCACGAAGGTGCCCTGTGTGCCGACGACATCTTGGACCGCCGCACGCGCATCGGGCTGGTCAGCGCCGACCGGGACCGTGCCGTGGCGGCTGCGGCCGAGATGATCGCTGACTTCGGGCAGGTCGAGTCTGCCTAGGCCTGCGCCATCAGCGCGTCCCGGACCGCTGAACTGGTGTGGCGCTGCCACATTGCCTGAGCGCCCACCAGCAGTGGGGGTTCGAGTTCGGTGACCACGACGCGACCGCCCATGGCCGGTCCGGGTGCCGTGGTGACGAACGTGGCCGCACCCGTGGTGAGCGGGGCGGCCACGGTGGCCGCACCCTGAACCCGGCTGACGACATAGTCGGGTTCGAAACCGGCGCGACGGCATGCAGCCATCAGAAAATCGCTGTAGTAGGACGCACCCGGGGGCGCCCACAGCGCGATGCGCTCCCCGGCGAGCTCGTGAATGCCCACGGCAGCGTGGCCGGCCAACCGGTGTTCGCACGGTAGCGCCAACCGGACGCGGTCGTAACCGAGGATGGCCGTGGCCAATTCGTTGGTGGGGACCACACCACGGCGCAGGCCGAGATGCACTGTGCCGTCGAGCACCGCACCCGTGAGCCGATCGGGGTAGAGCTGCCGGAACGTGAACGAGGCGTTGGGAAATGCTGTGATGGCAGGTTCGAGAAGGGTGTAGACCTCGCTCCCGCTGAGTGCCGGGCTATGGCCGATGACAAAGACCTCTGCGGTGCCCTCGGACGCGTGTTCCACCCGCTCGGCCACGGTGCGTGCCGCCGCCAACAGGGTTCGCCCTTCGGTGAGAAGCAGTTCGCCGGCCCGGGTGAGCCGCAGTCGCCGTCCCTCGCGCCGGAACAGTGTGGCGTTGAGTTCCTTCTCCAGTTGCTGCATCGAGCTGCTGAGAGCTTGTTGGCTAATATGCAGCGAGGCTGCCGCGGCAGTGAGACTACCGGCCTCGCCGATGGCGGCGAACTGGCGTAAACGCCGCAGATCAGGGGCATTCATGGACACCCACCAAGCCTATACAACTATTATTTGTGAATGCTTCGGTATTTTGCGTTATCACTCTGTGAGTTGCAAAAACTAGTCTGTCCTCGTGAGCAAACTAGAGGGAAAATCAGCAGTAGTTGCCGCCGGCGCGAAGAACCTCGGTGGCCTGATCAGCACGACGCTGGCTTCGAGGGGTGTCAACGTCGCAGTTCACTACAACAGTGCCTCCAGTGAAGCCGACGCCGACAAGACGGTGGCGGCGGTGCAGGCCGCCGGGGTGAAGGCGGTCAAGGTGCAAGGTGACCTGACGGTGCCGGCCAATATCGAGAAGCTCTTCGACGCGGCGATCGACGCCTTCGGCAGTGTCGACATCGCGATCAACACCGTCGGCAAGGTACTGCGCAAGCCGTTCGTGGAAACCACTGAGGCCGAATATGATTCGATGTTCGACATCAACGCCAAGGCCGCATACTTCTTCCTGCAACAGGCTGGTAAGCGCCTGGCAGACAACGGGTCGGTGGTCACCATCGTGACGGCGTTGCTGGCCGCCTACACCGACGGCTACTCCACCTACGCGGGCTCGAAGAGCCCCGTCGAACACTTCACCCGGGCGGCATCCAAAGAGTTCGGTGTCCGCGGCATCAACGTCAACAATGTGGCCCCCGGCCCGATGGATACGCCGTTCTTCTATCCGCAGGAGACTCCGGAACGCGTCGAGTTCCACAAGTCGCAGGCGATGGGCAACCGGCTGACCGAGATCACCGATATCGCCCCATTGGTGGTGTTCCTGGCCGACGAGGGCCATTGGATCAACGGGCAGACCATCTTCGCCAACGGCGGTTACACCACGCGGTAGAACGCCGAATGGCGAGTTATTGCACGGCTTTTCGCCTTATATGTGCAATAACTGGCCATTCGCGCCAGCTGGGTGGTTACAGCGGGATGTTCTTGTGGCGACCGCGCCGGTGCGGGGCCTCGGCCAGCGCCTGGGTCAGCTTACTGCGGGTGTGCGCCGGATCGATCTTCTCGTCGACCACACCGATCTCGATCGCCGAATCCACGCCGCCGGCAATCCTTTCGTGCTCGATGGCGAGCTCCTCGTGCAGCGCCTCACGCTCGGCAGGATCGGCAACCGCGGCCAGCTTGCGCTTGTGCAGGATGCCGACGGCGGCCTTGGCGCCCATCACCGCGACCTCGGCGTCCGGCCAGGCGAACACCTTGGTGGCGTTGAGCGAACGCGAGTTCATCGCGATGTAGGCGCCGCCGTAGATCTTGCGGGTCACCAGCGTCACGCGGGGGACCGAGGACTCACCGAACGCGTGCAGCAGTTTGGCGCCGCGGCGCACCACGCCGCCCCACTCCTGGTCCACACCGGGCAGGTAGCCGGGTACGTCGACGACGACCACCAGCGGAATGCCGAACGCGTCGCACAGCCGCACGAAACGTGCTGATTTCTCGGCGCTTTCGGAGTTCAGGCAGCCGCCGAGACGCAGCGGGTTGTTGGCGATCACACCGACCGTGCGGCCGGCCAGGCGGCCGAGACCGACCACGATCGAGGGCGCCCACTTGGCCTGGAACTCCTCGAACGGCACGCCCTCGTCGAGCAGTGCCTCCACGATCGGGTGCACGTCGTAGGCGCGCCGGGCCGACTCGGGCATCAGCGCAGCCAGGTCCGTGTCGCCGGCCTCGGCCTTGCTGCGGTCGAAATGGCCCTGCTGGCTGAACAATCCGACCAGGCGACGGCCGCGCTCGTAAGCGTCGAGCTCGTCGTCGGCCACGATGTGGCACACACCGGACTTCTTGTGGTGGGCGTCGGGGCCGCCGAGCGACACCATGTCGACGTCCTCACCGGTGACGCTGCGCACCACGTCCGGACCGGTGACGAACACCTTGCTGTCCGGGGCCATGATGATGACGTCGGTCAGCGCAGGGCCGTAAGCGGCGCCGCCGGCCGCGAAGCCGACGACGACCGAAATCTGCGGGATGTAGCCCGACGCCCGGATCATCGCCTCGAAGACCAGACCGACCGCATGCAGCGCCTTGACGCCCTCGGCCAGCCGCGCACCGCCGGAGTGCCAGATGCCCACGATCGGGCTCTGCTCCTCGATCGCGGTGTCGTAGGCGTTGACGATGTGAGCACAGCCCTCGATGCCCATGGCGCCGCCCATCACGGTGCCGTCGGTGCAGAACGCCACCGCACGAACACCGTTGACCGTGCCGGCGGCGGCCAGCACACCGGAACGGTCCCGCTCATGCAGCAACTCGACGCTGCCGTCATCGAAGAAGGTTTGCAGACGCAGCAGCGGGTCACGCGGATCGAGTGATTCGGCGGCGGCTTCGGGGGCCATGATCGTCATAAAGGTCTCCTTTGGTGGAAAGCGCTGGGTCGCCGTAGTTGTGGAGTCTCAGTACTTTCCGAAGGCGAGCGCGACGTTGTGCCCACCGAATCCGAACGAATTGTTGATTGCGTACTTGTAATCGCCCTGCCGTGGCTCACCGGCGACGACGTCCAGATCGATCTCGGGATCGAGATTGTGCAGGTTGCGTGTCGCGGGGATGACACCGTCTCGCAGTGCCATCACCGTCAGGATGGACTCGACGGCGCCGACCGCGCCGACCGAATGGCCGAGTGCTGCCTTGGGCGCGTAGACCGCGGGCTTGTGGCCACCCATCGCGTTGTTGATCGCCTTGCTCTCGGCGACGTCGCCGACGTTGGTGCCGGTGGCATGGGCGTTGACGTGGTCGATATCGGTGGGCTGCAGACCCGCCAGCTGGATGGCGCGGGTCATCGCATAACCTGCCTGCTCACCGTTGGGGTCCGGCGCCACGATGTGGTAACCGTCCGAGGTCACGCTCGCGCCCATGAGCCGGCCCAGGATGTTGGCGCCGCGGGCCTTCGCGTGCTCCTCGGTCTCGATCACCATCAGGGCGCCGGCCTCGCCGAACACGAATCCGTTGCGATCCTTGTCGAAGGGCTTGCAGGCGCCTTCCGGATCGTCGTTGGTGTTCGACAGCACGATGCGCATCTGGGCGAATCCGGCGATCGGCACGGCTTCGATCTTGGTCTCGACGCCACCGCAGATCGCGATATCGGCCTCGCCGAGGACAATCTGGCGCCATGCGTTGGCGATCGCTTCGGAACCCGAGGCGCAGGCCGAGATCGAGGTACACACCCCGGCCTTGGCCTTGCGCTCGAGCCCGATCGCGGCTGCCGCGCCGTTGGGCATGTACATCTGCACCACCAGCGGCGACACGGCGCGCAGCCCTTTCGAACGCATACCGTCATAGGCAAACACGAGCTCTTCGGTAGAACCCAGACCGGTGCCGATCGACACCATGAGGCGGCGGGCATCGACCTCGGGGGAGCCGGCATGGGCCCACACCCGACGGCCGATGACCGTCGACATCTTCTGCAAATATGACAGTCGGCGCAGTTCGACGCGTGTCAGCTCGGAGTCGAACTCCTCCAGGAGATGGCCGCCGATGCGAACCGGCAGGTCGTACTCCTCGACGAACGAATCGGTGAGCTTCCGGATGCCGCTCTGACCGTCGAGCAGCTTCTTCCAGGTGTTTTCAGCATCGGTTGCCAGCGCCGTCGACATGGCTACGCCGGTGACAACCACATTGGGAAGACCATTCCCTGTGGACAATCCCGCCATATTTGCTGTGTTCTTCCCTTCCGTGTCTACCTTCCGGGCCGCTGCCCGGGGTCACTGACCAGGCTTGGGTACCCGACCTCAGTACTTACCGAAGGCCAGGGCAACATTGTGGCCGCCGAACCCGAACGAGTTGTTGACGGCGTACTTGTAGTCGCCATAACGAGGCTCGCCCGCAACCACATCGAGATCGATCTCGGGATCCGGTGTCTCGTAGTTCAGCGTCGGGGGGATCACCCCGTCCCGCAGGGCGAGCACCGTCAACACCGACTCCAGCGCACCGACCGCACCGATCGAGTGGCCCAGAGCCGACTTCGGTGCGTACACCGCGGCGTTCTGGCATCCGGCGACCCGGATGGCATTGGCCTCGGCGGTGTCACCGATCGGGGTGGCCGTGCCGTGGGCATTGACGTGGTCGATGTCCTTGGCTTCCAGACCCGAGGTTTCCAGCGCACGCTTCATCGCGGCACCGGCGCGCACGCCGTTGTCCGCCGGGGCCACCATGTGGAACGCATCCGAGGTGATACCGGCACCCATCAGCCGAGCCAGCGGCTTGGCGCCACGGGCCAGGGCATGCTCCTCGGTCTCGATGATCATCATCGCGCCGGCCTCGCCGAACACGAATCCGTCACGATCCTTGTCGAACGGCCGAGACGCACCCGCGGGATCTTCGTTGCGGGTCGACATGGCGCGCATCATCGAGAACGCCGCGATCGGCAGTGCCTCGATACCGCCTTCCACACCACCGACGACGGCGAAGTCCGCATCGCCCATCACGATCTGTCGCCAGCCGTGGGCGATGGCCTCAGATCCCGACGAACACGCCGACACCGGTGTGATCACTCCGGCGCGGGCGCCGAGCTCAAGACCGGCGACCGCGGCCGCACCGTTGGGCATGATCATCTGAACGGCGAGCGGGCTGACCTTGCGGATCCCGCCCTCGTTCATGGCGTCGTAGGTCTCGACGATCTTCTCGCCACCGCCGAGGCCCGTGCCGATCACGACCGCGAAGCGATCTGGATCGACCTCGGGCGCACCGGCGTTCTTCCACAGCCGGCGGGCCAGCACCAGTGACATGCGCTGCACATAGGAGTTGCGACGCAGCTCGATGCGGGTGAGGTGACTGTCGATGTCGTCGACCAGGTGACCGCCGATACGCACCGGAAGGTCCCACTTGGTGACGAAGTCGTCGGTCAACTCATGGATGCCGCTTTCTCCGGCCAGGAGGCCCTTCCACGTGCTCTCGATGTCAGCAGCGAGCGCCGTGGTGGCCTCCACGGCGGTCACCACGACGTTCGGGAAGCCTCCGTTAGCAGTGGAAGGTTTGCTCATTCCGAGCCAAACTTCTCGCGCAGGGCGGCGGCAGCCTCGGGGTTCTCTTCCTCGAGCTTCTGGATGTAGGCCACCACGTCACCAACGGTGCGCAGGCCGGCCAGATCCTCGTCGGGGATCTTCACGCCGTACTTGTCCTCGGTCTGCACGGCGATCTCGACCATCGACAGCGAGTCGATGTCCAGGTCGTCGACGAAGCTCTTCTCGGGGGTCACCTCAGACGGCTCGATGCCGGTGACCTCTTCGATGATCTCGGCGAGACCGGCGATGATTTCTTCTTGACTGGCGGCCACGATGGCTCCTTCTTGTTGTTGAAAGCGCCCCCCGGGTGCGGAGGACAATTCGGGACGTTCGGTTGGTACTGCGTTGCTACTGCTATTCGGTTGTCGGTGGACTTACAGCTCGTCCAAGCCGTCCAGATCGGCTGGGGCTTTAATCGGCCGGGCCCGCGCTCCTCTGAGTTCACGTTTCGCGATGCCGACGAGGGTGCTCGCCGGCGGGAACTCGATGATCCCGGCGCGCTCGGCGGCGGAGAAACGGTCCCGCATGGTGGCGGTGCACAGATCCCAGCGCACCGGCTTGGTCAGCTGGGACACCAGCTTTTCCATCGCGTCGGCGGCCGAGGCGACCGGCTGGCCGTCTGCGTTCGACAGAAGTGTCGCGGTCGGCTCTGATGTCGTTACAGACTCGGCGGCTGCGGCGTAGCCCTCCAGGGCGGACGCCATGTAACGGGTGTGGAACGCGCCTGCGGTGGCCAGCTGGCGGACCCGGGCCTTGGTCGGCGGATCCTCGGCGAGCTTCTCCAAGGCCGCGATGGCGCCGGCAGCCACGATCTGGCCGGCGGCGTTGCGGTTCGCCGGGATCAGGTCGAGCGACTCCAGCCGGGCCAACACCTCGGCTTCGTCGCCACCGAGCACCGCAGACATGCCGGTCGGCTCGATGGCGCAAGCCTTGGCCATCTCGGCACCGCGAGTGGCGGCCAGCTTGACCGCGTCATCGGCAGAGATGACGCCGGCAATGGCATACGCGGCGATCTCACCCACCGAGTGGCCCGCCACGATGGTCTCGGCGGTTTCGGGCACTCCGCGCTTGGTCAATTCCTCATAGGCCAGCAGCGTGGCGGCCACCACGAGCGGCTGCGTCACCGCGGTGTCGGTGATCTCCTCGGCGGTGGCGGTGGTTCCCAGCCGCGCCAGGTCCAGGCCGCTGATCTGCGACCACGTGGTGAGGCGATCAGCGGCACCGGGCAGCTCCAGCCAAGGGGAGAGCATGCCGGGCGTCTGCGATCCCTGTCCGGGAGCAAGCAATGCGAGCACGGGTTGAGGCACGTCATTAAGAGAACACTGTGAAGATGGTTTTGTGGGATGTAAGAGATTATGAACCTTGTCTTATGTTTTTGTAGGTTCCCCACAAAAGTGCATGTGATGCGACGTTGCCTTCACCGCAGCGAAATATGTCACAGCCTCCGCGCCGGCCGGTGAGCCCAGTTCATGCCTGCTGCCTGGCGGGATGAGCCGGGCCGATCGCCGGGATCACGACGCTGCCCGCATTTGGCGTGCTCGGCTGGTATCCCTGTTTGCTCAATCTGCCGACTGTCGACGCAACTCGCAGTACATAGGCGTCCCGCGGCACGGCAGGATCGCGGCCGGTGAAGTCGCCGATTCGTTTCAGGCGGTAGCGCACCGTGTTTGGATGAACGAACAATTTGCGAGCACAAGCTTCGATGGCGCCGCCGGAGTCCAGGAATGCGTCGAGGGTCTCCGTCAGTGCCGGACCGGCATCCGCCAACGGGCGCATGACTTCGGTTTCCAGTGCTGCGATGGCCGTCGCATCGCCCAGTAGGGCACGCTCGGGCAACAGTTCGCGCGCCGACACCGGCCGGGGTGCGCCGGGCCAGCCGGTCACCGCGTTCATGCCGGAGATCGCCTCGGCGGCGCTGCGGTGGGCGGCGATCAGCGTGGGGGAGGTCGGCCCGATCACCACCGGGCCGTCGGCGAACACCGACAGCATGTCGACCAGGAAGCGGTCGGTTGCCGACAGCGCGCCCGAGATGATCGTGACGAGCCAGGTGCCGTGCACATCCGACAGTGCCGCCCGGCCGTGGCGCTTGACTGCGTCGTGGATGTCCTCGCGGGCCAGGTCCGGCCGGTCCGGGCGGGGCAGGCCCACGATCACGGTGGCCGGCGCCGTGGCGTCCCAGTTCAGTGCCGCTGCCTGGGACTGCAGTTCGGGCCCGGTGTCGCCGCGCACCACCGCGTCGACGACGTTGGCCTCCATCCGCAGGTCCCAGGCACCGCGGGCCTCGGCCTGATCGGCATACGCGCTGGCCGCCGCGAAGGCCAGGTCACGGCTGTAGCGCAGGATGCCCGCGGTCAGCGCGTTGAGCTGCTCTTCGGACCGGGCCAGCAGCGGCACCACTTCTTCGAAGAACTCCATCGACGTGCGCACCATCTCGACCGACTGGCGCAGCGCGATACGACGGCGCAGGTCCTGCGGCACCACCTCGAAGGCCTGCGCGGTATAGCTGACGTCGCTTTCGGGGTCCCGCATCCATTCGACGAAGTTCACGACGGCGGTTTGCACCACCAGCTGCACGCTGGCCCGCTGTGACGCGTCGAGGTCGGAGAAGAAGTCCAGGCGCTCGGCCATGGCATGCACCGCCTCGGTGGCCAACCGGCCGGAATACTGCTTCAACCGGCGCAGAGTCGAGTCGGGCACGCTCTCCAGGACCTCGACGGTCGACTTCGGCGGCACGAACCGCTTGTCGGGCATCCCTAAAAGCTACGCCACTTTTCTGGTGGATTCCTCCAAGCGAATCAGGCGCTGCCCGTGTCCACGTAGGACACCGCAGCGGCGAACACGTCGTCGATCTTGTACTGCTTGGCCGCCGCGATGGCCACGGAGGGATCGATCTCTCCGTCACGAGCCAGCCCCTCGAGCACCGCCACCACCACCGACTCGGCGTCGGTGTTGAAGTAGCGGCGTGCGGCCGGACGGGTGTCGGAGAAGCCGAAGCCGTCGGTGCCCAGTGTGATGTAGGTGCCCGGGACCCACGGCCGGATCTGCTCGGGCACGGCCCGCATCCAGTCCGACACGGCCACCACCGGCCCGGCCGCATCGGCCAGCGCGCTGGTCACGTGTGGCGTGCGGGCGGGCTGATCGGGATGCCGGAGCCGGTGCCGCTCGATCTCCACGCCCTCGCGGTTGAGTTCGCCCCAGCTGGTGACCGACCACACGTCGGCGGCGACGTCCCACTCCTCGGCCAGCATGTCGGCCGCCCGCAGCGCCTCGGGCATCGACACCCCCGACGCCAGGATCTGAGCGGCGCTGGCGCGCTGCTCAGTGGCCCGGCGATAGCGGTACATGCCGCGCAGGAGCGCCTCGGTGTCCAGACCGGCCGGCTCGGCGGGCTGGACGTAGGGCTCGTTGTAGATGGTGATGTAGAAGAACACGTTCTCGGCGTGCTCGCCGTACATCCGCTGCAGCCCGCTCTCGATGATGTGGGCGATCTCGTAGGCGAACGCCGGGTCGTAGGTGACCGCGGCCGGGTTGGTCGATGCCAGCAGCAGGGAATGGCCGTCGGCGTGCTGCAGACCCTCGCCGGTCAGTGTGGTCCGTCCGGCCGTCGCCCCGAGGACGAAGCCCTTGGCCATCTGGTCGGCCGCCGCCCACAGGCCGTCACCCGTGCGCTGGAACCCGAACATCGAATAGAAGATGTAGATCGGGATCATCGGCTCGTTGTGGGTCGAGTACGACGTGCCCACCGCGGTGAACGACGATGTCGACCCCGCCTCGTTGATGCCTTCGTGCAGGATCTGGCCGACCTCGGATTCCTTGTACGCCAGCATCAATGCCGAGTCCACCGACGTGTACAGCTGCCCGTTGCGGTTGTAGATCTTCAGGCTCGGGAACCACGAGTCCATGCCGAAGGTGCGGGCCTCGTCGGGGATGATCGGCACCAGCCGCGGGCCGACGTTCTTGTCCCGCAACAGTTCCTTGAACGTGCGTACCGTCGCCATGGTGGTGGCCACGGCCTGGTTGCCCGAGCCCTTCTTCAGCGCCTGGTAGGCATCCGACGCGGGTAGCTGCAGGGCAGTGGACTTGTTGCGCCGGGACGGGAGGAACCCGCCCAGGGCGCGGCGACGGTCCAGCAGGTAGCGGATCTCGGGCGCCTCGGGTCCGGGGTGGTAGTAGGGCGGCAGGTAGGGATCTTCTTCCAGCTGAGCGTCGCTGATCGGTACCCGGGTGACGTCGCGGAAATCCTTGAGATCTTGCAGCGCAAGCTTTTTCATCTGGTGCGTGGCATTGCGGCCCTCGAAGTGGCTGCCCAGCGTGTAGCCCTTGATGGTCTTGGCCAGGATGATCGTCGGCTGGCCCTTGTGTTCCATGGCCGCGCGGTAGGCGGCGTACACCTTGCGGTAATCGTGACCGCCGCGCTTGAGGTTCCAGATCTCCTGATCGGTCATCGGCTCGACCAGAGCCTTGGTGCGCGGGTCGCGGCCGAAGAAATGATCGCGCACGTAGGCGCCGTCGTTGGCCTTGTACGTCTGGTAGTCGCCGTCGGGCGTGGTGTTCATCAGATTGACCAACGCGCCGTCGCGATCGGCGTGCAGCAGGGCATCCCATTCGCGGCCCCAGACCACCTTGATGACGTTCCAGCCCGCCCCGCGGAAGAACGACTCGAGCTCCTGGATGATCTTGCCGTTGCCGCGCACCGGCCCGTCGAGGCGCTGCAGGTTGCAGTTGACCACGAAGGTCAGGTTGTCCAGCGCCTCGTTGGCGGCCACCTGGATCAGGCCGCGGCTTTCCGGCTCGTCCATCTCGCCGTCGCCGAGGAACGCCCACACGTGCTGATCGCTGGTGTCCTTGATGCCACGGTCGTGCAGATAGTGGTTGAACCGGGCCTGATAGATCGCGTTCATCGGTCCCAGGCCCATCGACACCGTGGGGAATTCCCAGAAGTCGGGCATCAGGCGCGGGTGCGGGTAGGACGGCAGGCCGCCGCCGGGGTGGCTGTGTTCCTGACGGAAACCATCCAGTTGGTCGGTTGTCAGCCGGCCCTCGAGGAAGGCGCGGGCGTAGATGCCGGGGGAGGCGTGGCCCTGGATGAACACCTGATCGCCACCGCCGGGGTGGGATTTGCCGCGGAAGAAGTGGTTGAACCCGACCTCATACAGCGAGGCCGACGATGCGTACGTCGAAATGTGGCCGCCCACACCGACTCCCGGACGCTGCGCGCGGTGCACCATGATGGCCGCGTTCCACCGGATCCAGGCACGGAAGCGTCGCTCGACGTCCTCGTCACCGGGGAACCAGGGCTCAAGTTCGGTGGGGATGGTGTTGACGTAATCGGTCGATGTCAGTGCCGGGATGGCGACACGCTTCTCGCGTGAGCGTTCCAGCAGTCGCAACATCAGATACCGGGCCCGCGCCGGACCGGAACGCTCCAGCAACTCGTCGAACGACTCCAACCACTCCGCGGTCTCGTCGGTGTCGATATCCGGAAGGTAGGAGGCAACTCCCTCGCGAATCACCCGTACCCGGTCGGGTTCGGCTGCGGTAGAGGAGTTTTGGGCCAGATCCTGGCGCACGAACTCGGTGGTCAACTTCCGCTCCTTGTTAGGCGGTTACTACTGACAGTGCTTGTGGCACCTTCTATCGTCCACCTATCTTGCCGCCTCCGTGCCGCTGGGGGTGGCGGTGCGCAAGTTACCCATCAGTTGCTTTGTGAACCGGTAACGTCTGCAGATCGTGCCGGTTGATGGACGGTTTGAGGCAAAGGGGCGGATCGTCGCGTGCGCATTCGGTGGCGCCGCGGTGATAGCGATGGTCGTGGTGGGTTGTTCGGCTGTTACCGGCGGTACCGCACAGGTTGATTCGACGGCGGCGCCCGAGTACCGGGCGTCGGTGAAGGCCTCGATCGAGGAGTCCTCGGCCAGCTCGGTGACCCGCGAATCCGAACGACAGGCCTCGTTGACCACCCGTGCCGTGCACACCGTCTGCGAAGACCTCAGTACCTCGGCCGTCGACGCGGTCAACGCGGTCAACGGGTACGTCGAGGCCGTCAACAACGGTGGGGACACCGCGGCCAAGGCCGGCCCCGCCATCGACGGACTGAACCGCAGCGCCGATCTGGTCAGTTCGGGTCTGTCCGATGCGCTGTCACCGGACCTGCGCGCCGCGTTGAGCGAGTGGATCGACTCGGCCAGAGCCCTCGTGGCCGCCATATCCGGCCAGGTCGGCCCCGATCAGTTCAACGCGGCGTCGACCCGATCGAACACGGCCAGAGAGGAAGCGCTGAACCGGTGCGACAAGGCTTACTGACCTGCCGACGGACAAAGTGGCCCGCCGGGCACCCGCACGGATGCACTGTCGTGCGACGATAGGGAAATACGCAGTCTTGAGACAGGCTCGAAAATGGTTAGGAGGACCGACGGTGGTCGCGGCGGGGACGGACTCAGGCCCGAACTACGCCCACATCCTGGGGATCCACAAGGATCAGATAGTCCAGGAACTGGGTTGGGACGAGGATAGCGACGACGACATCCGGGCCGACATCGAGGAAGCGTGCGGCTCAGAGCTGCTCGATGAGGATTCGGACGAAGTTGTCGACGTCGTATTGCTTTGGTGGAGGGACGACGACGGGGATCTCGTCGACCGGCTCATGGACGCCATCACCCCACTCGCCGAGGACGGCGTGATCTGGGTGGTGACCCCCAAGACCGGTAAGCCCGGGCACGTGCTGCCCGCAGAGATCGCCGAATCGGCGCCGACGGCCGGTCTGATGCAGACCTCGTCGGCCAAGTTGGGGGACTGGACGGCGAGCCGGTTGGTGCAACCGAAATCGAAGGCTGCGGGCAAGCGCACCTGATGTTGGCCGTAGGGGCCCCGGCGCCCGATTTCACGCTTCGGGACCAGAACGGCAGGCCGATCACCCTCAGCGGGTACCGCGGTGCCAAAGACGTGCTGCTGGTGTTCTTTCCGTTGGCGTTCACCGGGGTGTGTGAGGGCGAACTCGGAGAGATCCGCGACAAGCTGCCGCTGTACGAGAACGACGACACCGCAACCCTGGCCATCTCGGTCGGCCCGCCACCGACGCACAAGATCTGGTCCGTCGAAAGCGGATTCACGTTCCCGGTGCTCTCGGACTTCTGGCCGCACGGCGCGGTCACCCAGGCCTACGGCGTGTTCAATTCCGATGCCGGATACCCCAACCGCGGCACGTTCGTCGTCGACCGGGCCGGCACGATCCGCTTTGCCGAGATGATGGACCCGGGGCAGCCACGCGATCAGGCGGTCTGGCGGGAGGCACTGGCGGCGTTACGGATCTGACGAAACTCCCGCGGGATTTCCGGTCACGCCCCTGCGGCGTGTACCGTGCCTGCGACGGGGCGCGTAGCTCAGTGGTAGAGCTCTGGTTTTACACACCAGCGGTCGGCGGTTCGATACCGTCCGCGCCCACCATCTTCAGCATCGACCCGCCGGGTGTCACCCCTTGCAGTGCAGGTCGACGTAGACCGTGGTGTAGCGCGTTTGGGTGCCCACCTGGCCGGCCGGTCCCCGGATGATCCAGTTGTTCTTGACATCGTGGCCGTCGCGCACCGCACTGACGGTGCATTGATCCATCGACCTGTTGCCTACCTTGGCGACGATGACGTTGTAGCCATCGGCCTGCAACTTGTCGATGGTCTCCTGCGCGGAAGGCGCCGACGGTGCGGCAACCGCGGGAGCGGCCGCCATCAGGCCCAAAGCCGCAGCCCCTCCGATGACCGCCACCGCGCTCTTCATTCGGATGTATCGTGGCGCTTTCATCATTGGAAACACCACCTTTCCAGTAGGTGAATTTCCTTCAGTCTAGGCTCGAATGGGCGCGAAACCGACCACCTCATATCGAAAACATACGATTTCACCGAACGGTGGCATATGCAATTCATAGGAATTCACTGTCGAATTCATAGAAAATGCAGGCGAGAAATTGACGCCATTCATGAAGTGGGTGCGCCGGTGGAAAGCGCGGCGTCATTCCCCTGGCCGCAGGATGTAGCCGACTCCGCGGACGGTATGGATCATCGGCGTGCGGTCGGTGTCGATCTTCTTGCGCAGATACGAGATGTAGAGGTCGACGATGCTGGAACGGCCGCCGTATCCATAGGGCCACACGCGGTCGAGGATCTCGGCGCGGCTGAGCACCCGGCGCGGATTGCGCATCAGGTAGCGCAGGAGCTCGAATTCGGTGACGCTCAGCGACACGGGCGCCCCGTCGCGCGACACCTCACGGCTGGCGTCATCGAGCCTGAGGTCGCCCACCTGTAGCGTCTCGACATCCGGCGATGCCCCGTGACCGGATCTTCCCAGCAGGCTGCGCAAGCGTGCCAGCAATTCTTCGAGGCTGAACGGCTTGGCCATGTAGTCGTCGGCTCCTGCGGCGAGCCCCGAGGTGCGGTCCATCACCGAATCGCGCGCCGTCAGGAGCAGGGTCGGCGTATAGCTCTCGGACTCGCGGACACGACGCAGAATCTCCAGGCCGTCGACATCGGGCAGCATGTTGTCGAGGACCACGACGTCGGGGTCCGTCTCGTCGAAACTCGTGACTGCCTCGCGGCCGGTGTGGGCGACCTCCATCACCCAGCCCTCATAGTGCAGGGCCATCTTCACCAGGTTGGCCAGCGCCGGCTCGTCGTCCACCAGCAGTACTCGAATGGGTGAACCGTCGGCACGGTTGAGGCGCGGCTGACTGACAACGGCACCGTGGGGTCGCTGTAGGCCTTTGGCAGACACCGACGTCATGATTTCATTTTCGCGGTAACAGCTATCGCTGTCACCGAGGTCATATCAATTCCTAATCTGCGCAGGTCGCAACACGTCGAAATGGGGTACGCGGGGCATTCGGAGCGCAAATCTTTGGGTTCCCTATGCGTCCGTCTGCTTTGCTTGACGCCACTTTCTGGCGATCAATAGCCTGGTAAATGTATTTGTTTGTCAATAATGCATAGCTTTCTTTTGGTGCCGAGGGCCGGCCACCGACAGAAGGAGCCTGCCATTCACCAGCGTCTGACACCGGCCGCTTCGTTACCCGCCGACGAGTCCGATGGCCCGTCGGGGCAGTCCCGGCTGCACTCGCTGTTGCGCTATGACCTGCCGGCGTCACTGGTTGTCTTCCTTGTCGCCCTGCCCTTGTCCCTGGGCATCGCAGTTGCCTCCGATGCGCCGGTGCTCGCCGGCATCATCGCCGCGATCGTGGGTGGCATCGTGGTGGGCTTTCTCGGCGGGTCACCGCTGCAGGTGAGTGGACCCGCGGCCGGGCTGACGGTCATCGTCGCAGGCCTCGTCGGCCAGTTCGGTTGGGCTGTTACCTGCGCGATCACCATCTGCGCAGGTGTGCTTCAGGTTCTGCTCGGGCTCAGCCGGATTGCCCGCGCGGCACTGGCGATATCGCCGGTCGTGGTGCACGCGATGCTTGCCGGCATCGGCGTCACGATCGCCTTGCAGCAGACTCACGTGCTGCTCGGCGGTGACTCCGCAAGTTCGGCCTGGCGCAACGTGACTGGACTACCCGGGCAGGTGCTCCATGCGCACGGGCCCGGTACGTTCCTCGGCCTGCTGGTCATCGGCATCCTCGTAGCATGGCGCTGGGTGCCGGAGCGGGTGAAGGTGATACCCGGCCCGCTGGTGGCGATTCTCGGTGTGACAGTGCTCTCGCTCGTGGCACCGTTCGACGTATCTCGGATCGTGATCGACGGCTCGCTGGTAGATGCCCTGCAGCTGCCGAACCTGCCCGACGGGAATTGGGGTGCGTTCGTCACCGGCGTGCTGACGGTGGCGCTGATCGCCAGCGTCGAAAGTCTGTTGTCCGCTGTGTCGGTAGACCGCATGCAAAGTCGTGCGCCGCGCACCAATTTCGACCGTGAACTGATGGGTCAGGGCGTGGCCAACATCGCGTCTGGCTCCATCGGCGGTCTGCCGGTGACCGGGGTGATCGTGCGTAGCTCCACCAACGTTGCCGCCGGTGCCCAAACCCGCGCCTCGTCGATCCTGCACGGCGTCTGGGTGCTGGCGTTCGCGGTGCCATTCGCGGGTCTGGCCAAGCTGATACCCACGGCGGCGCTGGCCGGGCTGCTCATCGTGATCGGTGTGCAACTGGTGAAATGGGCTCACATCAAGACGGCGTGGCGCACCGGCGATCTCGCGGTCTACCTCGTCACGATCGTGGGTGTGGTGTTCCTCAACCTGCTTGAGGGTGTGCTGATCGGGCTGGCGCTTGCCGTTTCTCTGACCGTCTGGCGGGTGGTGCGGGTCAAGATCACTGCCGATCGGACCGGGGAAGATCAGTGGCGCGTAGTCATCGACGGTTCGGTGACTTTTCTGTCGCTCCCGAGACTCAACAGCGTGCTGGCGTCCGTGCCCGAGGGGGCGCATGTCACCGTCGAGTTGGCGGTCGACTTCATCGACCATGCCGGCTACGAGACCATCGACGCTTGGCAACGCCAACAAGTCGCGTCCGGCGGCAGCGTCGACATCCACGACGTCGGCGCGGTCGAGATGGACAGCGCGGTCGCCGGGCCGCCGATGCGCGGTTTCACCCCCATCGACAAACGCACCGGTGTGGTGCCCTGGAGTTCCTGGCAGCCGCAGCTGCGGCCGTCGGTGCTGCACGGGCTGGCGGTCTACCACCGCCGCACGGCGCCCTTCATCCGGCCGCACATGAAAGAGCTCGAGCACGAACAGCGTCCCGAGACGTTGTTCATCACCTGTGCCGACTCGCGGATCGTGCCCAACGTCATCACCAGCAGCGGCCCCGGCGACCTCTTCACGGTCCGCAACGTCGGCAACTTCATCCCGGCCGGGCGCCAGGACGTGTCGGTAGACGCGGCGATCGCATTCGCGGTGAAGGTCCTCGACGTGTCGTCGATCGTGGTGTGCGGACACTCCAGTTGTGGTGCCATGAACGCGGTATTGCGCGATGGCCCAGGCCAATCCACCGGCGATGAAGCGCTTGACGCCTGGCTGGAGTATGCCGGGCCGGCGCTGGCTGCCTTCGGCGGCGGCCGTCATCCGATCGCGAAATCGGCAGCCGCCGAGGGATTCGACACCGTCGATCAGCTGAGCATGGTGAACGTGGCGCTGCAAGTGCAGACGCTGGCCGAACATCCGCTGTTGCGCGAGCGCTACCAGCAGGGTCGGCTCGACATCATCGGGCTTTTCTACGACATCCCGAGCGCGGGGGTGCTCCGGGTGACGCCGACCGAGGTGTGCACCTTCGAGCTCGGCCACGCACAGTCGTAGCGGTGCGCTCGGATCGTCTTGTCGCGCTTCGTCACTCCTTCGGCCGCAGCATGTATCCGATGCCACGCACGGTGTGAATCATCGGCTCGTGGCCCTCATCGACCTTCTTGCGCAGGTATGAGATGTAGAGGTCGACGATGCTCGTCTTGCCGCCGAAACCGTAGTTCCAAACCCGCTCGAGTATCTCGGCGCGCGGCAGGGCCCGCCGCGGATTGCGCATCAGGTACCGCAGCAGTTCGAACTCGGTGACGGTCAGCGTCAGTTTCACACCGGCGCGCGTCACCTCGTGGGTGGCTCCGTCGAGCACGATGTCGCCGACCCGCAGCACCTCGTCGACGGGCGGTTCGGTATGGCTGGACCGGCGCAGCAAACTCCGCAGCCGGGCGATGAGCTCCTCCAGGCTGAAGGGTTTGGTCATGTAATCGTCCGCGCCGGCGGTCAAGCCGGTTACCCGGTCCACCACCGAATCACGCGCAGTGAGGAACAACGTCGGGGTATATGGCTCGGCCGCCCGTACCTGTTGCAGGATCTGCATTCCGTCGATGTCAGGCAGCATGATGTCCAGCACGATGGCATCGGGCTTGCTGTCGTTGAACATGGCCACCGCATCGCCGCCGTTGTGTGCGACGTCGACGGTCCAGCCTTCGTAACACAGGGCCATCTTGACCAGGTTCGTCAGCGCCGGTTCGTCGTCGACCACCAACACCCGGATCGGTGAACCGTCAGCACGATGCATTCGGGGTAGCTGACCGAGCATCGCTTGCCGGGGTGCTTGTTCACGAGGGGACACCGACATCGCCGCCATAATTCCCATTGTCCAAATACATAGTTTGGTGTCACATGGTTCATACCATATTCATATTGGGCCGGAACGGTGTGGCGGCTCCTTCTGCCCCAAACTCATGTCGATATTTCAATGTTGAAATGTTTGCGCCCTGAAAGGGTTGTCATAGTCGAACTCTGCGTTTTGTGGGCCAAAGATGTTGGAGTGCAACGAAACTAGACACCTTCGGTGGCGTGCGGACGGTAGTGGCGCCTGGCTGATGCCGTCGATGTTCGTCCGCGCCCGAAATAGTTCACAATGCAAGCGGATTGCCGCTATTGGCTGCCAGGCGAATTGTCGGCGATAGGGAAGAGGGGCTCGATTCATATTCTCTGTGCACCGCTCAGGCGGCTTTTCGTTCGAATCCTAAGACCACACCGGCTTCGCGCGTTTCAGCGCGAGTTGCTGGCCGCGCATGGCGGTATCGCCCCAGCACGACGGGCTGTCCTCGGAAAACTTCATGTTGACGAAACCCGTGAGATCCCGCCTGATGACGTACTTGAACGGAACCGGGGCGGTTTTCGGCGCGAGGCCGCCGGGTTCGCACTGCATGCCGGGGTTGACGCGCTCACCGACCCACGCGCCCTGGTGCCGATCAGCGGCGGAATCCCACGCCAGATCGAGCTGCCATTCGCCCTCGCGTGCAGGCGACTGCACGCGCAGGCATCGTGGCCCGCAGCTCGACAGTGTCCAGTCGTAGGGCTCGGGTGCGGCGTCGCCCGAGGTTTCGGTGACGGTGTAGACGCCCGGGCGGGGCAGCGGCGGAGCCGGAAGCTCAGGAGACGCTGCCGGCGGGGCGGATGACCTGAGGCCGCCGAGCGCAAATCCGATTGCCAGCGAAACGGCAACCAGGACAATGGCGTCTTTCAACGGGACCTCCGCGTCGGATCATATCCACGGAGTCGCCGATACTCGGCAGTACACCTGATTTCAGGCTCCGAGGCCGCTGTCCCCGGTCAGATCACTCGTTTGCCCAAGCGGTCCCGGATCCGCATGTCCCACAAGTAGAGCTGATAGCCGAACAACCACAGCTCGTGTGGGATCACCCGATCCGCGGCCCGCAAGCCCCTCAACAGCCACTCGAAACGCCGCTGCTGATCGGCTGTCCAGGTCATTCGCATATGGCTGCGGAACTCGGCGGGCAGGAAGCCGGTGGTGGCAAACAGGTTGAAGCGTCCGGCCAGCAGGCGGATCGGTGCGGGCAGGAACGCCATCGCGGCGACCCCGTGCAGGTGCTCACGCACCGGTGGGTCGATTCGCAGATCCTGCAGTGACTGCTTCCAATACGCGTCGAAGGCGTTGCGGTCCTGCGGCCACATCTCGTCGCGCACCTGCAAGGTGGTGCCCAGCGTGCGGGCATCGTCGTAGACCGCATCGGCGGATTCCTCGTCGAGCGGGCCGTAGAGGAACTCGTGCATGTCGACGTAGTAGCGGTACAGGCAGGCGGCCACCCACAGCTGCAGCTTGGGGTCGAAAGCGTTGTAGGACAACGGGCTTGACTCTCGCGAACGGACCAGCGCATGCACCTTGTCGATCTGGGTGCGCAGCATCGCCCGGTCCTCGTCGGTGCCCATGGTGGCCGCGGCCAGGTACGTGCCGGTGGTTCGGGCCCGTTTGAACGGATGCTTGTAGACGTTGCCGCTGTCCACCGGGCTCTCCAGGACGCCGTAACCGACGCCGGGGGCGGACAACTGCATGATCACGTTGGCCGCCGGCAGCAGGGCCGCCGCCGGGTTCAGCAGATCGGTGACCCGGCGCGGGCGTCGTGGCGGACCCAGCCTCATGAATTCGAGTAGACCACCTTGTGAGACGCTGCCGGGGTGTTTGCGCCGAGAAGTCGTGCCGGGGCCGCCGGTATTGCCGTCGGATTCCTGGCCGACCTGCTGCTCGGTGATCCGCGGCGCGGGCATCCGGTGGCCGGATTCGGCGCCGGCGCAGCACGGTTGGAGAAGCTCACCTACGCCGACAACCGTGGGTCGGGCGCCCTGCACACCGGGGTGCTGCTCGGCGGACTCGCCGGACTCGGTTGGGCCGTGGGCCGCGGTGACCGGGTCTGGGGGACGGCGGCGGCCACCTATGTCGCGCTCGGCGGCACCTCACTGAACCGGGTCGGAAATCGGATGGCGACACTGCTCGCCGCCGACGATGTGGCCGGAGCACGTGCCCTGTTGCCCTCCCTGTGCGGGCGGGATCCCGCCGCGCTGGACGTCTCGGGTCTGACCCGGGCCACGGTGGAATCGCTGGCCGAGAACACTTCGGACGCTCAGGTGGCGCCGCTGTTCTGGGCGGCGGTAGCCGGGGTTCCCGGCGTAATGGTGTACCGGGGTGCCAACACATTGGATGCGATGATCGGGCATCGCTCGCCGAGGTATCGCTACTTCGGCTGGGCTGCAGCCAGATTCGACGATGTGCTGAATTACCTGCCGGCCCGGCTGACCGGGGTGCTCACGGTGCTGTGCGCACCGGTGGTGGGCGGGTCACCGGGCGCGGCGCTGCGCGCCTGGCGACGCGATGCGTCCCGCCATCCCAGTCCGAATGCCGGGGTGGCCGAGGCGTCGTTCGCCGGGGCGCTGGGGGTACGGCTCGGCGGACCGACGCAGTACGCGCATCAGCTGGAGATCCGGCCGACCCTGGGCGACGGGCGCATCCCAGAGGTGGCCGATGTGGCCAGGGCGGTGCGGCTGTCGCGCGCGGTGCAGGCCGCGTCGGCGGCGGTGGCGGTGTTGCTGGCGGTCAGCGGCGCTTTCCGTAGCGGTCGGCGATCTTCTCTTCGGTGGTGAGTTCCCGGGCCGGTTCTTCCGACGAAGCCTGCGCGGCCGCGCGTTCGCGCCGCCGCTGCTGTAGCTCGGCGTAGACGAAGTAGCCCAGCCCCAGCGGGGCCACGATCCCGAAAGCGATCCACTGGATGCCGTAGGACAGGAACGGCCCGGCGTCGAGGTGCGGAAGGGAGATCTCTCCGAGCCCGCCGGGTTGATCGGCCACCAGCTGCAGATACGACCCGGTCAGGTCGACGCCGGTGAGCGAGGCGATCTGCTCGGGGTTGATCGAATACACCTGCTGCGCGCCGTCGTCGCCCCGAAACGGCTCCTTGCCCGGCAGGCGGGCTTCCGGATCACGCAACCGTGCGGTGATCGTCACCTGGCCGGTCGGGGCGGCCGCGTACTGCGGCACCTTGTTCCCGTCGACCGGCGTGATGAAGCCGCGATTGACCAGTACCGTCGGCCCGCCGTCGACGGCGAACGGAGTGAGCACTTCGAAGGCGGGTTCACCGTCGACCACCCGCAGGCGAACCAGCACCTCCGCCTCGGGCAGGTAATGACCGGTGGCGGTGACGCGTTGCCATTGGGAGTCGGGGGCGGCTGAATCCTGCTGCGGCAGAAGTGTGGTGACCGGAACCGGCTCGGCCTGCAGCGAATGGCTGATCTGGCTGTTCTCCCGCGAGGTCTTGGTGTTCTTGCCCAACTGCCACGGCGCCAGCACGGTGAAACAGAGGTAGGCGAAAGCGGCCACCACGATGAACAGGGCCACCCACTGAGGCCGCAGCAGGAACGTCAATCGGTGCATCAGACTACGATTTCTCGAGAACTCCGCGGCGCGTCAACGCCTCGTCGACCCAGGCGTGCAGCCCGGGCAGGGACGCCTCGATCACGGTGAACACGTCCTCGAAATCGGCCCTGTCGCCGTAGTACGGATCCTCGACGTCGAGGGCGTGCGCGCCCGAGCGCGGGTCGAACGACCGCAGCATCCGCAGCCGGTCGCCCGTCACACCCAGATCGGTCAGCATGCGCATGTGGTTGCGGCCGAGCGCGACGACCAGGTCGGCGCCGAGATGGTCTTCGCAGACCTGGGCCGCGACGTGCTCGCTGGGATAGCCGCGCTCGCGCAACACCAGGCAGGCCCGCTTGTCGGCGCCGTCTCCGGCATGCCAGCCGCCGGTGCCGGCGCTGCTCACCCGCACGACGCCGGCCAGGCCGCGCTCGCTGATCTGATGGGCGAACATCTTCTCGGCCATCGGGGACCGGCAGATGTTGCCCGAGCACACGAACGTGATGTGCAGAACGGGCTCGGTGGGCACCTCAGACACCCAGCACCTCCCGAAGTGCCGCAACGGTGTCGACGTGGGCATGCGCGGCGATGGCCGTGGGCCCGGTGAAATCGCTGGCGCCGTAGCCCCAGCCCACGACGACGGTGTCGATGCCGTGTCGGGCGGCCCCCTCGACGTCGTGCATCCGGTCACCGACCATCAGGACGCGTTCCGGAAGAGGCTGCAGTTGGGCCAGCGCATAGGCGACCACGTCGGCCTTGGCCGCACGGACGCCGTCCGGACTGGCTCCGGCGATCACCTCGAAGTAGCCGTCCAGGCCGAAATGCTCAAGGATGCGACGCGCGGTGGGCTCGGCCTTCGAGGTCGCCACAGCCAACCGCACCCCGGCGGCCTGCAGATCGGCCAGCACCCCCTCGACACCATCGAAAAGGCTGTTCATCGCCCATCCGCGGCTCGTGTAGTCGGCGCGGTAGGCCGCGATCGCGGCATCGGCGTCGAAGCTCGTCGCACCCAGGCTCATGGACTGCAGCGTTTCGTGCATCGGCGGACCGACGATGCGTCCGGCCAGGTCACCGTCGGGGACGCCGGCACCCACGTGGGTCAGCGCGTGGCGGAAGCTCGACACGATCCCGGCCGCCGAATCGGTCAGCGTGCCGTCGAGGTCGAACAGCACCAGCTGCGGTCGGGTGAGTTCCAGCGTGTCAGTCACGTGCCCATTCTCCCGTATGCCGCGGGCAGTCCTCCGGACGCCCAGCTGAGTGGTTCGACCACTAGGGTCGTGCTGTGCTGTGCCCACCCCACGGCCGGACCCGTTCCGGCGCCCGCTACCACGGCGACCAGGCCGCTTTGGCGGGCATGCTGGACTTCGCGGTCAACGTGCGCCCGGGCGGTCCGCCTGCCTGGCTGACCGACCGGCTGGCCGCCCGGCTGCCAGACCTGGGCAGCTACCCGAGCCAGGCCGATGAGCGCCGGGCAACCGGCGCGGTCGCCGCGCGCCATGGCCGTAGTGCCGAGGAGGTGGCGCTGCTGGCAGGCGGGGCCGAAGGCTTCGCGTTGCTGCCCGGATTGCGACCGCGGCTGGCCGCCCTGATCGCCCCGTCCTTCACGGAACCGGAAGCGGTGTTGGCCGCGGCCGGGGTGCCGATCCAGCACGTGGTGTTGCCGTCGCCGTTCACCCTGGCCGGGGCGGACGTGCCCGACGATGCGGACCTGGTGGTGATCGGCAACCCGACCAACCCGACCGGCGTGCTGCACCGCCGCACGGACATTCTGGCGTTGCGCAGGCCGGGCCGACTGCTCGTCGTGGACGAAGCGTTCGCCGACGGCATCCCCGGTGAAGCCGAATCGCTGGCCTCCGATCCGCTGCCCGACGTGGTGGTGCTGCGCAGCCTGACCAAGACCTGGGCGCTGGCCGGGCTGCGGGTCGGATACGCCCTCGGCGCGCCCGAGGTGTTGGCCCGGCTCACCGCCCCGCGCCCGCACTGGCCACTGGGCACGTTGCAATTGGAAGCCATCGCCGCGGCAGGCAGTCCTGAGGCCGTCGTCGAGGCCGGCGCCCGGGCCCAGAGCCTCGCCCGACTCCGGTCCGCGATGACCGCCGGGTTGGCGGGGCTCGGTCTGAGCGTGGTGGCCGGCGATGCGCCATTTGTCCTGTTCACCGTGCCGGACGCGGAGTTGATGCGAAAACATCTGGAAAGCAAGGGTATTGCGGTACGCCGTTGCGATACTTTCGTGGGCCTGCCGGAAAATTACCTGCGTGCCGCGGTGCGGCCGGAATGGCCCGCACTCATCGACGCCATGACGGAGGTACTGCAATGAGCGCGCGAGCCGGCGTGCCGTTGGCGGACGTGATCGCCACCCTGGACGCGGCATACCCGCCGCATCTGGCCCACGACTGGGACTCGGTGGGGCTGGTGTGTGGCGATCCCGGTGAACCGGTCGAATCGGTGACGATCGCCGTCGACGCGACTGAAGCCGTGGTCGACGAGGTGCCCGAGCGCGGCCTGCTGCTGGCCCACCACCCGCTGCTGCTGCGCGGCGTGGACAGCGTGGCGGCCGACACCGCCAAGGGTGCCCTGATCCACCGGCTGATCCGCACCGGCCGGGCCTTGTTCACCGCGCACACCAACGCCGACGCGGCCTCGCCCGGTGTATCCGATGCGCTGGCCGAGGCATTGGGTCTGAACGTCGACGCGGTGCTGTCGCCGGCGGCGACCGGTCCCGAACTGGACAAATGGGTTGTGTTCGTGCCGGCCTCGGACACTGCGACGGTGCGTGAGGCGTTGTTCGGCGCCGGCGCCGGGCGCATCGGCGACTACTCGCACTGCAGTTGGAGTGTGGGCGGAACCGGGCAGTTCCTGCCGCACGACGGGGCCGCCCCGGCCATCGGCGAGGTGGGCACGGTCGAGCAGGTGGCGGAGGACCGGGTGGAAGTGATCGCGCCCTCGCGGCTGCGTGCGGCCGTCCTGTCTGCCCTGCGCGCCGCACATCCCTATGAGGAACCCGCCTTCGACATCTTCGCCCTGGCGCCCATTCCCGGTGACGTGGGCATCGGCCGGATCGGCGAGCTCGACCGACCGGTCCCGTTGTCGGCCTTCGCATCCCAGGTCCGGGCCGCCCTGCCGGCCACCTCGTGGGGAGTGCGGACCTCGGGCGACCCCGACGCCTTGGTGTCGCGGGTCGCGGTGTGTGGGGGAGCGGGTGATTCACTGCTGGGCGCGGTGGCTCGCGCCGACGTACAGGCATATGTCACATCGGATTTGCGGCATCACCCGGCCGACGAGCACCGGCGGGCTTCTTCGGTCGCGCTCATCGACGTGGCGCACTGGGCCACCGAGTACCCCTGGTGTGCCCAGGCCGCCGAGATCCTGCGCGGGCAGTTCGGCGACGCCCTGGAGGTGCGGGTGTCTTCGCTGCGCACCGACCCGTGGAACGTCGAGTGCTGACGCCGCGAACGCAATGAACGCAAGTAAACACAGCTACATGAAAGTCAGGGCATGAAAGCCGAAGTAAAACAACAACGTTCGCTTCTCGCGCTGACCGAGGTCGATGCCGAGCTTGGGCGCCTCGCGCACCGCGCGAAGAATCTGCCCGAACAGAAGGAAGTCGACGAGGCGCAGGCCGCGCATGCTGCGGCCAGTGACGGTGTGGGCGTTCTCGGTATCGGGCTGGAGGATCTGGACGCTCAGGTGGCCAAGCTCGAGAGTGAGATCGACTCGGTACGCCAGCGCGAGGACCGTGACCGTGCGTTGATCGACGGCGGCACGGTGGGCGCCAAACAGGTCGCAGATATCCAGCATGAACTGGAAACGTTGCAGCGCAGGCAGTCCAACCTGGAGGACTCCCTGCTGGAACTGATGGAACGTCGCGAGGAACTGGCGGGCCGGCAGGCTGAGGCGCTGCAACGTATCGACGATCTACAGACCACCCTGTCCGCCGCGCAGCAGGCCCGCGATGCCGCCCTGGTCGAGATCGACCAGGCCAAGCACCAGGCCGTCACTCGGCGCGAGGGCTTGGTGAGTGTGATCGATCCTGAGCTCGTCGCCCTCTACGAACGCCTGCGGGCCCGCGGCGGCGCCGGGGCCGGGCTGCTCCAGGGCCGGCGTTGCGGGGCCTGCCGTATCGAAATCGACCGCGGTGAGAGCGCCCGGATCGCCGCGGCCGCAGAAGACGACGTGGTGCGCTGTCCTGAGTGCGGGGCAATTCTCTTGCGGATCAAGCAGTGAAAGTTTTCGTCGAAGCCGATGGCGGTTCCCGCGGCAACCCGGGACCGGCGGGCTACGGCGCAGTCGTGCTCGATGCCGGGCACGACGCAGTGCTGGCCGAGCGAAAGGAAGCGATCGGCCGCGCGACCAACAACGTCGCCGAATACCGTGGCCTGATAGCAGGTTTGGAGGCCGCAGCCGAGCTGGGCGCCACCGAGGTGGCGGTGTCGATGGACTCCAAGCTGGTCGTGGAACAGATGTCGGGACGGTGGAAAGTCAAGCATCCCGATCTGATTCCATTGCAGCGCCGGGCAGCTGAACTGGCCGCCGGCTTCCATCGGGTCAGCTACTCGTGGATCCCGCGGGAACGCAACAGCCATGCCGACCGCCTGGCGAACGAGGCCATGGATGCTGCTGCCGGGATCGTCGGGGACGGGCCCAAGGCCGAACTGTCGGCGCCCGGGTGGACCGGTGCCACCGGCGCGCCCACCCGGTTGTTGCTGTTGCGGCACGGCCAGACCGAATTGTCAGTCACCCGGCGGTATTCGGGCCGTGGCAACCCGGTACTGACCGAAGAGGGGCGCAGACAGGCCGATGCGGCCGCGCGTTATCTGGGTGCACGTGGCGGCATCGCGGCGGTGGTCAGCTCGCCGCTGGGGCGGGCATACGAGACGGCCACGGCCGCGGCCAACGTGCTCGGTGTCGATGTCCGCGTCGACGACGACCTGATCGAGACCGACTTCGGCGAGTGGGAGGGGCTGACCTTCGCCGAAGCGGCGCAACGCGATCCGGAACTGCACCGGCGCTGGTTGCGCGACACCAGCGTTGAGCCGCCCGGCGGCGAGAGCTTCGACGCGGTGGCCGGTCGGGTCCGCCGGGCGCGCAACCGGATCATCGCCGAGTACGGTCCGGCAACGGTTTTGGTGGTCTCCCACGTGACGCCGATCAAGACCGTCCTGCGGCTGGCACTCGATGCCGGCGAGGGCATCCTGTACCGGCTGCATCTGGATCTGGCGTCACTGTCGATCGCCGAGTTCTATGCCGACGGCGGATCTTCGGTGCGGCTGGTGAACCAGACCGCCTACCTGTAGTTCAGGCGTGCAGATGTAATTGCTCGCCGTGCGGGCCGAAGATGGTGATCGCCTCGACCGGGCCGTCGACCACTCCGAACCAGTGCGGTGTCCAGGTCGAGAACTCCACGGCCTCGCCGGGATTCACCACAAAATCCTGGTCGCCCAGGATCAGCCGGAGCTGTCCGGACAGCACGTACATCCAGTCGCGGCCTTCGTGGACGGGGAATTCGGCCGGTGGTTTGCGGCGTTGGGCACTGATGCGGATCTTGTAGGCGTGCAGGCCGGCCGCCGGGCCCTGCCGGGTCAACGGCCAGTAGGTGATGTTGTGGTGGGTGTGCGAGGCGCCGGTGACCCGGGGGTCCTCGGCTTGCGGTGTCCGCAGGAGCTCGTCGGTGGTCACCGACAGTGCGGCCGCCAACCGGGGCAGGTGATCCAGGGCCAGTCGGCGCTTGCCCGACTCCAGCCGGCTCAGTGTCGAGACGTCGATCTGTGCGCGGCGCGCGACGTCCTCCAGAGTGAGTCCGCGTTGTGCCCGCATCTCGCGTAGCCGGCTGCGGACCAGGGCGTCGATGTCGTCGGCTTGGGCAGCGTTTGCCTCCATGGCAAATCAGCTTGGCACTTTGCCATGTATTGGGCAAGCTCGACGGCATGGAGAACATCTGGGATTGCGTCATCGTCGGCGGCGGTGCAGCCGGCCTGAGTGCGGCGCTGGTGCTGGGCCGGGCCCGGCGGCGCGTGCTGCTCGTCGACTCGGGGAATCAGAGCAACCTCGCCGCACACGGAATCGGCGGCCTGCTGGGCAGCGACGGGCGCCCGCCCGCCGATCTCTATGGGGTGGGCCGCGCCGAGCTGGCCGCGTACCCCACGGTGGAGGTACGCACCGGCGAAGTCGTCGGCGGTGAGCCGGGATTCACCCTGGAGCTCGCCGACGGAACTCGTGAGCAGGCCAGGACGGTGTTGCTGGCCACCGGGATGGAGTACCGGGGGCCGAACATCGACGGACTCGAAGAGCTCTGGGGCCGTTCGGTTTTCCACTGCCCGTTCTGCCATGGCTGGGAGGTGCGAGATGCGCCGGTCGCCGTGGTCGCCCAGGGAGACCGTGCCGTGCACTCGGCGTTGATGATGCGCGGCTGGACCGAGGATCTGGTGGTACTCACCAATGGGGACAGCGGGCTGGACGAGGCGCAGGTCAAGCAATTGGACGCGGTCGGCATCGGTGTCGACGAGCGTCCGATCGCCCGATTCGTCGCGCACGACGGCGAGCTGACGGCCATCACATTCACCGACGGCACCCGGCTGGCCAGGCGTGGCGCGCTCGTGGCCGCCACACTGCACCAACGCTCACCGCTGGCCGCGCGCCTCGGCGCCGTTTCGGCTCCGGGCCCGATCGCAGCCGACGCGCTCGTCGTCGACGGGTTCGCCCGCACCTCGGTGCCCGGATTGTTCGCCGCGGGCGACCTCAGCGCCCAGATGCCTCAAGTGGCCGCCGCGGTCGCATCCGGCAGCCAAGCCGGCGCCGCCGTGGTGCAGTACCTGCTCGGTGAAGATGTCGGTCTCCCGGTGCCGCCGTGGCCCAGTCAAACGACCGTCACCGCCCAGTACTGGGAACGGCACTACGGGCAGCGCGGACGCATCTGGAGCGGACGCGTCAACGCCCAGCTGGCCAAGATCGCTGCGGATCTGCCCGCGGGCCGGGCGCTGGATCTCGGTTGCGGTGAGGGCGGCGACTCCGTCTGGCTGGCCGAACAGGGCTGGCAGGTCACGGGAGTCGACGTCTCCGACACCGCGCTGTCGCGCGCTTCTGCCGAAGCGCGGGAGCGGGGGGTGGCCGACCGCATCACGTTCGAGCGCCACGACCTGTCCGAGAGCCTGCCCGACGGGCCCTTCGATCTGGTGTCGGCGCAGTTTCTGCAATCGCCGATCTTCATGGACCGCGCCGACATGTTGCGTCGGGCGGCCGACGTGGTGGCGCCCGGTGGCCGGCTCGTCGTCGTCGATCACGGTGCCGCGCCCCCGTGGGCCCCGGAACATGTCCGGAAGTTCCCGTTCCCCAGCGCCGACGACGTAGTCGCCTCGCTGAACCTCGATGAAGCGCAATGGGAACGAGTCCGGGTAGGTACCGATGAGCGCGATGCGACCGGACCGGACGGGCAGCGCGGCACCCTGATCGACAACGTGATGGTGCTGCGGCGGTTGGCCTGAAATCGACCTGTCACACCCCGGTGGCATAATCGCATGTATGTTCGATATGATGGCGTTGGCGCAGGTCAACCCGCATGATGACGAGGCGGAGCTGCACCGGCGCATCGAGGAACTCGAACGGGCGAAGTCGGCGGCGGCAGCCGGCCAGGCCCGGTGTGCGGCCTTGTTGGAGGAGAAGCGCCGGGCCGCCGAGGCGGCGGCGGGCGTGCCGAGGGCAAAGCGGGGCCGTGGGGTGGCGTCGGAGGTCGCGCTCGCCCGCCATGATTCGCCGACGTGCGGCAATCGGCACCTTGGGTTCGCCAAGGCGCTGGTGCACGAGATGCCGCATACGTTGGCGGCGCTGGAGTCCGGGGTGCTCTCGGAATGGCGGGCGACCCTGATTGTGAAGGAGTCGGCCTGCCTGACGGTTGAGGACCGGGGCACGCTGGATGCCGAGATGTGCGCCGACGTCACCAGGCTCGACGGTATGGGGAACAAGCGGATCGAGGCGGAAGCCAAGAAGATCGCCTACCGACTGGATCCGCAGGCCGTCGTCGACCGGGCAGCGAAGGCGGCAGAGGATCGCGATGTCTGGATCCGGCCGGCACCGGACTGCATGGCCCGGCTGACGGTGTTGTTGCCGATGCCGAAGGGTGTCGGCGTGTACGCGGCGCTGAAGCGGACCGCCGACACCACCTTTGACGGCCGGACCCGCGGCCAGGTGATGGCCGACACCGTGGCGGAGCGGGTGACCGGCCGGCCCGCCGACGTGCCCGAGCCGGTGGCGGTCAACTTGCTGATGTCGGACCAGACCCTGTTCGGGGACGATGAGAACCCGGCCGTGGTCGAAGGTTACGGCCCCGTGCCTGCGAGCGTCGCCCGCAACCTCGTCAGTGACGCGGTGGCCGACGAGCAGTCGCGGGCGACGCTGCGCCGGCTCTTCCGGCACCCGAAGTCCGGTGCGCTGGCGGCGATGGAGTCGAGGTCGCGGCTGTTTCCTTCTGGGCTGGCCCAATTCATCGGACTGCGGGACCAGACTTGCCGGACCCCATACTGCGATGCGCCGATCCGCCATCACGACCACGCGCAGCCTCATGCCGGCGGCGGTCCGACCAGTGCGCTCAACGGTCTCGGTGAGTGCGAACGCTGCAACTACGTCAAAGAATCACCCGGGTGGGCGGTCACCACGAGCGACGAGAACGGTGTACACACAGCTGAATTCGTCACCCCGACCGGGGCGGTCTACCGATCGACCGCCCCGCCGCCGCCTGGGCCCATCGAGAGGTACGAAAGCGTGACCGAGCTGCGGGTCGCGATCGAATTCGCGCGGTGTGCACCTGCCGCGTAGCGCGGTAGCTCAGTCGGTGCGCTGGGTCAACCGCACGCTGTTGCCCGACGGGTCACGGAAACCGGAGTCGATGCCGTAGGGCATCTGGTTGGGCGGTTCGCTGAATTCGACGCCGCGGGCGGTCAGCTCCTCAAAGGTCTTCTGGCAGTCGTCGGTGGTCAGAAACACCGTGCCGGCGAAGCCTTTTGCGGTCAGGTCTTGGACTTGCTTGCGGGTCTGCGCATCCATCACCGGCTCGCCGGGCACGGCCATCAACACGATGCCCACGTCGTCCTGCCCTGGCGGGCCGACCGTCACCCACCGGAAGTCGCCCATCTCCTCCAGGAACGAAACATCTTCGCGCACTTCCATTCCCACCTTCTCGGTCCAGAACTTCAATGCGACTTCCTGATCGTGGACCCACAGGTGCGTGTAAGCGATTCTCATCATGAGCTGACGCTACGTCCGCTCCGGCCCGGCCGTCTTCTCCGTTTGTGCTGTCTTGGCACGGCCGGTGTGAGGCCGTCGGGTGTCGCGCGCCAGAATGCAGCTGGGCACCGGGGCGCGCAGCATGGCCGGCGGCAAGCCGGCCCGGTAGGCAGCCGGCGGCTTGCCATAGACCCGCGCGAAGTTCGTGGTGAAGGAACCGACGCTGTGCAGGCCGACCATCACGCAGATGTCGGCGACCGAACGGTCGGTGTTGCGCAGCAGCGCCGCGGCCCGCTCCAGGCGCCGGCTCTGTAGGTAGGCCCGCGGGGACTCGCCGAACGTGCGGGTGAACATGCGGCTGAAGTGGGCCCGGGACAATCCGGCGGCCGCCGCCAGGTCCTCGACGGTGATCGGGTCCGCATAACGGGCGTCCGCCAGGTCCTTCGCGCGGAGCAAATATCGTGCCGGTGGCACCTGTGCCATGAAAATAAGGGTACGGTGATCAGCGCGAACGAGTTGGCTGGGCGGCCGCGGCACCGGTGAGAACCGGGGTTCGAGGAAAGTCCGGACTTCACAGAGCAGGGTGATTGCTAACGGCAATCCGAGGTGACTCGCGGGAAAGTGCCACAGAAAACAGACCGCCAGAAATGGTAAGGGTGAAACGGTGCGGTAAGAGCGCACCAGCACCCCGGGTGACCGGGGTGGCTAGGCAAACCCCACCCGAAGCAAGGCCAAGAAGGCCGCAACCTGGTTGCGGTCGCGCAGGCGCCTGAGGGCTGCTCGCCCGAGCCTGCGGGTAGGCCGCTTGAGGCACCCGGCGACGGTGTGTCCAGATGGATGGTCGCCACTGGCCCTCCCGGAAACGGGAGAGCCGGCACAGAATCCGGCTTACAGGCCAACTCGTTCGCCCCAGCCCCAACCGCCTAGTGGGCCTTGCGAACCGCTTTGTCCAGTTTCTTGAGTGCGTCCTGCAGCATGGCCCGCGACTGCTGGGCGGTGTCGTGCTCCTGCTGATACAGCAGCCCGTAGGTGAAGGTGTCCTCGCCGGCGGCATGTGCGGCGTCGGCCTGGGTGCTCAGGTGCGCCTTGCTCACCACGCTGTCCTGATGGTCGCCGAGCAAGGACTGGATGTTCTTGGCGCGTTCGGACACCTTGTCGGCACCGGTAGCTGCTGCGGTGTACCGAAGTCGCTTGGCGCCCTTGCGAATTCGGTGCAGCGCCTCGTCCTTTTCGGTGGCGCCGGCCTCGTCGGCAGTCACCTTGGCCGCGGCCTTGGCGGCCTTACGAACCCGCTTGTACGCGGAGTCGATGTTGGCCGTGGGCTTCTCGCCGTCTGCGGGCTCCGGCGGCTCGGCCCGCACCAACTCTTCTAGCGCATCCAGCAGCCGGAAGTAGCGCTGTGAGCGCATCGCCAGCAGCGAACGACGCCAACCCGCCGTGTAGCGACGGTTGGCGCCTTCGACCAGGCGCTGGCGCACCGGCCCGCGGACCAACTCGGGGTCCATCTCGTCGAGCGCACTCTGATACCGCTCGGCCAACACCTCGGCATCACGGGCCACGCCCAGCACCGCGGCCAACGCCCGCAGCTCGTCGAGTACCCAGCCGTCGTCGTCGAGCCCGAAGGCCTGCTTCGACTCCTGCAGCAGGCTACGGATCTTGCGGGTGGTCACCCGCATTTGATGCACCGAGTCGTAGGCGTCCGCGCGCACCGCACGGTCCCACACCAGCAGCTCCTCGATCTGTTCGGCGATGGCCCGGTGTATCGGATCGGCCGGGGGAGCAGGCGGCGCAACGGTATCGGTTCCGAGCACCTTGGCCAGCTTCGAGGCATGCCCGGCCGGTTCCGCGCCGGCATCGGCCAGCCGGTTCGCCAGCCGATCCATCAGGTCGTCGGGAACATCGGCGGCGAGCAACTCCAGCTCCCATTCCCGCCAGCTCTGTTCGTCGCCGTCAATCGCCGAAGCGGTCACCCGGTCATCGCAGAACTCGGCGAGCGCGGTGCCGTCGGAGCCATGCAGCACCTGCACACTGCGCCGGGTGCTGATCCGTGCGACGGGCGAGACCGGACGGTCGCGCACGATGGCAAGCACGACGTCGCGCAGATCCTCGGGCACGGTGTCGGTTGCCGTGCCCAGCGGTGCGCGTATCTCGGTGCGGGTGTCGGCCCCGGCCGGAAGCTTCAGGTGCCAGCCCGCGTCCGAGCCGCCGGTGCGGCGCCGCAACGTGATGCGGTGCGCGGCAAGATCACGATCCGGGGTGTCGAAATACACCGCGTCGAGGCATTGGGTTTCGGTGCGGGCCACCTCGGCGACGGCCGAAAGCCCTTCGAACGACGGCGAGACGGTGTCCTCGGTGACAGCGAACTTCCGCTCGATTTCGGTGTAC
The DNA here is from genome assembly GCF_005924235.1 of Mycobacterium sp. DBP42. Classification (NCBI taxonomy): domain Bacteria; kingdom Bacillati; phylum Actinomycetota; class Actinomycetes; order Mycobacteriales; family Mycobacteriaceae; genus Mycobacterium; species Mycobacterium sp. DBP42. The sequence continues at coordinate 73,548 of NZ_VCMY01000004.1, forward strand.
CTCGCGGTCTTCGATTTGCCGGGGGCCATAGTCACCTTCGCTGTGCACCGGAGGCGGGAGATCGGATGGCACCAGCGTGCCATATTCGGGTGGCAGCCACGACCGGTGCCTGGTCACAGCCGCATCAAGACTTGCCGCACGGCACGGCGCTGTCAGCCATGTCCCCGGACGTCTCTTAGTGTTGCTGACATGGCGGCTGAGACGACCCCGGCGAGCGCCGCCGGCGCGCGTGGACGCCCGCGGCTGGAGCGGCCACGCCGACCGGGCTCCACCGCCCGCGAGCAGATCCTCGATGCCGCTGCCGAACTGTTCACCACCCACGGCTATGCCAGCACATCGACCCGGCGTATCGCCGATGAAGTCGGGGTGCGCCAGGCCTCGCTGTATCACCATTTCGCCACCAAGGACGACATCCTCGACGCGCTGCTGACCGGCACCGTCGACGATGCCCTGCAGCTGGGCGTCGAATTGCTCGACGGCACGGGGCGCGCGACGCTGCGTCTGCACACACTCGCGGTCGCCGATGCCCACCAGTTGTGTGCCAGCCGCTGGAACTTGGGTGCCCTGTATCTGCTGCCCGAGCTGCGCACCGGCCGGTTCGAACCGTTCCGACGCCGCCGTGCCGAGCTACGCGAGGTGTATCGCAAGCTGTCGGCGGCGGTGATCGCCGAATGCGCAGGCCCGCCCGATGCCGCTGACCTTCCGTTCCGGTTGGTGGAATCGGTGGTCAACAGCCGCTCGGACGACGTCGAGGGCACGCCGGAGCGGCCCTGGGTGATCGGGGAGGGTGCGCTGCGAATCCTCGGGTTCGACGGCGACTTCGGCCCGCTGGTGGCCGCTACCGCGACCCGGCTGGGCGTGCGGCCCCCCGAAACCCCGGCCCGATAGAGTGCGGGCCGTGACCGAGCCCACGTATGAAGCCATCTCGTTCGAGCAGTCCGACGCCGTCGCGCGCATCACCCTGAACCGCCCGGACGCCGCGAATGGCATGAACGACATCATGACTCGCGAACTGGCCGACGCCGCCCGGCGCTGCGACACGCCAGGGATCAAGGCCGTGGTGCTGACCGGTGCGGGCCGGTTCTTCTGCGCAGGCGGGGACCTGAAATCCTTCGCCACCGCGCCCGACCGGGGACGGTTCATCAAGGGCGTCGCCGATGACCTGCATCAGGCCATCTCGTCGTTCGCCCGGATGAACGCCGTGCTGATCACCGCCGTCAACGGCACCGCGGCCGGCGCCGGATTCAGCCTCGCTGTGGTCGGTGACCTGGTCCTGGCCGCCGAACCGGCCACATTCACCATGGCCTACACCAAGGTCGGCCTGAGCCCCGACGGCAGTGCCTCCTATCACCTGCCGCGGCTGGTCGGCCTGCGCCGGGCACAGGAACTCATCCTGACCAACCGCACACTCTCGGCAGCCGACGCGATGGACTGGGGATTGGTCACCGAAGTGCTCGCGGCCGACGAGCTCGACGCCCGGGCCACGAAATTGGCCGAGCAGGTGGCGGCAGGCTCCGGTGGATCCAACGGAGCGGTCAAGTCGCTGCTGGTGTCGTCCTTCAAGAACAGCCTCGAAGAGCAAATGGCGGCCGAAGCCCGGTTCATCGCCGAGCGGGCCAACTCGGCCGACGGCCGCGAAGGCGTCGACGCGTTCCTGGCCAAGCGCAAGCCCGACTTCGCCTAGATCGCGAGGTCCGCCGGGAGCTCGATATCGGCGGCGGCGAGGTTCTCCTCCAGGTGTGCGATCGAGGACGTACCCGGTATCAGCAACACGTTCGGCGCCACGTTCAACGTCCACGCCAACGCGATCTGCGCCGGTGTGCGGCCCAGTTCGGCGGCGACCCGCCGGATCTCCGGGTGACCCAGGACCGGATTGTCCAGCGCGAATGCCGAACCCAACGGGAAGAACGGCACGAAGGCGATGTCCCGTTCGACGCACAGGTCGAGCACTGGCTGCGAGGTGCGATCGGCGAGGTTGTAGGCGTTCTGCACACAGACGACCTCGGTGCGCTCGAGCGCGGTTTCCAGGTGCTCGCGAGAGACGTTGCTCAGCCCGATACCGGCGATGAGGCCTTCGTCGCGGGCGGCGATCATGGTGTCCAGTTGCCGATCGAACAGCTCCCGGTCGACCTCGCCGGGGGCCCCGGCGTCGGCCCCGAACACGCGCAGATTCACAACGGCGAGCCGGTCCACGTCCAGGGTGCGCAGATTCGCTTCCAAGTCGCGGCGTAGATCATCGGGCTGTTGGGCCGGAAGCCAGTTGGCCGCCTCGTCGCGCTTGCCGCCGACCTTGCTCACCAGGGCCAGGTTCTCCGGATAGGGGTACAGCGCCTCGCGGATGAGTTCGTTGGCGACATTCGGGCCGTAGAGCTGAGCGGTGTCGATGTGGTCGACCCCGAGTTCGACCGCGCGCTGCAGCACCGCGATGGCCGCGTCGTGGTCGCGTGGCGGCCCGAACACCCCGGGTCCGGGCAACTGCATCGCACCGAATCCGATCCGCCGGACCGGGTGCGCGCCTAGTGAGTACGTCTGTGGGGAGGTCATGAACGAGCTTTCATTAGATCTCTAACTATATGAGATCGAACTATATGAGCGCTGATATCCTCTGTCAACCAATTGGAGGAGAACCGTCGTGAACGACGAACAACGGACCGCGGCAGAACTGGCCGACGCCTTCGGCCGTGCCGCCAAATCCGTTGTCCGCGCATTCGATGAGCGCCTCGGCGACCGCGGCGTGTCGACTCCGCGGTCCAAGCTGCTCGCCGAGATCGAAAGGCTGCAACCGGTCCGTTCGGCCGATGTGGCCCGGGCGGTCGGCATCACTCAGGCCACCGCGTCAACCCTCGTCGAGGCACTGGTGCGAGAAGGATTGGTAACCCGTGCGCCCGACGAAAATGACCGTCGGGCAGTACGGTTGACGACCACAGACCAGGGTCGGGAGCAAGCGCGCCGCTGGCGGGCCGACTACACCGCCGCTGCGCACGAGATGTTCGCCGGCCTCGGCGAAGACGACAAACGAGCGCTCACCGAGTTACTCGTCAAACTCGGTGACGCGCTCGCCTGAGGCCGAAGCCGAGATCAGTAGGAATGCTCCTCGGCCGGGAACACCCCGGTCGCGACGTCGTGCGCGTACTGCGATGCCGCGCGGTGCAGCTCGCCACCCACGTCACCGAAACGCTTGACGAACTTGGCGGTCTTGCCGCTGGTGAGCCCGGCCATGTCCTGCCAAACCAGCACCTGCGCATCGCAATTCGGGCCGGCGCCGATACCGACCGTGGGGATCGTCAGCTTGCCGGTGATCTGGGTGGCCAGCTCGGCGGGCACCATCTCCAACACCACCGCGATGGCACCGGCCTCCTGCACGGCGATCGCATCGTGGATCGTCTGCTCGGCGGCGTCGCCGCGGCCCTGAACCCGGAACCCGCCCAGGCCGTTCACGCTCTGCGGGGTGAAGCCGATGTGTGCGACCACCGGGATGCCGGCGGCCGACAGCATCGCGATCTGATCGGCCATCCGCTCACCGCCCTCCAGCTTGACCGCCTGCGCACCCGTCTCCTTCATGAACCGGGTGGCCGTGGCGAGGGCCTGCTGCGGGCTGGACTCGTAGCTACCGAACGGCAGGTCGGCGACCACCAGGGCGTGCGGGGCACCCTTGACGACCGCCCGGGCCAACGGGATCAGCTCGTCGATCGAGATCGGCACGGTCGTGTCGTAGCCGTACACGACATTTGCCGCCGAGTCGCCGACGAGCAGCACCGGGATCTCGGCCTCGTCGAAGACCCGCGCACTGGAGTAGTCGTAACAGGTGAGCATGGCCCACTTGTGGCCTTCGGACTTCCATTTCTGCAGCGTCAGGGTGCGGACCTTGGTGCGCGGCTTGGATACCACGGACTCGGCAGCCGAATCGGAAGCACCATAAACAGACTGTTCAGACATCATCGTCCCTTGTGATGGTCGGTTCGATCCTCGAGGCCGCTTCGGCGGTCCCCGGGTTCGTTGGACATCTGCCAGTCTGCCACCGCCGGGAATGAAGGCAAAAGCGACGTTCGAGTGGATTTCCTCACAGTTTGAAGGCGGCGCCTCTTAACATCAGCGGCATGCAACGGCTCAGCGGACTCGACGCCAGCTTCCTGTATCTCGAAACGGCCGCGCAGCCCATGCACGTGTGCTCGGTGCTCGAACTGGACACCTCGACCATGCCGGGCGGATACACCTTCGACCGGATGCGTGACGAACTCTCACTGCGTATCAAGGCGATGCCGCACTTCCGGGAGAAACTGGCCGACAGCCGGTTCAACCTCGACCACCCGGTCTGGGTGGAAGACAAGGACTTTGACGTCAACCGGCACCTGCACCGGATCGGGCTTCCGGCCCCGGGAGGGCGCGCCGAACTGTCCGAGATCTGCGGCCACATCGCGTCGCTCCCGCTGGACCGCACCAGGCCGCTGTGGGAAATGTGGATCATCGAGAACGTCGCAGGCACCGACGCGCACGAGGGCGGTCGGCTGGCGCTGATGACCAAGATCCACCACGCCGGCGTCGACGGCGTGACCGGGGCCAACCTGATGTCGCAGTTGTGCACCACCGAAGCCGACGCGCCGCCGCCCGATCCGGTGACCGGCGTCGGCGACGCCTCGGGAGCCGAGATCGCGATCAGCGGCGCCCTCAAGTTCGCGTCCCGCCCGCTCAAGTTCGCCAACGTGCTGCCCGCCACCGCGACATCCGTCATCGACACGGTGCGCCGAGCCGTCAACGGCAACGCGATGGCGGCCCCGTTCAACGCCCCCAAAACCGCGTTCAACACCAACATCACCGGCCAGCGCAGCGTCGCATTCGCCCAGTTGGACCTCGACGACATCAAGACCGTCAAGAACCATTTCGGCGTCAAGGTCAACGATGTGGTGATGGCGCTCGTTTCCGGCGTGCTGCGCACCTTCCTGCACGACCGCGGTGAACTCCCGGAGAGCTCGCTTGTCGCGATGGTGCCGGTATCGGTGCACGGCCGTTCCGACCGGCCCGGACGCAATCAGGTGTCGGGGATGTTCTCCAAACTCGAAACCAACATCGACGATCCGGCCCAGCGGCTCCTGGCCATCGCCGCGTCGAATTCGGTTGCCAAACAACACAGTTCCGCGATCAGTGCGACGCTGCTCCAGGATTGGACGCAGTTCGCGGCACCGGCGGTGTTCGGAGCGGCGATGCGGGTGTACGCGGCCAGCCGACTGTCCGGGGCCAAGCCGGTCCACAACCTCGTCATCTCCAACGTGCCCGGGCCTCAGGACCCGCTGTACCTGTTGGGCTGTGAGGTCAAGGCCATGTACCCGCTGGGCCCCATTTTTCACGGATCGGGTCTGAACATCACCGTGATGTCGCTGACCGGGATGCTCGACGTCGGCATCATGTCCTGCCCGGAATTGCTGCCTGACCTGTGGGACATGGCCGACGATTTCCACGTTGCGCTCGACGAGCTCCTGGCCGCTACCCGATAGCGTCCCAGCGCGTCGCGACCGGGCGCGGCCTGCGGCGATGTCGCGTCATGGCAGCATGGTCAGCCATGAAGTTCAGCATGAGGTTCGGCGCGCTGCTGGCGTTGACGGCGATTGCCGCGGCGGGCTGCACCCAGGTGGTCGACGGCGAAGCCAAGATCGCGGTCCCGCGCCCCGGCACGCCGCTGCAATGGCTGCCGTGCAACGCCGGTTCGGGGGACCACGTGCAAATCCCCGACAACGCCGAATGCGGCATGTTGTCGGTGCCCGTCGACTACTCCAAGCCTGACGGCGAAGTCGCGAGGCTGGCCATGATCCGGTTCCCGGCCGCGGGCCAGAAGATCGGCTCGCTGGTGATCAATCCCGGCGGCCCCGGCGAGTCCGGGGTCGATTCCGCCGTCTCCCTGCTGTCGGGCCTGCCGCAGTCGGTCAAGGACCGCTTCGACATCGTCGGGTTCGACCCGCGCGGAGTCGGATCGTCGACGCCCGCTGTGTGGTGTAACTCCGACGAGGACAACGACCGGCTGCGCGCCGACCCGACGGTCGAATACACCCCTGAAGGTGTCGAGCACCTGGAAAACGAGACCAAGAAGTTCGTCGAGCGCTGCGTCGAGAAGATGGGCAAGGAGTTCCTGGAGAACGTCGGCACCGAGAACGTCGCCAAGGATCTGGACGCGATCCGGGTCGCACTCGGCGACGACAAGTTGACCTACCTGGGTTATTCCTACGGCACCCGCATCGGCGCCACCTACGCCGAGCAGTTCCCGGACAAGGTCCGCGCGATGATTCTCGACGGAGCCGTCGACCCCAATGCGGACCCGGTGGAAGAGGACATCCGTCAGGCCGCGGCGTTCCAGAAGGCCTTCGACGACTACGCCACCGACTGCACCACCAAGAACCCCGACTGCCCGCTGGGCACGGATCCGGCCAAGGCCGTCGAGGTGTACAAGAGCCTGGTCGACCCGTTGGTGGAACATCCGGCGAAGACGCGTGATCCGCGCGGGCTCAGTTACAGCGACGCCACCGTGGGCACCATCCTGCCCCTGTACTCGCCGAATCTGTGGCGGCACCTGACCGAGGGCCTGACCGGGCTTCAGAACGGCAACGGCGACGTGATGCTGGCCCTGGCCGACCTTTACATGGGCCGAGATGCCAAGGGGCACTACAACAATTCGACCGATGTGCGCGTCGCGGTGAACTGCGTCGACAAGCCCGCCATCACCGACCGTGCCACCGTCGTCGAAGAGGACCGCCGGGCCCGCGAGGTGGCGCCGTTCATGAGCTACGGCGAATTCACCGGGCACGCACCCTTGGGCACCTGCGCTTTCTGGCCGGTGCCGCCCACCAGTAAGCCGCACGAGATCTCGGTGAAGGGCCTGCCCCCGACATTGATCGTCTCGACCACCAACGACCCGGCCACGCCGTACCAGGCCGGTGTCGACCTGGCCCGCCAACTCGGCGGCACGCTGGTGACCTTCGAAGGCACCCAGCACACCGTGGTGTTCCAGGGCAACAAGTGCGTCGACGACATCGCCGCGACCTACCTCGTCGACGTGACGGTGCCGGCGCCGGGGACTCGCTGCTGACCGGTCCGGCCCGCCAAGGTCACCGGATGATCTCCGGCCGATTGCCGCTCGGCCTCGGGCACAGACCCGGCGCGGTGCGCCGTGCGACCATGACTGCCGTGTGGTGGGCGGGCAGGGCAGGACGTGTGTTGGCGGTGGCGCTGTTCGGCCTGTCCGCCGTGGCCTGCCCCGTCGCGCAGGCCGCTCCGGAATCGGGGCCGGAATGGGGAAGCTGCGCCAACTGGGTGCAGAATCCGGCCGCGATCCCGACCGCGCAATGCGGCACTGTGGCGGTGCCCGTGGATTGGAGTTCCCCGGATCCGCAAGGTGCCCAAGCGCAGTTGGCAGTGATCCGGATTCCGGCCGGCGGTGAGCGGATCGGCGCGCTGTTCATCAACCCGGGCGGCCCTGGTGCCTCGGCGGTGAACACCGTCGCCGGTATGGGGGCCGCGTTGGCCGGCTCCCCGCTCACCGACCACTTCGATCTTGTCGGCTTCGACCCGCGCGGGGTCGGGCACTCCACCCCGCAGTTGCGCTGCCGCACCGATGCCGAGATCGACGCGTACCGCCGTGAGCCGATGGCCGATTACAGCCCGGCCGGAGTCGCCCACATCGAAAACCTTTACCGCCAGTTCGCCCAGCAGTGCCTGGACCGTATGGGCGCACCGTTTTTGGCCAACGTCGGCACCGCCTCGGCGGTACGGGACATGGACGCGGTGCGGGCCGCGCTGGGGGAGGAGCAGATCAACTATCTGGGCTTCTCTTACGGCACCGAACTGGGCGGGGCGTACGCCGAACAATTCGGCGACCGGGTGCGCACGATGGTGCTCGACGGGGCGATCGACCCCAGCCTCGATCCGATCACCAAGAACATCCGTCAGCTCGCGGGCTTCCAGAAGGCATTCGACACCTATGCCGCGGACTGTGCGAAATCGGCCGACTGCCCACTGGGCACCGATCCCGCCCAGTTCGTCGGCCGGTTCCAGCGCCTGGTCGACCCGTTGGTGACGACGCCGCACCCGACCTCGGGCCCGCGCGGCCTCGGCTACGCCGACGCCATCACCGGTACCGGCAACGCCCTCTACTCGGCTCGGTACTGGCCGTATTTGACCAGCGGGCTGCTCGGTCTGGCTCGTGGCACCGACGCCGGCGACCTGCTGCTGCTCGCCGACGACTATTGGCGCCGCGACCAATCCGGGCATTACTCGAACATGCAGGACGCCTTCACCGCGATCCGGTGCGTCGACACGCCGTTCCCCACCGACCCGGCGGTGTGGGCCGACGCCGACCGGCGGCTGCGGGCCGCGGCGCCGTTCATGGCCTACGGGGAGTTCACCGGATACGCACCCCGCGACGTATGCGCCCTGTGGCCGGTGCCCGCGACGTCGGCGCCACACCCGGTCACCGGCCCCGGACCGGGCAAGGTCGTCGTGGTGTCCACCACCGGCGACCCGGCCACGCCCTATCAGGCGGGCGTCGACCTGGCCCGGCAAATGGGTGCGGCGCTGATCTCCTTCACCGGAACCCAACACACCGTGGTGTTCAACGGGGATGCCTGCGTGGACACCGCGGTCCTGGATTTCTTCGTCAACCAGACCTCGCCGGGCAACCTTTCCTGCTAACTCCTTCCAGGCTCGTAACACAGAATTAACAGCCGATGCCTACGCTGCGCTCATGGACCGCCAGAAGGAATTCGTGCTGCGCACCCTGGAGGAACGCGATATCCGGTTCGTTCGGTTGTGGTTCACCGACGTGCTCGGCTACCTCAAGTCGGTAGCGATCGCGCCCGCCGAACTCGAAGGCGCTTTCGAAGAGGGCATCGGTTTCGACGGATCGTCGATCGAGGGCTTCGCCCGTGTGTCGGAGTCCGACACCGTCGCCCGGCCCGATCCGTCGACCTTCCAGGTGCTGCCCTGGACCACCAGCGCCGGCAAGCACTACTCGGCACGCATGTTCTGCGACATCACGATGCCGGACGGCTCGCCGTCGTGGGCGGACTCCCGGCACGTGCTGCGTCGCCAGCTGGCCAAGGCCAGCGATCTGGGCTTCACCTGCTACGTGCATCCCGAGATCGAGTTCTTCCTGCTCGAGGCCGGGCCAGACGACGGATCGGTGCCGATTCCGGCCGACAACAGCGGTTACTTCGACCAGGCGATCCACGATTCGGCCCCCAACTTCCGCCGCCACGCCATCGAGGCCCTCGAACAGATGGGCATCTCGGTGGAGTTCAGCCACCACGAGGGCGCACCCGGCCAGCAGGAGATCGACCTGCGCTACGCCGACGCGCTGTCGATGGCCGACAACGTGATGACCTTCCGCTACCTGGTCAAGGAAGTCGCCCTGGCCGACGGCGTGCGTGCATCGTTCATGCCCAAGCCGTTCGCCGAACATCCCGGCTCGGCCATGCACACCCACATGAGCCTGTTCGAGGGCGACACCAACGCCTTCCACAGCCCCGACGACCCGCTGCAGCTGTCCGACGTGGCCAAGTCCTTCATCGCCGGCATCCTGGAGCACGCCAGCGAGATCAGCGCCGTCACCAACCAGTGGGTGAACTCCTACAAGCGGCTGGTGCACGGCGGTGAAGCGCCCACCGCGGCCTCGTGGGGCGCCGCCAACCGCTCAGCTCTGGTGCGGGTACCGATGTACACCCCGCGCAAGGCGTCGTCGCGGCGCGTCGAGGTCCGCAGCCCCGACTCGGCATGCAACCCCTACCTCAGCTTCGCGGTGCTGCTGGCGGCCGGCCTGCGTGGCGTGGAGAAGGGTTACGTGCTGGGTCCGCAGGCCGAGGACAACGTCTGGAGCCTGACGGCCGAGGAGCGGCGTGCCATGGGGTACCGCGAGTTGCCGACCAGCCTGGGCAACGCGCTGGAGTCCATGGAGAACTCCGAGCTCGTCGCGGAAGCGTTGGGGGAGCACGTATTCGACTACTTCCTGCGCAACAAGCGCGCCGAGTGGGAGAACTACCGCAGTCACGTCACCCCCTATGAGCTGAAGACCTACCTGTCGCTGTAGTCGGCGCCGGTCCCGGCCATTGGTGCGCTACCGTCGTGAACGTGCCAAAGCCTGCAACCGATCGCCCGAAACTGCCCAGCGTCGGTCGGCTCGGTCTGGTGCATCCCCAGGCATCGGCCCACCTCGAACAGCTCGGCTGGAACACCGACGCGCACGTCGAACTGCTGTGGTCACTGTCGCGGGCACCCGACGCCGACGTGGCGCTGCTGGCCATGGTGCGGCTGACCGACGCGCTCGGGGCTGACGCGGACGAGCTCAACCGTCGACTGCTCACCGTCCGGCCTCTGCGAGGCCGGCTGTTCGGCATACTCGGATCCTCCCTGGCCCTCGGTGACCACCTCATCGCCCACCCGCAGTCGTGGCGCCTGCTGGACGGAGACGTCGTACTTCCCGGTGTCGCGGAGCTGCACAACATCTTCACCGCCGCCGCTCGCGATGCTGAGATCGACAGGGGCACAAGCAGTGCCGTGCCGGCCCTGCGAGATCTCTACCGCGACCACCTTTTGGTGCTGGCCGCGCTCGACGTGGCCTCCACGGTCGAGAACGAGCCGGTGCTGCCCTTCGTCGAAGTCGCCGCACATCTGTCCGACCTGGCCGACGCGGCACTGGGGGCCGCGCTGACGGTGGCCACCAGGGCCGTCTGCGAGGACGGGGTCGAGCCTCGCCTGGCGGTGATCGCCATGGGCAAATGCGGTGCGCGCGAGCTCAACTACGTCAGCGACGTCGACGTCATCTTCGTGGGCGAGGCCATCCCCGAGGGCGACGGTGACGACAACCTGGCCACCGCGACCCGGGTCGCCGGCGAGATGATGCAGTGCGCCGGTGAAGCCTTCTTCGAGGTCGATGCCGCGCTGCGTCCGGAAGGTAAACGCGGCCAACTGGTCCGGACCCTGGATTCCCACATCGCCTACTACCAGCGTTGGGCGAAAACCTGGGAGTTCCAAGCACTGCTCAAGGCGCGTCCCGCTGCCGGTGACGCCGAACTCGGCAAGGACTACATCGACGCCCTGATGCCCATGGTGTGGACCGCCTGCGAGCGTGAGGATTTCGTCCCCGAGGTGCAGGCCATGCGTCGGCGCGTCGAGGAACTCGTCCCGGCCGGGGTGCGGGCCCGTGAGCTCAAACTGGGTACCGGCGGCCTGCGCGACGTCGAATTCGCCGTCCAGCTCCTGCAACTGGTGCACGGACGCAACGACGATTCGCTGCATGTGGCCTCCACTGTCGACGCGCTGGCGGCGCTCGGCGAGGGCGGTTACGTCGGGCGCGACGACACCGCCAACCTGACCGCGTCCTACGAATTCCTGCGGCTGTTGGAACATCGCCTGCAGCTGCAGCGGCTCAAGCGCACCCACATGCTGCCCGACGACAGCGATGACGAGGCGTACCGCTGGCTGGCCCGGGCCGCGCACGTCCGTCCCGATGGCCGGCACGACGCGCAGGGCGTGCTGCGTGAGGAACTCAAGCGGCAGAGCATGCGGGTGTCGCGCCTGCACGCCAAGCTCTTCTACCAACCCCTGCTGGAATCGGTGGGCCAGCCCGCGGTCGGCATCGGCGCCGGCATGAGCACCAAGGCTGCCGAACGTCAGCTCGCCGCACTGGGTTACGAGGGCCCGCAGAGCGCACTGACCCACCTGGCCGCGCTCACCGCCCAGAGCGGGCGGCGTGGCACCGTGCAGCAGGTACTGCTGCCGACCCTGTTGGACTGGCTGTCGGACACCCCCGACCCGGATGCCGGCCTGCTGGCCTACCGCCGGATCAGCGAGGAACTGGCCGAGCAACGCTGGTACCTGTCGACCCTGCGCGACGAGGGTGCGGTGGCCAAGCGGTTGATGCGGGTGCTCGGAACTTCGGCCTACATCCCGGAACTGCTGATGCGCGCCCCCGAGGTGATCCAGCTGTACGCCGACGGCCCCAACGGGCCGAAACTACTCGACGGCGATCCCGACAGCGTGGCTCGAGCCCTGGTGGCGTCGGCCGGCCGGCACGCGGATCCGGTGCGCGGCATCGCGGCTGCCCGCACATTGCGGCGCCGGGAGCTGGCCCGCATCGCCTCGGCCGACGTGCTGGGCCTGCTCGACGTGACCGACGTGTGCAAGGCACTGACCTCGGTGTGGGTGGCGGTGCTGCAAGCCGCCCTGGACGCCGTGATCCGGGCCAACACTCCCGAATCCGGTGTGCCCGCGCGCATCGCGGTCATCGGGATGGGCCGCCTCGGCGGCGGCGAACTCGGATACGGCTCCGACGCCGACGTGATGTTCGTCTGCGAGCCCAGCTCCGGAGTCGAGGATTCGGCGGCGGTGCGCTGGTCGGTGAGCATCGCCGAACAGGTCAGGGCCCTGCTGGGGACACCGAGCGCCGATCCACCGCTTGAGGTAGACACCGGGCTGCGTCCCGAGGGGCGCAACGGACCCCTGGTGCGCACGCTGGCGTCGTATGCCGCCTACTACGAGCAGTGGGCTCAGCCGTGGGAGATCCAGGCGCTGCTGCGCGCCCACCGCGTGGCCGGCGATCTGGATCTCGGCGATCGGTTTCTGGTCATGGCCGACAAGACCCGTTACCCCTCGGGCGGGGTATCGGCGGAGGCGGTCCAGGAGATCCGTCGCATCAAGGCCCGCGTGGACGCCGAACGTCTGCCGCGCGGCGCCGACCCCAACACCCACACCAAGCTGGGGCGCGGCGGACTGGCCGACATCGAGTGGACCGTGCAGCTGCTGCAGCTGCGCTACGCGCACACCGTGCCCGCCCTGCACAACACCTCGACACTGCAGACCCTCGACGCGATCGGCGCTGCCGAGCTGGTCGCCGAAAGCGACGTGGAGCTGCTGCGCGACGCCTGGCTGACGGCCACGCGGGCACGCAACGCCCTGGTGCTGGTGCGCGGCAAGCCCACCGATCAATTGCCCGGGCCGGGCCGCCAACTCAACGCGGTCGCGCTGGCAGCCGGATGGGGCAGCGATGACGGCGGAGAGTTCCTGGACAACTATCTGCGGGTGACCCGGCGGGCCAAGGGCGTGGTCCGCAATATCTTCGGCGGAGAGTAGCCGGCCGGGCGGAACCAGGCCCCGCCTGCATGACGTCGCAGTGGGTGGTGTTAATAAGGGCATATAACCAAATTCACTGGGAGTCCGGATGAAGCACACGTTCGACGTCATCACCGCGGCCGAGCATGATCGGCTCGAAGCGCTCTACGAGCCGTTCGCCCGGGCGATGCGCGAACTCGTGGACGCCGGTGTGCGCACCGAGGTGGACCCGCAGACCATCGCCGAAGCCACTGCCGCCGTCGAGGCCATCACCGCCTCACTGCGCCGCGAACAGCGCGACGGGCCACACGCCATGCTGCATGCCGAGACGAACCGCCCGGTGGTGTGGGCCAACCCGGTCGTCGGATTGCGCAACGCGCTGGCCCCGCCGCTGGTGATCGAGCATGCCGAGGACGGCAGCTGCTGGAGTGAGTTCGTGCTCGGCGCGGCCTACGAGGGCCCGCTGGGATGGGTACACGGCGGTATCTGCGCACTGGTGCTCGACCACATCCTCGGCGAGGTGGCCAGCGGCGGACTCAACGAGCCGCGCTACACCGGGACCATCACGTGCCGCTACAACCGCGGCACGCCGCTGGGGCCGCTGCGCGCCGAGGCCTATATCGACCGGACCGAAGGTGTCAAAACCTTTGCGCGGGGCCATATCAGCGACGGTGACGGGATCACCGTCGAGGCCGAAGGCGTCTTCATCACCCCGGCCTGGGCCCGGGATGCCGGATGAAGTTCTACGTCAGCATGGCCTTCATGGACACCCGTGAGGCCGTCGAAGTAGCCAGGGCCGCAGATGAACTCGGCTATGACGGGATGGGCATCCCGGACCATGTGGTGAACCTGGAGACGCTGTCCACGCCGTACCCCTACACCAAGGACGGGAAGCGACGCTGGGAGGCTTTTACCGACTGGCCCGACCCGTGGGTGATGATCGGCGCACTGGCGCTGGTCACCACCCGGTGCAAGTTCGTCACCACGGTCTACCTGCCCGCGATGCGCGACCCGTACTCGGCTGCGAAAGCCATTGGCACCGCGGCTTATCTGGCCGACGGGCGGCTGGAACTGGGCATCGGGGTGGGCTGGTGCGAGGAAGAGTTCGAGCTGCTGGGCCAGCAGTTCGCCCGGCGCGGCAAGCGCACCGACGAAATGCTCGAGTTGATGAAGAAGCTCTGGGAGCCGGGCTGGACCGAGTTTTCCGGTGAGTTCTACTCCACCCCGCGCCTGGAAATGGAGCCCACCCCGCCGCCGATCCCGATATATGTCGGCGGCCTGTCCGACATCGCATTGCGCCGCGCGGCGCGCCACGACGGCTGGATCGGCGATCTGATCTCCACCGAGGCCGCACTGCAGCGGGTGAACCGGCTGCGTGAGCTGCGTGCCGAAAAAGGTTTGACGATGGATGATTTCACCATCATCACCCCACTCACCGACGCCTTCACGCCCGAACACTACGCACGCGCGGAAGCCGGCGGCATCCACGGCATCGTCACCATGCCGTGGATGTTCTACTCCGGCCCCGACGCCACCCTGGCCGAGAAGATCGACGGACTCAAGCGCTTCCGCAAAGACCTCGCGCTGGACTAAGTCTTACTCTTGCCGCGCACCGCATCCAACGCATAGGCGCCGCCGCCGATTGCCGCGAGCAGCAGGAAACCGAAGCAATACAGCACGGCGAGTTCGCCGCCGTTCTCGATCGGGAACAGGCCCTTGGGCTGGTGCTGGGTGAAGTAGGCGAACGCCATCTGGCCCGCGGCGACGATCGCCGCGATCCGGGTGAACAGCCCCACCATGATGAGCAGGCCGAGCACCAGTTCGAGAACGCCTGCGTACCAGTACGGCCAGGTGCCGACCGGCACGGCGCCGCTTCCCGAATCGACGGGCCAGGCAAAAAGTTTGGATGTCCCGTGGATGGTGAACAGGAGACCGAACACGACGCGGAACAAACTGATGACAGCGGGCGAGATCGAGGTCAGTCGGGTGTCCAGATTGGTCGTCATGGGCCGACAATACTCGTCGTTCGCCGAAAACTCACAGCTCCAGCAACACCGTTACCGGCCCGTCATTGACCAGTTCCACTTGCATATCCGCACCGAAAACCCCCGTTTCCACCACCGCGCCCAATGTTTTGAGTGCGTCGGCAAATTCGGCGACCAGCGGTTCGGCGACAGCACCCGGCGCCGCCGCGTTCCACGACGGGCGCCTGCCCTTGTCGGTGTTGGCGTACAAGGTGAACTGACTGATCACCAGGATCGGGGCCGCGACGTCTGACGCGGATTTCTCACCGTCGAGAATCCTCAACTGCCAGAGCTTTTCGGCCATCCGCTTGGCCTTGGCGGCGTCATCGCCATGCGTCGCCCCGACCAGGGCGAGCAGCCCCTGCGGGTTCGGTTTGATGGCGCCCACCACTTCGCCGTCGACCGTAACGCTGGCAGATGTCACCCGCTGCACCAGAACACGCATGCGATCCATTGTGCGGATCGACGGTGAGCAGACACAAAGCTGCCCCTCCTCCGCGGAAAAGGGGCAGCTTTGTGTCTGCTCGCGCTACGACTTAGACGTCGTAGTAGAGCGAGAACTCGTACGGGTGAGGCCGGATCTGGATCGGCATGATCTCGTTCTCCCGCTTGTAGGAGATCCAGGTCTCGATCAGGTCCTCGGTGAACACGCCACCCTCGGTGAGGTACTCGTGATCCTCTTCGAGCTTGTCGATGACCGCGGCCAGCGAGGTCGGGGCCTGCGGGATGTTGGCAGCCTCGTCCGGCGGCAGCTCGTAGAGGTCCTTGTCGACCGGAGCCAGCGGCTCGATCTTCTTCTTGATGCCGTCGATACCGGCCATCAGCATGGCCGCGAACGCCAGGTACGGGTTGCCCGAGCTGTCCGGGCAGCGGAACTCGAGGCGCTTGGCCTTCGGGTTGTTGCCGGTGATCGGGATACGGACACAGGCCGAGCGGTTGCGCTGGCTGTACACCAGGTTGATCGGGGCCTCGTAGCCCGGCACCAGACGCTTGTAGGAGTTCACCGTCGGGTTGGTGAAGGCCAGCAGCGACGGGGCGTGGTGCAGGATGCCGCCGATGTAGTGGCGGGCAGTGTCGGACAGGCCCGCGTACCCGGACTCGTCGTGGAACAGCGGCTTGCCGTCCTTCCACAGCGACTGGTGGGCGTGCATGCCCGAACCGTTGTCACCGAACAGCGGCTTGGGCATGAAGGTCACGGTCTTGCCGTTCTGCCACGCGGTGTTCTTGATGATGTACTTGAACAACAGCACATCGTCGGCAGCGTGCAGCAGGGTGTTGAACTTGTAGTTGATCTCGGCCTGGCCGGCGGTGCCAACCTCGTGGTGGCCGCGCTCGAGGGTGAACCCGGCGTTGATCAGGTTGGTCGACATCTCGTCGCGCAGATCCACGTAGTGGTCGTAGGGAGCGACGGGGAAGTAGCCGCCCTTGGGGCGAACCTTGTAACCGAGGTTGGGGGAGCCGTTGGCCTCGGCGGGCTCGCCGGTGTTCCACCACGCGGACTCGGAATCGACCTCGTAGAAGGTGCCGTTCATCCGGGAGTCGAACGAAACCGAGTCGAAGATGTAGAACTCGGCCTCGGCGCCGAAGTAACAGGTATCGGCGATACCGGTGCTGGCCAGGTAGTTCTCCGCCTTGCGGGCCACGTTGCGCGGGTCGCGGGAGTATGCCTCGCGGGTGAACGGATCGTGCACGAAGAAGTTCAGGTTCAGCGTCTTGGCGGCGCGGAACGGGTCGATGCGCGCGGTGTCGGGATCCGGTAGCAGCATCATGTCGGATTCGTGGATCGACTGGAAGCCGCGGACCGACGAACCGTCGAACGCGAGGCCGTCCTCGAAGACGCTCTGGTCGAACGCCGACGCCGGGATCGAGAAGTGCTGGACGACGCCGGGCAGATCGCAGAAGCGAATGTCGACGTACTCGACGTTCTCGTCCTTGATCAGCTTGAAGATGTCGTCGGACGTCTTTTCTGCCACTGAGTGTTCTCCTTTACTGGTAACCCGCGGGTTGACGCTAAGGACACGATGTTGCGCAGTCGTCAACCATATGTTGCGCGCAAGTTACGCGATGACCGTTCTTTGTGACGTGAGCTACTGACTGTCGCGCGACCGGCTCCGCCTATTCTGGCCCTATGGCGCGCACGATGGGAACTTGGCTGTCCGGACCCGGACCTTTCGATGCCGGGGACGGCGAAGACGGCCACGACAGCCAGGGCAAATACCCTGGTGAGCGCCTTGGCTTGCCCGAGAGCGGGCCTGGCTCGCTGGCCCGGATGGGCCGGCGACTGGGCGCGCTGTGCATCGACTGGCTGGTCGCCTACGGGCTGGCCGGCTTGGTGATGGCCCTGGGCTTCATCTCGTTGCCGATGCTGTCCACCGCCGTGCTGGTGATCTGGATGGTGCTGGGCACGGTCGCGGTGCGGCTGTTTTCGTTCACGCCGGGGCAGCTCGCGGTCGGCCTGGCCGTCGCGCCCGCCGACGGGCGCGACCGGATCGGCATCGTGCGGGCATTCCTGCGGGTGGTGTTGATCGCGTTGGTCATCCCGCCGCTGGTTTCCGACAGCGATTTGCGAGGTCTGCACGACCGGCTGACGTTCACCGCGGTGCTGCGGCGCTAGCGCTGAGTCAGCGCCGCCGCACGGTTCGCTGCACGCCGCGCATCTTGGCGCCGGCGGGCATCGGGCCCTTGGGCATCCCGGCCGGACCGGTCTTGGTGCCGAGCGCAGCCAGCCGGGACTCGATGGAGTCCATCTGCTTGACCGTGATGTTGGCCGGCAGCTTGTTCAGGTGCCGCTCGAGCTTGGACAAGGGCACTTCGTCCTCGCCGTTGCCGACCACGATGTCGTAGATCGGGATGTCGCCGACCAGGCGTGCCGTGCGCTTCTTCTCCTGAGCCAGCAGCGGCTTGACCCGATTGGCCGAGCCTTCAGCGACGAAGATCACACCGGGCCGGCCGATCACGCGGTGCACCGCGTCGAAATGGCCGGTTGCCGCGACGCCGGGGGTGACGCGCCACTTGCCGCGCAGGTTGTCCAGCGCCCAGGCGGCCGCACCCGTCTGGCCCTCGGCCTTCGTGTACACCGACTTCTGGGCGCGGCGGCCGAAGATGATGAAGGCGACCAGTGCGCCCAACACCACACCCAGCGGGATCATTGTGTACATCGTGAACCCGCCGATGAGCAGGCCGGCGACCACCGCAGCGGCCACGATCAGCACGAACGCGCCGATCATGTACGGCAGGAGGCGCTTGTCCTCTTTGCGTTGGATCTGGAATGCCTGCCAGAGCTGACTGCGCCGCTGCTTGGAGGCCGCCTTACGGGCAGCCTTCGCCTCGGCCTTTGCCGCTTTGGTCTCTGCGGCACCGCGGGTTTTCGCCATTACATCAGGATACGGGGGGCCGATCGGCAAACCGAACCCGTGCGGCCTGGGCATAGAGCCTGCCCGCGCGGTAGGACGAACGCACCAGCGGTCCGGCCAGTACGCCGGCGAAGCCGAGGCCCTCGGCATAGCTCGACAGCTCGACGAACTCGTCGGGATGCACCCAGCGTTCCACCGGGTGGTGACGTGGGGACGGACGCAGGTACTGGGTGATCGTGACGATGTCGCACCCGGCGTCGTGCAGGTCGCGCAGCGCGGTCTGCACCTCCTCGATGGTCTCGCCCATCCCGAGGATCAGGTTGGACTTGGTGACCAGACCGAAGTCGCGCGCGGACGTGATCACCGCCAGACTCCGGTCGTAACGGAAGGCCGGCCGGATCCGCTTGAAGATGCGCGGCACCGTTTCGACGTTGTGCGCGAACACTTCTGGGCGCGACTCGAACACTTCGGCCAACTGCTCGGGGTCGCCGTTGAAGTCCGGGGCCAACAGCTCCACACCGGTGTTCGGGTTCAGCGCATGGATCTGACGAACCGTCTCGGCGTACAGCCACGCCCCGCCGTCGGGCAGGTCATCGCGGGCCACCCCGGTCACCGTCGAATACTTCAATCCCATCGCCTGCACACTCTCGGCCACCCGGCGTGGCTCGTCCCGGTCCAGGTCGGCCGGCTTGCCGGTGTCGATCTGACAGAAGTCGCACCGCCGCGTGCACTGCTCGCCGCCGATCAGGAACGTGGCCTCCCGGTCCTCCCAGCATTCGAAGATGTTGGGGCAGCCGGCCTCCTCGCACACTGTGTGCAGGCCTTCGCGCCGCACCAGGCCCTTGAGCTCGGTGTACTCCGGACCCATCTTGGCCCTGGTCTTGATCCACGGTGGTTTGCGTTCGATGGGCGTCTGCGCGTTGCGCACTTCCAGACGCAGCAGCTTCCGACCTTCAGGCACCACAGTCACGAGTTCATCCTACGTTCAGGGCCACTTCCAGCCGTCCGTCCAGCGCATCGCCCACGGCGGCGGCGACTCGGTCGGTGACGTCCTCCACGGTGACGCGGCGGCCCAATTCGGCGGTCAGCGAGGTCACGCCGGCGTCGGCGATGCCGCACGGCACGATCGCGGAGAACGCCGACAGATCGCAGTCACAGTTCAGCGCGAACCCGTGCAGCGTCGTCGCCCGGGCCACCCGGATCCCGATCGCCCCCACCTTGCGGGCCGGCCGGAGCTCGTCGCCGGGAACCCATACGCCCGAGCGTCCCTCGACCCGATCGGTCTGCAGGCCCAGATCCGCGCACACGTTGATGAGCGCTTGTTCAAGGCGCCGAACGAAATTCACCACATCCAACGGCTCGGCCAGCCCGACGATCGGATAGCCCACCAGCTGTCCGGGGCCGTGCCAGGTGATCTTGCCGCCACGATCGGTATCGACGACGGGGGTGCCGTCCATGGGGCGTTCATGCGGTTCGGTGCGCTTGCCTGCGGTGTAGACGGCCGGGTGTTGCAGCAGCAGCAGGGTGTCGGGTCCACCGGCCACCCGGGCGTCGGCCACCTCACGCTGTAGGTCCCAGGCGGCTTCGTAATCGAGTGTGCCCAGGCGTCGCACCTCAAGGGGAGCAGCGGCTGAGCGGATGGATGCCGCCATGGCAGCCACGCTACTCGTGCCCAGGATTGCCGTCCGGTGCAGGGGTTGACGCCGAATAAGGTCGGATGATGCCGACGTTCTCTGCCCGATATTCGCCGTGGCGATTGTTGATGCTGACGGTGCTCGGCGTACTGATGAGCGCAATATCGGCTTGGATGGCAGGGTCGGCCGAGGCCTCCCTGCTACACAAGGCTGCCGGTGTCTGCGGCACCCTGCTCTTTCTTGGCGCAGCGGTCCTCGCCGCGGTCCGGTTGTTCGACCGCCGTGAGCAACTGCGGGTAGCACCCGACGGCATCTACTACAAGCAGTGGTCAGAAGCGGTGATCCCGTGGGGCGAGATCGTCAACGTGACGGTGTGGAAGTACCGCAGTCAGAAACTGATCATGCTGCACCTGGCCGACCCGCAACGGTTCCCGTCGACGACGCTGCTGGGCCGGTTGAGTCGGGCCAACCGGAGGCTGGCCGGCGGTGACATCGCGATATCGCTCACCCCGATGGACCGTGGGTTTGACGACGCGATGGCTGTGATCGAGGACTACCGGGCCACGTCCGGTCGCTAGTCGCGGGGCGCGGTGGCGTAAGCCAATGCCTCGCCCACGGTCTTGTGGTGGAAGTTGAAGCCGGCCCGTTCCAGTGCGGCGGGGATGGCGCGCTGGCCCACCAGCAGTCCCTCGTCGGCGATCTCGCCCAACAGGGTGCGCAGCGCGAAGCCAGGAACCATCACCGGGGTGGGCCGGTTGAGCGCACGTCCCAGTGCCGCGGTGAACTCGGCGTTGGTCACCGGGGCCGGTCCGGTGAGATTGACCGGGCCGGAAAGGTTTTCGTTCGACATCGCGAACAACACCGCGCGGACCTCGTCCTCCAGGCTGATCCACGGGATGTACTGCCTGCCGTTGCCCAGCCGGGCGCCGAGTCCCAGCGAGAACAACGGCTTCAGCCGGTTCACCATGCCCCCGGACGGCGCCATCACCAGCCCGGTGCGCAGCAACACCACCCGTGACCCGGCAGCTATGGCGGGCGCGGTCGCCGCTTCCCAATCCGCGCACAAACCGGCCAGGAAACCCCGTCCCTCGGGTGCGGACTCGTCGGTCACCCGGTCTCTGGTGTCGCCGTAGTAACCGACCGCGCTGGCATTGATCAGCACCGGCACGCCGGCGTCGGCCACAGCGCCGGCGAGTACCTCGGTGGGCCCGATCCGGCTGTCGCGCAGGCTCTGCTTGAAGGCGCCCGACCACCGCTTCTCTCCGACGCCGACGCCGCAGAGATTCACCACCGCGTCGACGCCGTGCAGCGCCCCGGCGTCGAACTCTCCGGTGTCGGGGTTCCAGAACAGCTCGTCGCCGTTCGATGGTGCTCTGCGCACGATCCGGAGTACCCGGCGATCGGCGGCGCGCAGCGTGGACACCAGCGCCGAACCGATCAGACCGGATGATCCCGCTATCGCGATGACGGCATCCGCCACAGTGGGGAGCCCCTCCTAACGGCCCTTACAGCCCGAGGTCGGCCTCGAATGCACCTTCTTCGAGCCTGCGCTTGATGGTGGTCACGAACCGGCCGGCGTCGGCACCATCGATCAATCGATGGTCGTAGGTCAGCGGCAGGTAGCACACCGACCGGACACCGATCGACTCGTTGCCGTACTCGTCGGAGATCACTCGAGGCCGCTTGACGATCGCGCCCGTGCCCAGCATCGCTGCCTGCGGCGGCACCAGGATCGGGGTGTCGAACAGCGCGCCCTGGCTGCCGATATTGGTGATCGTGAATGTGCCACCGGCCAATTCGTCAGGCTTGAGGTTGCCCGACCGGGCCCGTGCCGCGATGTCGGAGATGGCGCGAGCCAATCCGCCGAGCGACAGGTCACCGGCGTTGTGGATCACCGGCGACAACAGGCCCTGCTCGGTGTCGACCGCGAAGCCCAGGTGCTCGGCGTCGTAGTAGGTGATCTCCTTGGTGTCCTCGTTGTAGCTGGCGTTGACATTCGGGTGGATCTTGAGCGCGTCGATCACTGCGCGCGCGATGAACGGAAGGTACGTGAGGTTGACGCCCTCGCGCTCGGCGAAGTCCGTCTTGGCCCGGGCCCGCAGCGCCACGATCTTGGTCATGTCGACCTCGTGGGTCTGGGTCAGCTGAGCGGTCGCCTGCAACGATTCGCGGGTCTTCTTCGCGGTGATCTGGCGAATCCGGTTGGCCTTCTGCGTGGTTCCGCGCAGGTGGGCCAGGGCCGGAGCCGGGGCTGCCGAGGCAGCCGGTGCGGCCGCCGCGGGCGCTGCCGGTGCGGCAGAAGCGGCCGGCGCCGGCGGGGCCTTCTTGGCTTCCGCCGCGGCGAGCACGTCCTGCTTGCGGATGCGACCGCCGACACCGGTGCCCTTCACCGAGGCAAGGTCAACACCGTTCTCCGAGGCCAACTTTCGCACCAGCGGGGTGACGTACGGCGAGCCGTCCCCAGCGGCGGCGGACGGTGCCGGGGCAGCTGCGGGCGCGGGCGCCGACTCGGGCTTGGGCTCTGGTTTGGGCTCTGGCTTCGGTTCCGGTTTCGGTTCGGGCTTGGGTTCCGGCTTGGCCTCGGGAGCCGGCGCTGCCGGAGCCGGGGCGGCTGCGGGGGCGGCGGAGGCGTCGCCGATCTTGGCCAGTTCGCCGCCGACGGCCACGGTGTCGTCCTCCTCGGCGGTGATCTCCAGCAGGGTGCCGGCCACCGGGGACGGGATCTCGGTGTCGACCTTGTCGGTGGACACCTCGACGAGCGGCTCGTCGACGCCCACGGAGTCACCGACCTTCTTGAGCCACCGGGTGACGGTGCCCTCGGTGACCGACTCGCCCAGTTCGGGCATCACGACGGTGGTGGCCGGCCCGGACGCGGCGGCCGGGGCCGGCTCCGCGGGCGCTGCGGGTTCCGCGGCGGCGGTCTCGGCCGGGGCGGCCGACGGCTCGGTGGCCTGAGGTTCGGGCTCGGCTGCGGCTTGCGGTTCCGAGGACGGCGCTTCCGAGGCTTGTTCGCCGGATTCGCCGATCACCGCGAGCTCGCCGCCGATCTCGACGGTGTCGTCCTCCTGAGCGACGATCTTCGTCAGCACGCCTGCGGCGGGGGACGGGATCTCGGTGTCGACCTTGTCCGTGGACACCTCCAGCAGCGGCTCGTCGAGTTCGACGGTGTCGCCCTCCTGTTTAAGCCAGCGGGTGACAGTCCCCTCGGTGACGCTCTCACCTAGCGCGGGCATCTGGACGGAGATGGCCATGTGTATTGACTCCTCGGACGGTCACTTGTGACGACTCGAACTCTGGCTTACCACAGCAGGGTGCACTGGGTGCGGCACCTAGGTGGATTGTCGGAACCATCCTGTCACTGCAGCATCATTCGCACGCACTCAGGGTTGCTCAAGGCTCTGGCACTATCGAGTCAGGGTTTGCAGGGCTGTTCTCCGAACATCCCCAGAGCTGAGGAGACCGTTCCATTGGGGTTGTTCGACGCGTTTCGCCGGGGAGGTTCGGTGCGCGGATCCGGCGGCGCGGCGGCCGAGGATCTGCGTTATCTGCAGCGCTGGGTGGCCGAGCACACCGGCGTCGAGGCTTTCGTGGAGCCACGCACCACTGTCACCGACGTGACGGTGGTGCTGGTTGCCGCGGATGGGGAATGGACCCGTCGCCGCGCCGGTGGTGAGGCCGGCGCACGCCGGCTCAGCGACCGGCTGCAGATCCCGGTCTACGACGTGCAGAAGGTCGGGTATCCGCAACGCATGCGTGATCACGACGCGCGAAGGCGCATCGAACGGGAGCGCGCCATGCGTCGCGAGCTCGACGACCGCTAGAGTCAGAGCAACCGATACCTCCGGTATTGGATACTGATCGTTACAGGTACCTCGTGGAGGGGTGGACAATGCAGCGCTTCGTCGTCAGCTCGGACGGGACCCGCATCGCGGTGTACGAACAAGGGGACCGGCAGCGGCCCACTCTGGTGATGGCGCACGGCTGGCCGGACTCCCACGTGCTGTGGAACGGCGTGACCGGTGAACTGGAGGACCGGTTCCACATCGTGCGATACGACAACCGCGGCGCCGGCGCCTCGGACGTTCCCAAAGCCGTCCGGGCATACCGCATGGACCGGTTCGCCGACGACCTGTCCGCCGTGATCGACGCGGTCAGCCCCGGGAGCCCCGTGCACGTGCTGGCCCATGACTGGGGCTCGGTGGGGGTGTGGGAGTACCTCAGCCGGCCGGAGGCCTCCGAGCGGGTGGCATCGTTCACATCGGTGTCGGGACCCAGCACCGACCACTACGGGTCGTTCGTGCGCGGCCGGTTGGCCCAGCCGTACCGCCCCATCCGGTTCGCCAAGGCGGTGAACCTGGCATCGCGGTTCAGCTATTGGGTCCCGTTCTCCATTCCGGTTCTCGCACCGGCGCTGATGCGTCGCGGGGCGGCGCGCCGGCTGCAGGCCATCGACACGCCGGGTCCCAAGTTCCAGTCCGAGACGCTCGACATCGACGCGGCCAACTCGCTCAAGATCTACCGTGCCAACGCGATTCGATCGTTCACGACACTGCGCACCGACCACTACGTGACCGTGCCCGTGCAGTTGATCTGCAACGACCACGATCCTGTGGTGCGCGGGCACGGCTATGACGAGGCGTCCAAGTGGATGCCGATGCTGTGGCGCCGCGACCTCAAAGCCGGGCACTGGGCGCCGTTCTCGCACTGGCGCGCCATCGCCGAGGCCACCGCCGAGCTGATCGACCACATCGAGGGTGCCCCAGCCTCCCGGGCGCTGCGGCGTGCCCAGATCGGTCGGTCGCGTGAACCTTTCAGCGACACACTGGTTTCTGTCACCGGCGCGGGCAGCGGCATCGGTCGCGCCACCGCCCTGGCCTTCGCTGCGCAGGGCGCCGAGATCGTGGTCAGCGACATCGACAAAGATGCAGCAGCGGCGACGGTCGACGAGATCGCTGCCCGCGGCGGGTTGGCCTACGCCTACGGGCTGGACGTGTCCGATGCCGACGCCGTGGAGAGTTTCGTCGAGCAAGTGTGCAGCACGCACGGGGTCCCCGATGTGGTGGTCAACAACGCCGGAATCGGCCACGGCGGAAAGTTTCTCGATACGCCTGCCGATCAGTACGACCGGGTGCTGGACGTGAACTTCGGCGGAGTCGTCAACTGCTGCAGGTCCTTTGCCCGCCGCCTCGTCGACCGCGGCACCGGCGGTCACATCGTCAACGTGGCCTCGATGGCCGCCTACTCGCCGTCGGCGTCGATGAACGCCTACTCCACCAGCAAGGCCGCGGTGTTCATGTTCTCCGACTGCCTGCGCGCCGAATTGAACTCGGCGGGAGTCGGTTTGACCACGATCTGCCCGGGGATGATCGACACCAACATCATCGACACCACCCGCTTCGACGTGCCCGCCGACAAGCAGGGGCAGGTCGAGCAGTTGCGGGCTCAGACCAAGAAGGTTTTCGCTGCCCGGCGCTACGGGCCGGACAAGGTGGCCAAGGCCATCGTCGCGTCCGTCGTGAAGGGCAAGGCGATCCGCCCAGTGACCCCCGAGGCCTACGCGGCGTATGGGGTGGCGCGGCTGGTGCCGTCGGCGCTGCGCCGCGCGGCGCGGTCGGGCTCGCTCTAACCGCTACTGCGGGTGCGCCGTCAGATACTCGCCGACCGGTATCCGCGATTCTGCGGCGTACCCGATGGGCAGCAGCACGTCACCGGCCGTTGAGACGTAATAGACGTCCCAGCGGTAGAACGCGCCGAACGCCGCCGGATCGGCGGCCATCGCCGCGGCATAGTCGTTGACCGCCCGCACGTACGCGTCGGCGTTGTTGTAGCGGAACAGGGCGTGGTCGGGGTTGCTGGTAAAACCGTTGGCGGCCAGGTAGTTACCGGCTGCCATGATGCTGTCCCTCGGGGAGTGGACGTCGCCGCCCATGCCGTAGGCGGCAAACGTGGACGGCATGAACTGCATCGGTCCCTGGGCACCGGCCGAGCTGGTTCCGCTCACGCTGCCGAAGTGGGTTTCGATCAGGTTGATCGCGGCGAGGAAGTTCCAGCCCACGCCCGAGGCGGCTTCGGCGTCGCGATAGGCCGCCAGCAGTTCCCCAGGCGGGGGCGGCGGGTTGATCCGCCACGCGGGCAGCGTGTCCCGCGGTTCGGCCAGCGTGGCCAGCTGCCGCCGCGCGTCGACATTGCGGTCGTAGAACGCCACCAACTCGGCCGGGATCCGGGGGCGGATGATCCCGTCCCATTCGGGGTGCCGGCCGATCGCCCGGTAGGCCACCTGCTGACGGCGCGCGGCCTGCGTCAAGGCCGCCTCCGGCGTCGACGGGTCGCGCAGAGCCCGCTCGTCGGCCACAAGGTCTCGTGCCAACCGGTCCGGGTCGGGGGCCAGGCGCGGTTGTGCGCCGGCCGGGGCGGCCGGCGTGGTGGTGGGAGACGTCGCTGACGTGGCGCTCGGAAGGTTCGGAGTGCTCGGGCTCGCGGCGTCCTGCGATCCCGAACAGCCGGCGAGCGCCGCGCCCAACGTGAACAAGATGGCGAGATCGCGGGCAATCCTCGACATCTTGTTCACGTTGGGCGGGGACATGATCAGCCGTTCGCGGCGATGTCCTCCAGGACCGCGAACATCGTGCGGGTCGGCACGCCGGTGCCGCCCTTGGGTGTGTAACCCCATGGGCCGCCGGTGTTGTAGGCCGGTGCAGCGATGTCGATGTGTGTCCATTCGACCCCGTCTGCGACGAACTCGCGCAGATACGTCCCGGCCACCAGCATCCCGGCATAGCGCGACCCGCTGACGTTGGCCAGATCGGCCACCGTCGACTTCAGATCGTCCTTGAGCTCCTCGGGAAGCGGCATGGCCCAACCGTTTTCACCGACGGCCTGTGACAGCGTCGCGACCCGGTCGCGGAACTCGTCACTTCCCATGACACCAGGTGTGCGGGCACCGAGAGCGACGGTCTGCGCACCGGTCAGCGTCGACGTCTCGATCAGATAGTCCGGCTCGTCCTCGCAGGCCCGTACGATCGCGTCGGCCAGGATCAGCCGGCCCTCGGCGTCGGTGTTGAGCACCTCGACGGTGATCCCGCCGTACTGGGTCAGCACGTCGCCCGGACGCTGCGCGGTCGCCGAGGGCATGTTCTCGGCCATCGGCACGGTCGCGATCACCTCGATCGGAAGATTCTGCTTGGCGGCCAGCACCACGGTCGCGATCACCGCCGCCGCTCCACCCATGTCCGAGGTCATGTGATGCATGTTGGCGGCAGGCTTGATCGAGATGCCGCCGGTGTCGAATGTGATGCCCTTGCCGACCAGTGCGACGCGCTTGGGCTTCTTGCCCGTGCCACGGTGCACCAATCGCACCAGACGCGGCGGTCGCGAGGATCCCTTGCCCACCCCGACGATCCCGCCGTAACCGGCCTTGGTCAGGGCCTTGTCATCGAGCACCTCGACCTCAAGTCCGGCGGTCTCACCCAAAGCCTTTGCGCGCTTGGCGAATTCGTCGGGAAACAGGTGGCTGGGCGGGGTGTTCACGAAGTCCCGGGCAGTGGCGACCGCCGAGGCGATGTCCGCCGCGCGCTGAGCCTGGTTCTTCGTCGCCGCCTTGGTGTCGGCCGTCAGGGCCACGATCGCGGTGAGGCCGGCGTCTTTGGGTGCGGTCTTGGCGCTGCGGAAGTCGTTGAAGCGGTAGGAGCCCAGGATCAGGCCCTCGACGGCGGCTTCCAGATCGATGTCGGACAACGTAGTGACAGCCGTCTCGGTGCCGTTCAACGACCGTGCTGCCGTACCGGCGGCACGGCGGATCACGTCGGCAGGCCACTCGTCGCGGGGTTTGCCGAGGCCGACGGCCAGCACACTGGCGACCGGCAGTGACGGCGCGAGCACCCTGGTGACCTGGTCGGTGCCGCCCTTGGCACCGAGCGCGGCGAGTGCCACCTCGATTTCACCGACCGCCTCGGCATCGAGGAACGGGTTGCCGACAACGGCGGCGGTCGAATCGTCATCCGGCCCGCTGACCACGGGAACGATCAGCACGGCCTCGCTCTTGCGCTTGGGCAGCGACGCGCTGACGGTGACGTTGGGAACCTGGTAACCGGGATTTGCGGGGCTCACCCCGCCTACCCTAGTCAGGCCGCCGAGGCTCACGGCAGACGCAGCGGATACGCCGTCACCGGTGCGGTGAAACCCTTCAGTGTCAGCGTGCGAGCCGCAGTGAACGCCCGCCCGGTGAGGAGCTCACACAGCGGCTCGGACACCAGGATCTGGCTGGGTTCGGCCGCGGCGACCAGGCGGGCCGCGCGGTTGACCGGATTGCCGAAGTAGTCGCCGCCGATCGCCAGCACCTCGCCGAAATCGAGCCCCGCCCGCACCTGCAGGTTGGTCTCGGCTGCCCGGGGGTGAGTCACCAGGTCCACGGCGACCTGTAGCAGTTCAGCGGGTTCGGAGCCGACCCACATGATGGCGTCTCCGATGAACTTGACCACGCGGCAGTCGGCGGCGTGCACGATTTCGGTGCTGGTGGCGCTGAACTCGTTGAGCAAAGCCGACAGCTCGGTGGTGGTCAGCATCTGCGTGAGCGCGGTGAACCCCGACAGATCAGCAAACCCGATGCCGCACACCGCATTCGACGATCCGTCGTGGATCACCTGCTCGAAGTAGCTGCGCGCGCTCATCACGTGGTGGCGGTGCACGGCATCGACCATCGAGCCGATGCGGGGAATGAATCCCGCGGCCACCCGGTATGCCTTGGCGGTGGCGAGCTCGTCATGGGTGACGTTGAGCTGGATTTCAGGTGTTCCGGCCCGGCTCATCGACGACAGGGCTTCGGCCAGGCGAGCCATCCCCGAACCGATCACGCGCAGCAGACCGGTGGCCTCGACATCGCCGACCAGCACACGCAATTCCGCCCAGGTGCGCAGGGTCTCCAGATCGGCGCGGCTCAGGGTCTTCACCTCGCAGCCCGCCACCGTCAGGCCCAGCGCGGCCCACGCCCGCTGAACATCATGGAGCGGGACATCGAGCTCAGTGGCCACATCGGCCAGACAGTATTCCGGCGGCCCCGACCACTGCAGCACATCCCCGGCCAGCCCGAACAAGCGGCCGCGGGACTCGGCCTCGATCATCTGCTCGGCGGTGAAACCCAAGTCGTCGAGATACTCGATCAGCGGGGCGCGCTGTCGTGCGTCAGCGATCCCGGCGGCAGCCAGTGCATCGAAATCGACCACCAGACCAGTGTGCAGTCGGTGGGGCGATCAGGCTTGAAGTTCAGGCGTTCAGATTATGGTTGGCCCGTGACTGACGATCTGCTGCACGGACCGCTGGAAGACCGCCACCGCGAACTGGGGGCCAGTTTCGCCGAATTCGGTGGATGGCTGATGCCCGTGTCCTACGCCGGGACCGTCTCCGAACACAACGCCACCCGCGAGACCGTCGGCCTGTTCGACGTCAGCCACCTCGGAAAAGCACTGGTCAAGGGTCCGGGTGCGGCGGCCTACGTCAACTCCGCCCTCACCAACGACCTGAATCGAATCGGGCCGGGCAAGGCTCAGTACACCCTGTGCTGCAAAGACGAAGGAGGCGTGGCGGGAGTTATCGACGACCTGATCGCCTACTACGTCTCCGACGACGAGATCTTCCTGGTGCCCAACGCCGCGAACACGGCGGCCGTCGTCGCGGAACTGAAGAAGCACGCCCCCGATGGGCTGACCATCACCGACGAGCACCGCTCGTATGCGGTGCTGGCGGTACAGGGGCCCAAATCCGCCGAGGTACTGGAGTCGTTGGGGCTGCCCACCGAGATGGATTACATGGGTTACGCCGATGCCGAATACAACGGCGTGTTCGTGCGGGTGTGCCGCACCGGTTACACCGGCGAGCACGGCTACGAGCTGCTGCCGGCCTGGGACCGCGCCGGTGAGGTTTTCGACGCGCTGGTGACGGGCGTGCGTGCCGCCGGCGGCGAACCCGCGGGTCTGGGCGCCCGTGACACCCTGCGCACCGAGATGGGCTATCCGCTGCACGGCCACGAGCTGTCCCTCGACATCTCGCCACTGCAGGCTCGTTGCGGGTGGGCGATC
Source organism: Mycobacterium sp. DBP42 (assembly GCF_005924235.1). NCBI lineage: Bacteria > Bacillati > Actinomycetota > Actinomycetes > Mycobacteriales > Mycobacteriaceae > Mycobacterium > Mycobacterium sp. DBP42. The sequence continues at coordinate 103,715 of NZ_VCMY01000004.1, forward strand.
GGGTGGAAGAAGGACGCGTTCTGGGGACGCGACGCGCTGCTGGCAGAGAAGCAAGCCGGCCCGACCCGAGTGCTGCGTGGCCTCAAGGCCGTCGGCCGCGGTGTCCTGCGCGCCGATCTCGCTGTGCTCGACGGGGACACCCAAATCGGCACCACGACGTCGGGAACGTTCTCGCCCTCACTGAAAGTCGGTATCGCACTGGCGCTCATCGACACCGCCCACGACATCGCCGACGGACAGCGGGTGAGCGTGGACGTGCGCGGGCGTGCCGTCGAATGCGAGGTGGTCAAGCCGCCATTCGTGGCCCCGAAAACACGCTAGCCTCGGGCGATACAATCGCTGCATGACTAGCGGCCATCTCGAGTTCACGGTTTCAGCCAATGCGAATCCGGCGACCGATGAGGTACGCGAGTCCATTCTGGCCAACCCCGGATTCGGCAAGTACCACACCGACCACATGGTGGCCATCGACTACACCGCCGGGCATGGCTGGCACGACGCGCGGGTGATCCCGTACGGGCCGATCGAGCTCGATCCCTCGGCCATCGTGCTGCACTATGCGCAGGAAGTGTTCGAAGGGCTCAAGGCCTACCGTTGGGCCGACGGCTCGATCGTGTCGTTCCGGCCCGAGTCCAACGCGCAGCGGTTGCGTGCGTCGTCGCGGCGTCTGGCCATTCCGGAGCTTGGCGAGGACGTGTTCGTCGAGTCGCTGCGCGAGCTCATCGCCGTCGACGAGAAGTGGGTGCCCGCGGCCGGCGGTGAGGAATCGCTTTACCTGCGGCCGTTCGTGATCGCCACCGAGCCCGGCCTGGGCGTGCGTCCGGCCAACGAGTACCGCTACCTGGTGATCGGCTCCCCGGCGGGGGCGTACTTCAAGGGCGGCATCAAGCCGGTCAGCGTGTGGTTGTCGCACGAGTACGTGCGTGCATCTCCGGGCGGCACCGGTGCGGCCAAGTTCGGCGGGAACTACGCGGCCTCGCTGCTCGCACAGGCCGAGGCCGCCGACAACGGCTGCGATCAGGTGGTGTGGCTGGACGCCCTCGAGCGCCGCTACGTCGAAGAGATGGGCGGGATGAACCTGTTCTTCGTCTTCGGCAGCGGAGGCTCGGCCCGCCTCGTCACGCCCGAGCTGTCCGGTTCGCTGTTGCCGGGCATCACGCGAGATTCGTTGTTGCAGTTGGCCACCGATGCCGGTTTCGCAGTCGAGGAACGCAAGATCGACGTCGATGAATGGCAGAAGAAGGCCGCAGCGGGCGAGATCACCGAGGTGTTCGCATGCGGCACCGCTGCGGTGATCACCCCGGTGTCCCACGTCAAGCACCGTGAGGGTGAGTTCACCATCGCCGACGGGCAACCGGGGGAGATCACCATGGCCCTGCGTGACACCCTGACCGGGATCCAACGCGGCACCTTCGCCGACACCCACGGCTGGATGGCTCGGCTCAACTAGCTGCACTGACCCGTTGCGGACCTCGTGTCTGCTTTGCCGCGCCCGCTTTGTCACGCCAGCCGGGTTGCCCAGGAAACCCGGACAACCCGGCTGGCGTGACACTCGCGGAGGGCGCGACGCTGCGGGCGGGCAGGGCCGTGACGAGTCAGCCGATCGCCATGCCGAGTGCGACGATCGTCGTCGTCACCTCGACGGAGGCACCGAGCACGTCGCCGGTGATGCCGCCGAACCGTCGCACGCAGTGAGCGACCAGCAGCGCCGAACACCCCACCGCGATCACCATCACGACCGGGCCCTGCCACATCGGAGGTCCCGCCCACGCGGCCAGGGTGGCGACTGCGATCACCCACGCCACCACGATGGTCGCCGGTTGGGTGCCCGCGACGGCACCGCCCAGCGCGCTGCCGGCCGCCGCCGGCACCGAACGTCGGCAGGCGACTACCGCCGCGACGCGGCCCGCCGCGACGGCGACGACGATGGCCACCGTGTCGAGTCGGGTGAATGCCATTGTCTGGCAACCGATCACGACGATCACCGCAGCGACGCCGAACGGTCCCGCCGAGCCGTCGCGCATGACCGCCAAAGCTCGCTCCGGTGGGCCGTAACAGCCCAGTGCGTCGACCGTGTCGCAGAACCCGTCGATGTGCAGCCCGCGGGTGGCCAACAGCAGGACGGCGACCGCCAGCAGGCCGGGCAGTGCGTTCTCGGTGCCGAATGCCCACTGGCCACCGGCCACCACCGCCGCGGCCAGCGCGCCGAGCGCCAGCCCGACCACCGGCAAGGCCGCGAGGGCACCTCGCCCGACACCGGCGGACGTTCGAACCGGCAGAACGGTGCCGAACGCGAACGCCCCGCCAAGTGCGCCGATCACGGTGTTGATTCGGGCAGTCCGGCCACTGCGGCTTCAGCGAACGTGGCCATCGAGGCCAGTGTGGCGATAGCGGCTTGCACGATCGGCAACGCCACTGCGGCGCCGGTGCCCTCGCCCAGGCGCATGCCCAGGTCGACGATCGGCTCCAGCCCCAGGTGTGACAGCGCCAGGCTGTGCGCCGGTTCCGTCGACCGGTGACCGGCCTGCCACCAGGCCCGCGCACCTGGTGCCAGCTCCTCGGCCACCAGGGCCGCCGCCGTCACCACCAGGCCGTCCAGCAGCACCGGGGTGCGCCGCAGCGCGGCCTGCGCCAGGAACCCGGCCATGGCGGCCAGGTCTGCGCCGCCGCACACCCGCAAAAGGCCCAGCGGGTCCCGCGTCACGGTGCGCGCCCGGTACAGCGCGTCACGCACCGCACCGGTTTTGCGCCGCCAACCGAGATCGTCGATGCCGGTTCCGCGGCCGACCACCACGACGGGTTCGGTGCCGGTCAGCGCGGCTACCAATGTCGTTGCCGCCGTGGTGTTTCCAATTCCCATATCGCCTGCGATGAGCAGATCGGCGCCGGCGTCGACCTCCTCGTCGACGATCCGGCGTCCCGCAGCCACGGCGGCGGCCGCGTCCTCTTCGCTCAGCGCATCCTCGATCGCGATGTTGCCCGAGCTGCGGCGCACCTTGTGCGCGCCGATCGCGGGGGACAGTGGTTCGTCGCAGTCGACGGCGATGTCGGCCACCCGCACGGTGGCCCCGGCCACCTCGGCCAGCACGTTGATCGCCGCGCCGCCGGCGTCGAAGTTGGCCACCATCTGGCCGGTCACCGCGGACGGGAACGCCGACACCCCGGCTGCGGTGACCCCGTGGTCGGCGGCGAAGACCACCACCCGCGCCCGGGTGAGCGGCCGCGGCGGGCACACGCCCTGACATGCGGCCGCCCATACCGAGAGCTCCTCGAGGCGCCCCAGTGAGCCGGGCGGTTTGGTGAGCAGCGCCTGGCGGGCCCGTGCCGCGGCGGCGACATCGGCATCCGGTGCGGCGACCGGGGCGAAGTCCGCGTCGAATTCGGTCATGACGGCTCCTTCACCGTGAGCGGTTGGCCGGCCACCACCAGCACCACGCGGTCGCACACCGCGGCCAGGCGCTGGTTGACGGTGCCGAGTTCGTCGGCGAACCGCCGCCCCGCCTCGGTGGCGGGGACCACGGTCAGCCCGACCTCGGGACTGACGAGGACCAGGGGAGCGGTGAACGCATCCACCGCCTCCACGAGCGCGTCGACCTCGGAAACCACGGGTGCGCCGGACCAGGCGCCGAGGCGGTCCATGGTTGCCGTCAGCCAGCCGCCGATGTCGTCGACGAATGTTGCGGTGTCGGTTGCGTGCGGATCCGTGGCCAGGGCCCCCACAAGATCACAGGTCTCCACGGTGTGCCAGTGCGCGGGCCGACGAGTCCGATGCGCATCAACGCGCCGAGTCCAGGCCGGATCGCTGTCGGCGGCGGGCCCGGTGGCCAGATATCGCACGGGAGCGCTCTCCCCGGCAGCGGCCGCCACGGCCGCCTCGGCCCACTGCGATTTCCCGGAGCGGATCCCACCGAGCACCAGAGTGCGCACCGCTCACCCCGCCTGACGCGGCATCAAGAGATCTTGGCGCCGCGCTCGACCATCGGCCGCGGCGCGCGCATCCGGCGCAGCTGCGACGCCCGGCTGGCCGCGTAAAGCCCTAGCTTCCAACCGCTTTCGGTGTTGTCGGGGAACTTGTCATCCACCATGTGGTTCACCTTGCGGCCGACGATGAACCCGTCGATCAGCATGACGACCACCAGGATCAGCATCGCGTAGGACAGGATCTGCTGGAACTTCAGCGACGGCAGCGCCAACATGAAGAAGATCATCGCCAGGGCAGCCGGCATGAACAGGCCCAGCACGTTGCGGCGCGAGTCCACGATGTCGCGGACATACCGGCGAACCGGACCCTTGTCGCGGGGCAGCAGGTAGGACTCCTCGCCGGCCATCATCTTCTCGCGGCGATCAGCCATGTCGGCTCGGCGGGAGAGCCGCTCGATCTTGCGCTCTTCCTTGGAAAGCTTCGGCCCGCGCAACTCCTTGCGGCGCTGACGAGCCTCGGCCGCGGTCAGGGGCGCGGGGGCGACCGGGCCGCGCCGCTTGGTGGCCTCGCTGCGTTTGGGGGTGGGCCTGCCCTTGGGGGCGGTGCCCGCGGTGGCACCGCCGGCGTCCGTCGGCGCGGCGTCCGCGGCACCCTTCTCGACTTGGTCGGTGCCGGCGGGTTCGCCTTCGTTGTCCTTCTTACGGCCCAGCAGCTTCACGCCAGCCAGGTTACTGCCCGCCGAAGGTGGCCTGGCCACACGCCCCGGCCTGTGGACAAGTCGGGAATAGCGCCGGAACAAGGTACCGTTGAAGTAGTAGACGCGCGGTACGTCCACGCGTCTTGATGCCCAGGGACGCTTTAGGGAGAGCTATGACTGTTCAGGACGCCACCACCGAAACCCACGGTGTGACCCTGTCCGACGCTGCTGCGACGAAGGCGAAGGCGCTGCTGGACCAGGAAGGTCGCGACGACCTCGCACTGCGTATCGCGGTCCAGCCCGGTGGCTGCGCCGGCCTGCGCTACAACCTGTTCTTCGACGACCGTGCCCTCGACGGCGACCTCACCGCCGAATTCGGCGGCGTCAAGCTGACCGTGGACCGGATGAGCGCGCCGTACGTACAAGGCGCCACCATCGATTTCGTCGACTCGATCGAGAAGCAGGGCTTCACGATCGACAACCCGAACGCCACCGGTTCCTGCGCCTGCGGCGATTCCTTCAACTGACGTGAGCTGACCGCCGGCGGTCAGTACTGACCGCCGGTGCGCAGCACGTACGAGCACACCAGGACCTGCTCGCCGTTTCCGTCTCTTTTCACCAGTAGCTGTGCCACGCCCTGTTGTTCGTCACTGATGGGGCGCTGTCCGCGTGCGGACCCACTGGCCGGTGCGACGCGCATGGTGAACAGCACTTGAGCCTGTGTGGTGGACCACGGCACGTTCGCGTCGATGCCGGTCACCTCGACCTGGCTGAACTGCTTCTGGAATGCGTCGCTGGCCAAGCCCGCCACCGCCAGATCCGCCTTGCGCTCCTTGACCCCGTCGTACAACCCGCACAAGGTGTGCCGCGCGACGGTCTCGTGATCCCCGTCCAGCAGGGCGTTGAGGTACTCCTGGACCGCGGCCTGGGCCCGGGCGTCCGAGAGCACCATCGGTGCGGCCGGACCACGGCGGCCGGCCACCAGCACTGCGGTCAACACGCCCACCAGCGCCACCACCGCCAACGTCGCCGCCAGGATCTTGGGCCAGCGCCGGCGGGTCGGGTAGGGCACCGGCGGCGGCAGCGTCCCTGGATAGGCGGACGGGGCGGACGACACCTGCTCGGGATACGGCTGAGGCGGAGTCTGCTCGGGGTACTGGTAGGAACCAGTCATTAAATGGCGCTCCCCGCGTGATCTGGAAGTTGGTCAGCCGTCTACGGTGACCGGGAATACGGTTATACGCAGGTTAGCGCAACCCGCGAAGTGCGACGGCGCGCGCCGATCGCCGATGGGCCGCCCGGGTACTGTTATGTAGCCGACTTAACGAAATGAGGGGTGACACCACGTGACCATCGCAGTTACCGGATCCATCGCGACCGACCACCTGATGCGGTTCCCGGGCAAATTCTCCGAGCAACTGCTGGCCGACCACCTGCAGAAGGTGTCGCTGAGCTTCCTGGTCGACGATCTGGTGATCCACCGCGGGGGCGTCGCGGGCAACATGGCCTTCGCGATCGGCATCCTCGGCGGCGACGTCGCGCTGGTCGGCGCAGCGGGTCAGGATTTCGACGACTACCGCACCTGGCTCGAAGGCGCCAATGTCGACTGCGGCAGCGTGCTGATCTCCGCGAGCGCCTACACCGCACGCTTCGTCTGCACCACCGACGAGGACATGGCCCAGATCGCGTCGTTCTACCCCGGAGCCATGTCGGAGGCACGCAACATCTCGCTGGCCGATCTGGTGGCCCGGGTCGGCGCCCCGGAACTGGTGATCATCGGCGCCAACGATCCGGAAGCGATGTTCCTGCACACCGAGGAGTGCCGCAAGCTCGGTCTGCCGTTCGCCGCCGACCCCTCTCAGCAGCTGGCCCGGCTTTCCGGTGAGGAGATCCGCAAGCTCATCAACGGCGCCGCCTACCTGTTCACCAACGACTACGAGTGGGACCTGCTGCTGCAGAAGTCCGAGTGGAGTGAGGCTCAGGTGATGAGCCAGATCGGCATGCGCGTCACCACACTCGGCGCCAAGGGCGTCGACCTGGTCAGCTCGGACGGCACCTTTGTGCACGTCGACGTCGTCCCGGAGAAGCTCCAGGCCGACCCGACCGGCATCGGCGACGCCTTCCGGGCCGGCTTCCTCACCGGACGCAGCGCGGGACTGAACCTCGAGCGCTCCGCCCAGCTGGCCTCGCTGGTCGCGGTACTGGTCCTGGAGTCGACGGGTCCGCAGGAATGGACCTGGGATGCGGCCGAGGCCGTGCAGCGCCTCACCGACGCCTACGGCCCCGAGGCCGGCGCCGAGATCGGCCAGGCGCTGGCCTGAGACCCGGCCGCAGCTCTGAGCCTGCTCGGCTCAGAGCTGCACCGGGTAGTGGGGCTCGGAGATCTGCGGGGTCACGCTGTGCTCGACGAAGATGGCGTGCCACAGCATGAAGATCAGCACGGTCCACAGCCTGCGACTGTGATCGCTGACGCCGTTGCGGTGCTCGTCGAGCATGGTGCGGACCGCGCCCAGATCGACGTACTCGCCGGCACCCGAGGATGCCGTCATCGAGTAGGCCCAGTCCATCAGCTCACCGGCGCGCAGCCAGTGCCGGATGGGCACCGGAAAGCCCAGCTTCGGCCGGTTCAGCACGTGCGCCGGAATGATCGGCTCGAGCGCACGCCGCAGCGCGTACTTGGTCGTCGAGCGGGTGATCTTCTGATCGACGGGCAGCTTGGACGCCACCGCGAACACCTCGGGGTCCAGGAACGGAACCCGCAGCTCCAATGAGTTGGCCATGGTGATCTTGTCCGCCTTGACCAAGATGTCACCGCGCAGCCAGGTGAACAGATCGATGTGCTGCATCCGGGCCACCGGATCCCAGCCCTGGGATGCGGCGTACACCGGTGCGGTGACGTCGGTGTGGGTCCACTCCGGCCGGAAGCCCGGCAGGACCGCCCGCAGCTGATCATCGGAGAAGCTGCGGGCATTGCCGTAGTAGCGCTCTTCCAGCGTCAGCGAACCGCGATGCAGCAGGCTCTTGCCGCGCATGCCCTCCGGCAGCGGCTTGGATGCCTTACCCAGCGACTTGCGCACCGGCCGGGGGAGATAGTCGAACGGCCGCAGCGACAACGGCTCCCGGTAGATCGTGTACCCGCCGAACAACTCGTCGGCACCCTCGCCGGACAGCACCACCTTGACGTGCTTGCGGGCCTCGCGGGCGATGAAGAACAGCGGCACCAGGGCCGGGTCGGCCACCGGTTCGTCCAGGTACCAGACGATTTCCGGCAGCGCCTCGACGAACTCCGCCTGGCTGACCACCTTGGTGACATGCCGGGCGCCGATGGCCTCGGCGGACGCGACGGCCACGTCCACCTCGGAGAAGCCCTCCCGCTCGAAGCCGGTGGTGAACGTGATCAGCCGCGGATTGTGCCGCATCGCCAGCGCCGCGGTAGCCGTCGAGTCGATACCGCCGGACAGGAACGCGCCCACCGTCACATCCGCGCGCATGTGCTTGGCGACGGAATCCTCGAGGGCGGCGGTGATCTCGTCGTAGCGGGACTGCTCGGCATCCTTGAGGAACGGCACCGGGGTGAACTTCGGGACGAAGTAGCGCGTCACCTCGGGGCGGCCGCCGGGCTTGAGCCGCGCGTAGCTGCCCGACTCCAAGCGCCGGATGCCGCGATGCAACGTCTCTGGTTCGGGCACGTACTGCAGCACCGTGTAGTGCTGTACCGCCCGATCGTCGATGCCCAGGTCCAGCCCGAGAACGTCGGCCAGGTCGAGCAGGCACTTCTTCTCACTGCCCACCGCGGTGCCACCCGGCCCGGTGGCCATGAACAGCGGCTTGATGCCGAACGGGTCCCTGGCGCAGAACAATTCACGCTCCACGGTGTCCCACACCGCGAACGCGAACATTCCGCGCAGTCGATGCAGCGCGTCGGCACCCCAGTGGTGGTAGGCGGCGACGATGGCCTCGCCGTCCCCGTCGGTGTGAAATACCGCACCGAACTCCGCCCGCAACTGCTCGCGCAACTCCAGATAGTTGTAGATCTCGCCGTTGAAGACGAGCGCGTAACGGTCCGGCGCATCGGCAGGCCCCCACCGCAACGGCTGGTGACTGTGCGCGATATCGATGATCGACAGCCGGTTGAAGCCGAGCACCACAGTGCCCTCGCCACTCGTATCGGCCCATGTGCCCGGCTCGTCCGGGCCCCGGTGACGCATCAGGTGGGAGGCTCCCGCCACCGCGTCGACCAGCCGCGATCCGGCTTCAGCAGAGGCCTCAGCCTGGGAGGATTCGGAGGGGTCAGTTACCAACGCGAGCAGTCCGCACACCGCGCCAGTATGTCTGATCCGGCGGTTCGCCGAGACCACCACCCGGGGGGTCGCGCCCGTCGCTGCAGGGCCTTCGCAACCGCATTCCCGAGTCGCTTCGCTCGCGTGGACCGGCGTGGTCTACGCTGCGTAGTATTCGCAAAACAACGACCGGTCGCGGTCGCGAAATACCGATCTAGGAGGCGCCAACGTGACACCTCGCGGGCTTAAGGCGGTGGCCCGAGCGGCGTTGTTGACCATTGTCCTGGGTGGCTCGGCACTCTTGCTGAGCGGCTGCAGCTGGCAGGACGCACTCGCGCTCGGCTGGCCGACCGGGATCACCCCGGAGGGCAAACTCAACCGAGAGCTATGGATCGGCTCGGTGATTGCGTCGTTCGTGGTGGGCGCCATCGTGTGGGCCCTGATCTTCTGGTCGAGTGCCTTCCACCGGAAGAAGAAGGGCGATACCGAGCTGCCGCGCCAGTTCGGCTACAACATGCCGCTGGAGCTGGTGCTGACGGTCATCCCGTTCCTCATCATCTCGGTGCTGTTCTACTTCACCGTCGTGGTCCAGGAACGGATGCTGCACAAGGATCCGAACCCTGAGGTCGTCATCGACGTGACCGCCTTCCAGTGGAACTGGAAGTTCGGCTACCAGAAGATCGATTTTGCCGACGGCTCATTCGATTACAACGGGGCCGATGAAGAACGCAAGGCCGCGATGACGTCCAAGCCGGAGGGCGAGGACGCGCACGGACATGAGCGCGTCGGCGCGGTGCGCGGCTTGAACCCCGAAGATCGCACCTACCTGAACTTCGACAAGATCGAGACGCTGGGCAGCTCCACCGAGATTCCGGTGCTGGTGCTCCCGGTGGGCAAGCGCATCGAGTTCCAGCTCAACTCCGCGGACGTGATCCACGGATTCTGGGTTCCCGAATTCCTCTTCAAGCGCGACGTGATGCCCGATCCGGTGGCCAACCACTCGGATCACATCTTCCAGGTCAGCAAGATCGAGCAGACCGGCGCGTTCGTGGGGCGCTGCACCGAGATGTGCGGGACCTACCACTCGATGATGAACTTCGAGGTCCGGGTCGTTGAGCCCAACGACTTCAAGGCCTACATCGATCAGCGCAACGCCGGCAAGACCAATGCCGAGGCGTTGGCGGCCATCAACCAGGAGCCGCTGGCCATCACCACGCACCCGTTCGACACCCGACGCGGTGAGCAGGCACCGCAGGCGAGCAAGTAGGGGCTACACGCAATGCATATTGAAGCTCGACTGTTCGAGATCCTCACGGCGTTCTTCGCCTTGTCGGCGGTGGTTTACGGCGTGTTGACGGCGATGTTCGCCAACGGCGGTGTCGAGTGGGCCGGTACCACCGCGCTCGTTCTCACCACCGGCCTGACCCTGATCACCGGAACGTTCTTCCGCTTCGTGGCGCGTCGTCTCGACACCCGCCCGGAGGACTACGAGGACGCCGAGATCAGCGACGGCGCTGGGGAACTGGGCTTCTACTCGCCGCACAGCTGGTGGCCGATCCTGATCGCGCTGTCCTTCTCGGTCGCTGCTGTGGGCGCTGCCCTGTGGCTTCCCTGGCTGATCGTGGCAGGCGTCTGCTTCGTGCTGCTGGCTGTCAGCGGCCTGGTCTTCGAGTACTACTGGGGTCCTGAGAAGCACTGATCCGTCGGAACGTGCCGATTGTGACCTTGCCCAAGGTCACAATCGGGCCGTAACTTCATCTGCCACCGGCAGCGCCAGACCCGCCGGCATCATCTCGTTCGGTAATGTTGCCGGGGCACTGTCACCAGCGAACGTCCTCGTTCGCTCCGCGTGGCAGTGAAGTTGTCGAGAAGGATAGGCGTAGATGAGCGGGCCGAATCCCCCGGAACCGGGTGCCTCCGGTTCTGATTTGCCGGATCAACCCGGAAAACACTCTGCACCCGAGGAGCCGACTCAGGTGACCGGCGCCGACGCGGACGGCGGCGAGACGGAGTTCTACTCGCAGGCGTATTCCGCGCCAGAGTCGGAGCAGTTCACCAGTGGGCCATACGTGCCGGCCGATGTGGCGCTCTACGACTACGACGACTACGACTCGGCTACCGAGCTGGTCGACACCGCCCCGCCGCCGCGCTGGCCCTGGGTGGTCGGCGTTACGGCCATCATCGCAGCCGTCGCCCTGGTCGCGTCTGTGGCCGTATTGGTGACCCGGGACGAAGACACCACCAACCTGGCGACCCCGCAGCCGAGTACCACCTCGTCGGCGCCGCCGGTGCAGGACGAGATCACCACGACGACTCCGCCTCCGGCGCCGCCACCGCCCCCTCCGACATCGGAGGCGCCGCCTCCGCCACCACCGGAGACCGTGACGGTCACCGAGCCGCCGCCGCCTGCCCCGGCACCGCCCAGTGAGGCGCCGCCCCCGGCTCCCAGCACCCCGGCGGCACCGCCGACCACCACGACGACGCATGCCGGGCCCCGTCAGGTCACCTATTCGGTGACGGGTACCAAGGCACCGGGTGACATCATCACGATCACCTACGTCGACGGCAACGGGAACCGGCGCACCCTGCGCAATGTGTACATCCCGTGGACCTTCACGATGACCCCGATCTCCAACTCGGACGTCGGATCTGTCGAGGCGTCCAGCTTGTTCCTGGTCAGCAGGCTGAACTGCTCGATCACTGCCAGCGATGGAACCGTGCTGTCGTCGAACGCCAACAACTCCGCACAGACTGCCTGCTGATGTCCCGGCCGATCAGCGAACTCGACAACACCGACCGAGTTTTGCTGGGCGCGTGCGCCGCGGTATGGCTCGCTGCACTGGGTGCTGGGGTGGCCGCTGTCGTCGCGCTGGTGGATCTGGGCCGCAGTCATCCGCAGGGCGTAGAGAGTGCTGACACTCCATGGGTGCTCTACACCGTGATGGGCTTGTCGGTCGTGGTGATCGCCGGGGCCGTGCCATTGCTGCTGCGGGCGCGAGCCCAGGCGGACCACCCCCAGCCCGGTCGCAGACCCCAGCCGCCGGCTCGGTCACCACGCCCGATCGGTGGTAGCTACCGGGCCGCACCGCCCGCGATGAGTCGCTACACCGCCGGCACCGGCGCGGCCGCCGCGGCGGTCGAGGCGTTATGGCTGCGATTTACCCTCTCTGTCGTCTGCGCCATCGGCCTGGGAACTGCAGCCGTCGGCCTGGCCACCTATCTCATGGCCACCGGAAGCAATGTGGCGGCCTGGTGTCTGTATGGCGTGGCGGGCCTCGCCACCGCCGGTCTCGTCGGCCTGTTGGTCGTCGCATTGCGCCAGCTGGACGCTCTGCCCTCCTGAACCCTGACTGTCTGCGCCCGCAGCGTGCGTCGTGGCGGGCTCTGGGAGCCGTTGCCTGGGCCAATGTCACGCTGGCGTGGCTCTCGGGCTCGACGGTTGCGCTGGCGTGACACAGCCCGGCACCCGTCCCCAGATGTGGCGGGCCGAAGAGATCCACCTGCACACAAAACAATCGCCGCAGCCTCTCGATGAGGCTGCGGCGATTGTTTGGGGTAGGGGAGTGGTCAGTGGTGACCGTTGGTCTCCCCGTTGCCGTCTTGACCCTGGTATTCGCGCAGGGCGGTCAAGGCCTTGTGCTCCGAGGTGTGTGCGGCCTCGGTGAGCGCATCGTGCTCGACAGCCGGATCGGCGAACAGGAAGCTGCCGGTGCCCGGTGAGCCGGCCGAACCGAGCTTGTTCATCCGCTTCGGCAGGGCAGCACCCTGGTACTCCAGCGGAATCGGGTGGCCGTGATCGTCGACCGGTCCCAGCGGCTGGTGCAGCTCGACGTAGGCACCGTGCGGCAGGCGCTTGATGATGCCGGTCTCGATGCCGTGCTCGAGCACCGCACGGTCACTGCGCTGCAACGAGATTGCCCAGCGGTAGGCGACGAAGTACACGATGGCCGGCAGCACGACCATGCCGATGCGGCCGATCCAGGTGGTCGCGTTCAGCGAGATGTGGAACTTGAGCGCGATGATGTCGTTCATCGCGGCCAGGGTCAGCACCATGTAGAACGCGATCGCCATCGAACCGATGGCGGTCCGCACCGGCACATCACGCGGACGCTGCAACAGGTTGTGGTGTGCGTCGTCGCCGGTCACCTTCTTCTCGATGAAGGGGTAGGCGATCAGCAGACCGAAGACACCGCCCATGATGAGCGCGACCCAGACCACCGCCGGGATGGTGTGGCCGAACGGGTAGAACTCCCACGCCGGCCAGATACGCGCCAGGCCCTCGGTCCACATCATGTAGAAGTCGGGCTGGCTACCGGCCGACACCTGAGATGGCTTGTAGGGGCCCAGATTCCAGATCGGGTTGATCGTGAGCAGGCCGCCCATCAGGCCGAGCACACCGGTGATCATCGCGAAGAACGCACCCGACTTCACCGCGAACACCGGCATGACGCGCACGCCGACGACGTTGGTCTCGGTGCGGCCGGGGCCGGGGAACTGCGTGTGCTTCTGGAACCACACCAGCGCCATGTGGGCACCGATCAGGGCGAGGATGATGCCCGGGATCAGCAGGATGTGCAGCGCGTAAAGGCGCGGGATCAGGATCTCGCCGGGGAAGTCACCACCGAACAGCGCCCAGTGCAGCCAGGTTCCGATGATCGGCATACCCAGCGTGATCGAGGACAACGCGGCGCGCAGACCGATACCGGAGAGCAGATCGTCGGGCAGCGAGTAGCCGAAGTAGCCCTCGAACATCGCCAGGATCAGCAGCAGCGAGCCGATAACCCAGTTGGCCTCACGGGGACGGCGGAAGGCGCCGGTGAAGAAGATGCGCGCCATGTGCACCATGATCGACGCGGCGAACATCAACGCGGCCCAGTGGTGGATCTGGCGGACGAACAACCCGCCGCGCACCTCGAAGCTGATGTCGAGGGCGGACTCGTAGGCCCGCGACATCTGCACACCGCGAAGCGGTTGGTAAACACCGTCGTAGGTGACGTGTGCCATCGACGGATCGAAGAACAGCGTCAACCAGACACCGGTGATCAGCAGCACGATGAAGCTGTACAACGCGATCTCACCCAGCAGGAAGGACCAGTGGGTGGGGAACACCTTGTTCAGCTGCCGGCGTACCGCAGCCGACGGGTGATAACGGGAATCGATCGCATCGCCTTGGGCGGCTGCGACCTTGGCAAGGTCAGGGCTCATGATTTGCGCTCCCAGAATGCCGGTCCGACGGGTTCGACGAAGTCGCCGTTGGCGACCAGGTAGCCGTCTTTGTCAATGGTGATGGGCAGCTGCGCCAAAGCGCGCGCAGCCGGACCGAATATGGGCTTTGCGAAGTGCAACGCGTCGAACTGCGACTGGTGGCACGGGCAAAGGATGCGGTAGGTCTGCTGCTCGTAGAGCGAGGACGGGCAGCCCAGGTGCGAGCAGACCTTGGTGTAGGCGAACAGCTCACCGAAGTTGAAGCTCTCCTGGCCCTTCCGCTTGACCACGCGAGGCATGTCGGCCGGCTTGATGCGGATCAGCATGACCGGATTACGCACACCCATGGCGATCTCGGTCAGGTGATGCTCCGACTCGACCGTGGTGCCGTCGCCGTCGGACTCACGCCAGGGGAAGACGGTTTCCATGCCGCCGGCGTCGAGATCCTCGGGTCGCATCTTGACGAACGGTGACGAGCCGGGCCGGCCGGTTGCGCGGGCCAGGTAGATGGTCTCGCCGTGGAACCGGGGAGTCCACCCCGACGTCCACAGCACGGCCTTCTTGCCTTCGGCGGTCGGAACCACCGGCTTCCACGGGTTCTTGATCAACCCGCCGATGAACGCGACCAGGGTGCCGGCACCGAATGCGCCGAGGCCGATGCCCAGCGACAAGCCGATCAGCTTGCGGCGCTTGACGGTCGAGCCTTCCAGAGCGTCACCGAGGTTGGCCGCGATGGTCTTGCGGGCCAGCTCGGGGGAGCGTCCGTCGTGGCGATCCTGGACCGAGATCTCCTCGGGGATGAACTTCTTCTGGAACAGGACCGCGCCGATGCCGATCGCCAGGATCGAAAGCCCGAACGTGAGGCCGTACAGCGGGGTGGCCAACGAATAGAGGAACTCGCCTTCCGACCCGAAGGGCTGGTACTCCCACGGCCAGAAGATGAAGATCAGCAACAGTGCCAGGCCCGAAAGCCCGCCGAGCAGAAGCCAGTACGCGACCAGCCGCTCGGTGCGCTTCTCGGCCTTGGTGCCGGGGACCGGCCAGCGCGGCTCCTTGAAGATCGTCTCGACGCCGTCGATCTTGCCGCCGAGCTCAACGAGATCCTCACGCGACATCGAAGCCAGCTCGTCGTCGCTGGGAATCTTCGGTGTGTTGTCGGTCATGCTCGTGCCCCGATCCACATTGCCACGCCGATAGCGGCGACCATTCCGATAATCCACATCGCCATGCCCTCGGGAGCCGGCCCGAAGCCGCCGAGCCCGTAACCGCCGTAGCTGGGTGTCTCAGCCGACTCGCGGACGTAGGCGACGATGTCGCGCTTCTCTTCCGGCGACAGCTGCCGGTCGGAGAACTTCGGCATGTTCTGCGGGCCGGTCTGCATCGCGGTGTAGATCTGGGCCGGTTCGGCGTCCCCGAGGTCCGGCGCGTACTTACCGGAGGACAGCGCGCCGCCCTTACCGGTGAAGTTGTGGCAGGACGCGCAGTTCAGCCGGAACAGGTCGGCGCCGCGGGCCACGTCGGACCCGATCAGCGATTCCTGGGCGACGCCGCCGTGCTCGTCGCGGATCACCGTCGGGCCGCCGCCGTTGGCCTGAACGTAGGCACCCAGCGCGTCGATCTGGTTCTCGTCGAAGTGCTCGGGCTTGGACGGTGCCTGGGCCTCACCGCGCATCGCGGGCATACGACCGGTCGAAACCTGGAAGTACACGGCGGCCTCGCCGGTACCGATCAGGCTGGGCCCGCGATCGGGCACACCCTGCAGGTTGGCGCCGTGGCACGAAACGCACGACGTCTCGAACAGTTGCTCACCCGTGCGCAGCAGTGCCGACTGCGATTCGTCGGCGACTGCGACCTGCGGTGTGGGCGTCAGCGTGGCCGCAACACCACCTGCGACTGACAGGCCGACCAGCAGCAGTAGGCCTGCTGACAGTCGTCGGCGCAGTCGTCGGCGCGACTTGCTGGTCATCGAACCCCTTCTCATCGAGTCGATCATCGGCCAGCCGATCATCGGACAAAGTAGATGGTGGCGAACAGCGCAATCCAGACGATGTCGACGAAGTGCCAGTAGTACGAGACGACGATCGCCGCGGTGGCCTGCGCGGGCGTGAACTTACTCATCTTGGTGCGGGCCAGCAGCAAGATGAACGCAACTAGTCCGCCGATGACGTGCAGGCCGTGGAAACCGGTCGCCAGATAGAAGACCGATCCGTAGGCGCTGCCCGGGATGGTGGTGCCGTGCTCGACCAGGTGGATGTACTCGTATCCCTGGCCCAGTACGAAGAACAGGCCCATCAGGAACGTGATCACATACCACCGGCGCAGCCCGAACACGTCGCCGCGTTCGGCGGCAAACACGCCCATCTGGCAGGTGAAGGATGACGCGATCAGAACCAGCGTCACCGGAACAGCAAGGGCCAAATTGAGTTCGGTCGGCTCGGGTGGCCAGTCGCCACCGGCTTGTGCGCGCGCCGTGAAATACATCGCGAAGAGTCCAGCAAAGAACATGAGTTCACTGGAAAGCCACACGATGGTGCCGACACTGACCATGTTCGGCCGGTTCAGCGAATGAACGCGCGACGTGATTGCCGTTCCCGAGGTACCTACAGCGCTCGTCACATCCGCAAGTATGACGCTTTGTAGTTGTCGAACTCCACCCGGGTCGAGCAATTGACCCCAAACGTGTCGCCTTCTGGTCGGCGTGGAGCGGGCCGCAGACGGGCGCGGAGATAGCATTCGGCGGTGGCTCCTGCATCTTCTCCTCAGTTCCCGCCGGGCGACCAGTCCTCCGCACGCGCCGGGGCGGCGCCGTCGTGGCCGCTCATCCTCGGGCGGCTGACCACCGAGCAGACCCTGCCCAACGGTTATGCGGGGTGGGCCATGGACCAGATCATGACCGGTGTGGCGACCCCGGCTCAGATCGCGGGCTTCGCGGTCGCGATGAAGATGAAGCGCCCGACCTCCGCGGAAGTCGGGGAGTTGGCGGACATCATGTTGTCGCATGCCCGCCGGGTGCCCACGGCTCAGATCGGCCACGAAACCGTCGACATCGTCGGCACCGGCGGCGACGGGGCCAACACGGTGAACCTGTCGACCATGGCGGCCATCGTGGTGGCGGCCTGCGGTGTGCCGGTGATCAAGCACGGTAACCGCGCGGCGTCGTCGTTGTCGGGCGGTGCGGACACCTTGGAAGCGCTCGGGGTGCGGATCGACCTGGGCCCCGATGAGGTGGCCCGCAGTGTCGCCGAGGTCGGTATCGGGTTCGCCTTCGCCCCGCAGTTCCACCCGTCGTACCGGCACGCCTCGGTGGTGCGCCGCGAGATCGGTGTCCCGACGGTCTTCAATCTGCTTGGACCGTTGACGAATCCGGCCGCCCCCCGGGCCGGCCTGATCGGCTGTGCGTTCGACGACCTGGCCGAGGTGATGGCCGGGGTGTACGCAGCCCGCGGCTCCAGCGTGTTGGTCGTGCACGGCGACGACGGCCTCGACGAGCTCACCACCACAACCACCAGCACCATCTGGCGCGTGCAGGCCGGCACCGTGGACCGGTTGAAGTTCGATCCCGCGGCCTTCGGCTTCAAGCGTGCCGACATCAGCGAGTTGATCGGCGGCGACGCCACCGCCAACGCGGCCTCGGCGCGCGCCGTCCTGAGCGGGGCCAAGGGGCCCGTGCGTGATGCGGTGGTGCTCAACGCGGCGGGTGCGATGGTGGCCCATGCCGGCCTAGCCAGCGACGCCAAGTGGGTGCCTGCGTGGGAAGACGGTCTGGCGCGCGCCACCGAGGCCATCGACTCGGGTGCGGCCGAACAGCTGCTCGCGCGTTGGGTGCGGTTCAGCCTGCAGTTCTGAGTGCTGCTGGGCCGCCGCCAGCCGGGCCGAGCGCGCGGTTGCGGCCCACTGCGCATAGCGGCCGGCCGCGCCGATCGGCGTCGAATAGCCACTGTCGGCGTCGCCGCCCGTGCGCACGATGCGCACCCCGGGGGCGGCCAGCCAGCGGGCGATGAGCGCGGTCTCCTCCACCAGCGCACCACCCAGAGGCGTTGCGGTGGGCAGGATTACCTGTGCAGCCGTGCAGATCGCATCGACCACGGGCATGGGCGGCACACCGCGCGGGGCAGTGCCGGCCCCAGCCAACTGGCCGTGGCGGATCACCGCGAAATGCCAGCCGCCATTGCCGTCACCGCGCGCAGCCACCAGCTCGGGCACTTCGGACAGAGCGCGAAGCCGCTGCCCGCGCCACAGCGCCTCGATGGCGACCGCGGCGTGGTCGCGCAGTCGGGCGGCCGTCTCATACCGCCGGGCGGCCGCCAGCTCGCCGATGTGGGCCAATGTCGCCGACAAGGCGTCGTGGTCGGTGCCGTTGAGCAGCGCGGTGGCCCGTTCCACGGCGGCCGCGTACGACGCGGCGGCAACATCCTGCGGGGCCGGGCACGGTGACAGTTCGACCTCGGGGCAATGGTGGGTCGCGGTCGCGCCGAAGCGGGCCGTGCAGGTGCGCACACCGGTGAATCGGGCCAGCACAAGAGCCGACTGTACGGCGTCGGCCCGGGCCGAGAACGGCCCGAAAGCGGTGCGGCGACCTGGGTTTCGCACCGCCGACAGCCGTGGGAAGGCCTCGTCGGTGAGGGCCACCCACCACCAGCGCTGCGGGAATTTGGATCGACGGTTGTACGGCGGTGCGTGAGCCGCGAGCATTCGCAGCTCGCGGACCCCGGCCTCCAGGTCGTGGGCGCATTCGACATGGTCGACGGCCTGCGCCAGGGTGGCCATCTCCTTCATCCGGGCCCGCGGATCGGCGCCGGTGAAGTACTGCCGGACCCGGCGTCGCAGATCGACCGCGGTACCCACGTAGAGCACCTCGCCGGAGGGCCCGCGGAACAGGTAGACGCCGGGCCGGTTGGGCAACCGGTCGGCCAGTGAACGGTTACGGCGCTGCGCCGGGGTGACATCCGGCAGGTAGTTCTTGAGGTCGGCGAAGGTGTGGATGCCCTGGTTGCCGACTCGTTCGATCAGGCCGTGCAGGACGTCGACGGTGGCGCGGGCGTCGTCGAGCGCGCGGTGCGTAGGTGTCGTGGATGCGCCGAACAGCCGGGCCAGTGCGGACAGCTTCACGGTCGGCGCTTCGTCCCGGGTCAGCACACGACGGGCGAGTTTCACCGTGCACAGCACCGGCGGGCGCGGCCAGTTGAGCCCGGCCCGCTCCGATGCCGCGCGCAGAAACCCGATATCGAACCCGGCGTTGTGGGCGACCAACACCGCGCCCCGGGAAAACTCGAGGAAGGCGGGCAGCACGCTCTCGATCTTGGGCGCGTCACGCACCATCGCCGTGGTGATGCCGGTGAGCTCGACGATCTGGGGCGGGATCGCGCGGCCCGGATCGATGAGCGTGGCCAACTCTCCGAGCACCTCGCCGCCGCGGATCTTCACCGCACCGATCTCGGTGATGGCGTCGTAGCCATCGCCCGGCGCCTTCGCGGTGGCGCGCCCACCGGTGGTCTCCAGATCCACCACCACGAAAGTGGTCTCGGCGAGGGACAGAGCCGCATCGGGGTCGACGGCGGGGCCCAAACTCAAGGTCAGCTGCTCGGCTTCGGCGGTGATGCGCTGGCCCATGGCGATGACGGTAGGCACTGCCCCCGACAAACGCCGACAAGCTCGCCGTCCTTCGCTCCGCTACTTGTCGGCCCCGCTACTTGTCGGTGCGCGGCGATAGCGTGCGCCCAACACCGATCGAAAGGACGGTCAAGATGAGCGGAGTGCGGCAGGACAACTGGTCCTATGCCGACGAGCCTCGCCCACACGAGCTCGACAGGGGCAGCGTGACCATCGACTGTGACGATTGCGCGGTACGCGGGCCCGGCTGTCAGGACTGCGTCGTGAGCGTGTTGCTCGGCGTCCCCGAAACTTTGCTGGATGACGAGCGTGCGGCACTGGAAGTGCTCGCTGACGTGGGTCTTGCTCCGCGGCTGCGGCTCGTGCCGATTCACCGAGACGGCCGAACGGGAGTCGCCTGACGACACGCAACGCTTCCCGCACAGGAAAATTCCCAGGGAGGGCTGTTAAATTTGCAGCTTCTGTTGGACAAGCCCGATGCCGTTTCGTAACCTATCTGAGACCTAAGAGCAGTTCGAGGCGGCTCGCCATCGCCAGTTGTGAGGACGAAAACTTGAGGCACGAGCGCGCGCACCGGCCCACAAGTCGTGTCAAGCGACCCATTGCAGGTGCAATAGCGGGCTTGCTCTTGATATCCGGATTGCTGGCCACCAGTTCGCACGCCGACCCTGGTGACGATGCGCTGGCAAAGCTCAACGAGCTGTCCCGCCAGGCCGAGCAGACCACTGAGGCGATGCACTCGGCGCAGCTCGATCTCAACAACAAGCTTGCCGCACAACAGAGCGCGGAAAAGAAGCACGCCGACGACACCGCGGCGGTCGATCAGGCCAAGTCGCAGCTGGCTATCTTCCAGTCATCGGTCAACAAGGTAGCTGCGGCTCAGTACATGGGCGGCCGAACCTCCGGTGTCGATGCGATCTTGACCGCCGGCTCGCCGCAGCAGCTGATCGAGCAGCTCGCCGTGCAGCGGGTGATGGCGACCGAGATGTCGGCGCAGATGAAGAACTTCCGCTCGATGGGCGAAAAGGCCGCGTTGGCGGAGAAGGAATCGGCGAAATCGGCCGCAGACGCCAAGACCGCCGCCGAGCAGGCCGCCGCAGTGCGCGCCGACCTGCAATCCAAGCAAAGTCAACTGCAGGTTCAGATCGCCATCGTCAAATCGCAGTACCAGGCGTTGAGCCCGGCCCAGCGGGACGCGATGAACGCCTTGCCGCCGACGCCGCCGGTGCCTGCGCCCGAAGCGTTGCCGCCGGCGCAGGATCCCGCCATATTGGCCGACCCGCCGAACGGCATACCGCCCGGTGATGTTGCCCCGCCGGAGGGGGCTCTGCCAGACGGGGGCGGTGGCCATTCGGGCACTGTCATCCAGGCGGCGTTGAGCCGGATCGGCTCGCCGTACTCCTGGGGCGCGGCCGGTCCGAGCTCCTTCGACTGCTCAGGTCTGGTGATGTGGGCGTTCCAGCACGCCGGGGTCTCACTGCCGCATTCGAGCCAGGCCATGGCCCGCGGGGGTCAGCCGGTGTCGACGGATTCGATGCAGCCCGGCGACGTGGTGACCTATTACTCCGATGCTTCCCACGTGGGCATCTACATCGGCGACGGAATGATGGTGCATGCATCGACCTACGGCACCCCGGTTCGGGTCGCCCCGGTCAACAATGCGCCGATCTACAACGTTCGCCGCTACTGAGCCGGCCCGACAGCGGTTCGCTTCTGAGTACCCGCAGGCGGCTGGTGGCCGCACTGCTGCTGGTGGAACTCGCGCTGGCGGCGGTGCTGCTCTGGACGGCCGCATCGCCGCCGCAGTTGCCCTCGCCGGCGGCGCCGTCTCGGAGCGCGGCCGCTCCGGCCGTCCCAGTACCGCCCGACCCCGTCACGTCGGTGGTGTTGCCCGACGGGCGCACCGCCCAGCTACTCGCCCTCGAAGGCTCTCAGTCCTCGGACCTGCCTCAGCGGCTAGCCGCGGAGCTTCCCGCCGCTGCCGCTGCGGTGACCGCGTTCTGGGGGCCGGATTGGCGGCAGGACATCGAGATCGCGGTCGCAGGCTCCGATCAGCAGTTCCGGGTTTTGGCCGGCGGAGCCGCCGACATCGCCGCAACCACAACTGCACAACGGATCATGTTCGCCCCCGGCGCAGCCCACATGAGTCCGGCGGCGTTGCGAATTGTGTTGCGTCATGAGCTGTTTCATTACGCGGCCCGGTCAGCGACGGCAGCCGATGCACCGCGGTGGCTGACCGAAGGGGTGGCCGACTATGTCGGCCGCCCGCCCACGGCGGTACCGGCGCAGGCCGGGCTGCCGGTGCAGCTGCCTTCCGATGCGGACCTTGACACCCCCGGGCGCGTCCGCAGCCTGGCCTATGACCGGGCGTGGTGGTTCAGCCGTTATGTCGCCGACGTGTACGGCGCACCGAAGCTGCGTGAGCTCTATCTGCGCGCCTGCGGACCCGGCCATCCGGATGTGGCCACCGCCGTGCGGGAGGTCCTGGGCGCCGACCTCGACGTCGTGGTCGCCGGTTGGCGTCGCTGGCTGACCGGATAGCCTTGCGGCGATGGACACCAGACGGGTCGCAGAGGGCAGTCAACCGCGATGACGCGGGTTTTGTTGGTCACCAACGACTTTCCACCGCGACGCGGCGGCATCCAGTCGTACCTGGAGGCGTTCGTCGGTGAATTGGTGCGCGACGGCTCGCACGAGCTCACGGTGTACGCACCGAAATGGAAGGGCGCACCGGATTTCGATGATCGGGCCGTAGCGGCGGGATACCGGGTGGTGCGCCACCCGACGACGCTGATGGTGCCCGAGCCGACCGTCGCGTCCCGCATGCAGCGGTTGATCGCCGAGAACGACATCGAGACGGTGTGGTTCGGGGCGGCCGCACCGCTGGCCCTCCTGAGCCCACTGGCTCGCAGAGCCGGGGCCCGGCGCATCGTGGCGAGCACCCACGGCCACGAAGTCGGCTGGTCGATGCTTCCGGTGGCGCGAGCCGCACTGCGCCGTATCGGCGACGATGCCGACGTCGTGACGTTCGTCAGCCGCTACACCCGCGGCCGGTTCGCCTCGGCCTTCGGCCCCCGGGCCGCGCTGGAGCATCTGCCGCCCGGCGTGGACACCGATCGTTTCGTGCCCGATCCGGTGGCCCGGGCCGAATTGCGTGCCCGTTACGGGCTGGGCCGGCGTCCGGTAGTGGTGTGCTTGTCGCGTCTCGTGCCACGCAAAGGGCAGGACATGCTGATCCGTGCCTGGCCGGCCATCCGGCGTCGCGTTCCCGGCGCCGCGTTGGTCGTCGTCGGTGGGGGACCGTACCTGGGCAAACTTCAGCAACTCGCGCACGCGCACGACGTGGCCGCTGACGTCACCTTCACCGGCGCGGTGCCCGGCGCGGAACTGCCCGCTCACCATGCCATGGCCGACGTGTTCGCCATGCCTTGCCGAACCCGCGGCGCGGGCCTGGATGTCGAGGGGTTGGGCATCGTCTACCTCGAGGCCTCGGCGTGTGGCGTCCCGGTGGTCGCCGGAACGTCAGGCGGGGCACCCGAAACCGTCCTCGACTGCCGGACCGGCACCGTCGTGGACGGTACCGATGTGGCGGCGGTGGCGACGGCCGTCGGCGACGTGCTGGCCGATCCCGGCCGTGCCGCCGCGATGGGGGCGGCAGGACGCCACTGGGCAGTCGACAACTGGCAGTGGCGCGCCCAGGGCGCCCGGCTGACCGGGCTGCTCTCGGGCTGAGCCGGCGCGATCAGCCGTAGAGCGCGGCGATGTCGGTGGCGAACTTCTCGGCCACCACCTTGCGCTTGACCTTCAGGGTCGGAGTCAGTTCACCGGTGTCCTCGGTGAAGTCGACCGGCAGGATCCGGAACTTGCGGATCGATTCGGCGTGCGACACCGCCTGATTGGCTTCCTTGACCGCGAGGTCGATCTCGGCCAGCAGATCGGGGTCGTCGGCGAGATCGCCCACCGATGCGGCCGTGTCTTTGCCGTTGCGCTGCTTCCAACCCGGGAACGCCTCGGGGTCGATCGTGATGAGCGCGGCGATGAACGGCTGTTGATCGCCCACCGCCATCGCCTGGCTGATCAGGGGATGGGCCCGCAACCGATCCTCGAGCAGCGCGGGGGCGACGTTCTTGCCGCCGGCGGTGACGATGATCTCCTTCTTGCGTCCCACGATGGTCAGGAAGCCGTCGTCGTCGATCGAACCCAGGTCACCGGTGTGGAACCAGCCATCGGTGAACACCGCGTTGGTCTCGGTCTCGTTGCCCCAATAGCCGCTGAACACCACACCGCCCTTGACCAGCAGCTCGCCGTCTTCGGCGATGCGCATGCTGTTGCCCGGCATCAGCTTGCCGACCGAGCCGACCTTGAGCTCGTTGACCCGGTTGACGGTGATGGCCGCGCTGGTCTCGGTGAGGCCGTAGCCCTCGTAGATGCTCAGGCCCACGCCGCGATAGAAGTGGCCCAGCCGCGCGCCCAGCGGCGCGCCGCCGGAGATCGCCGCCCGGCATTCGCCGCCGAGGGCTGCCCGCAGCTTGCCGTAGACCAGCTTGTCGAACAGTGCATGCTTGGCGCGGAGGATCAAGGACGCGCCCGCTGTGCCCTTATTGTCCTGGGCCTTGCTCCACTCGATCGCGGTGTCGGCGGCGATCGCGAAGATCTTGCCCTTGCCGTCGTTGCGGGCGTTCTGCTCGGCGGTGTTGTAGACCTTCTCGAACACCCGGGGCACCGAGACCACCAGTGTCGGCTTGAAAATGCCGAAGGTCGGGACCAGGTTCTTGATGTCACTGGTGAACCCGAGGGTGACCTTGTTGGTGAACGCCGCGATGGTGATGGCCCGGGCCAGCACGTGGGCCAGCGGCAGGAACACCAGCATTCGTTCGCCTGGGGCCAGTTGAGTGGGGAAGCAGGCCTTGGCGCCCCGGATCTCGTAGAGCAAATTCGAGTGGGTCAGCTGGCAGCCCTTGGGCTGGCCGGTGGTTCCCGAGGTGTAAATCAGGGTGGCCGGGTCGGCCGACCGGATCCCGGCCAGTCGC
This sequence comes from Mycobacterium sp. DBP42, assembly GCF_005924235.1. Taxonomy (NCBI): domain Bacteria; kingdom Bacillati; phylum Actinomycetota; class Actinomycetes; order Mycobacteriales; family Mycobacteriaceae; genus Mycobacterium; species Mycobacterium sp. DBP42. The sequence continues at coordinate 128,459 of NZ_VCMY01000004.1, forward strand.
TTGTCGAGCTCGGCAGCGTCGGCCGATTTACCCGCTTCGGCCATGGCGTCCAGTGCAGGCGTGCCGGTGCCGTCGATGGTGAGCACCTTGTGTAGTTCGGGCAGCTGGCCGCGGAGTTGCTCGACGGTCTCGGCGTGCGCGTCGGTCTCGGCGAAGACGATCTTCGCCGCGGAGTTGTCGAGGACGAACCGCACCTGTTCGGCCGAGGAGGTCTCGTAGATCGGCACGGTCACCGCGCCCACCGACAGGATCGCGAAGTCGATGATGGGCCACTCGTAACGGGTGGCGGACAGAACCGCCACACGATCGCCGGGCTGGATGCCCTCGGCGATCAGGCCCAGGGCCACCGCTCGGATCTGGCCGGCCGCTTCGGCGCAGGTCACGTCGGTCCACTCGCCGTCGACCAGGCGCCGGAAGATGACGTGGTCGGGGCTGTCGGCGGCGTGCGTGGATACCGAATTGACGATGCTGTCGTGCTCGCCGACGGTAAAAGACGCGGGCACGCTGTATTCCCGCTCTGACTCACGCACGATCTTGCCCTCCAGGCTTGTGGTACCGGCTTTGCGGGTCAGCCTAGTCGGCCGCAGTAGGCAGACGATCAGGCATGTGTGAAGCTAGTCCGCGATGAACAGCATTCAGATCGCTGACGAGACGTTCGTGTGCGCCGATCCGGTCGCCGTGGGCGCCGCGGTCGCCGACCCGGCCAGCTGGCGGCGGTGGTGGCCCGACCTGGTGCTCAAGGTTGTCGAGGACCGTGCCGAGAAGGGCCACCGCTGGAATGTGACCGGCGCGTTGACCGGCACGATGGAGGTCTGGCTCGAGGAGGTGATGGACGGTGTGGTGCTGCATTACTTCCTGCACGCCGAACCGTCGGGCGCCACGGCCAAGCAGTTGGCCCAGATGGATCTGGCAAAGATGAACCACGAACGCCGGGTCGCGGGCAAGGCGATGTCGTTCGGGATCAAGCAGCGTCTTGAGGCCGCTCGCCCGGTCGGGGTATCCCGACTGGCCTGACCGGGTCCCTCGACAGGAGGGTAGATTTCTCTCCCGAGAGCCAGGGCAGCCCCGTGGGGCGGGGAGAAGGGCGACGCGGTGGCCGACAAGACGACACAAACCATCTACATCGACGCTGAGCCGGCGACGGTGATGGATGTCATCGCCGATATCGGCTCGTACCCGCAGTGGGTCGCCGAATACAAAGAAGCCGAGGTCCTCGAGACAGACCCGCAGGGAAATCCCAAGACCGCGAGGCTCGTGCTCGATGCCGCGGTGCTCAAAGACACCATGGTGCTGGCCTACGTGTGGCCGGCCGACCGCAAGTCGGTGACCTGGTCGCTGGTATCCAGTTCGCTGTTGCGGGCGCTGGAGGGGACATACCGGTTGGCGCCCAAGGGATCTGGCACCGAGGTGACGTATGAGCTCTCGGTCGACCTGATGATCCCGATGATCGGTCTGCTCAAACGCAAGGCCGAGCGGCGGCTCACCGACACCGCACTCAAAGACCTCAAGAAACGAGTAGAGGCTGAGTGACTTCGCCGGACGGAAGCGCACCTTCTCCCGCGAGGATCAGCCTGTTCGTCGGCAAGGGTGGGGTAGGTAAGTCGACGCTGGCGACGGCAACCGCGGTCCGTGACGCCGCGTCGGGACAGCGGGTGCTGATCGTGTCGACCGATCAGGCGCATTCCACGGGCGATGTACTGGGGATCACGCTCGCCCCCACAGGTCTGCGGGCCCCCACTCGGGTGCTCTGCGATCTGGACGCCGGATCGGCCGAAGCGGGCGGCGTGCTCGACGCCCTTGCGCTCGACACGCTGGCCCTGCTGGGTGCCCGCTGGGTTGAGACGGCCGGCCCGCTGGCAGCTCGCTTCCCCGATTCCGATCTGGGAGATGTTGCTCCTGAAGAACTTTCGGCGCTACCGGGAATTCAGGAGGTGCTCGGGCTGCACGAGGTGGGGGAGCTCGCCGATTCTGGTCGCTGGGATCACGTGGTCGTGGACTGTGCTTCGACCGCCGATGCGTTGCGGATGCTCACGTTGCCGGAGACGTTCGGCCTGTATCTCGAGCGGGCCTGGCCACGGCACCGCCGCCTCTCGGGTTCGCCGGACGCGGTCAGCGCGGCCATCGTCGCCTTGATCGAGCGGGTGGATGCCGGCATCCGCAAACTGGGTGCCCTGCTCACCGACGGATCCCGGGTGAGCGCCCATCTGGTGCTCACCCCCGAGCGGGTGGTGGCGGCCGAGGCAGCGCGAACATTGGGTTCGCTTGCCCTGATGGGCGTCGAGGTTACCGAGATCATCGTCAATCAGATTTTGGTGCAAGATGATTCGTTCGAGTATCAGAATCTTCCCGCCCATCCCGCCTTCGACTGGTACACCGAGCGGATCGCCGAACAGCAGTCGGTGCTCGACGGTCTCGATGCCGGCATCGGTGACGTGCAGTTGGTGCTCGTGCCGCATGTGCCGGGGGAGCCGATCGGCCCCAAGGCGCTGGGAGAGTTGATCGACCGGGCGCGACGGCGCGACGGGTCGCCGCCGCCGGGCCCGTTGCGGCCCATCGTCGACCGAGAGTCGGGGTCTGGACTCGAAGCGGTGTACCGGATGCGGCTAGAGTTGCCGCAGATCGATTCGGCCGACCTCACGTTGGGTCGTGTCGATGACGACTTGATCATCGGTGTTGCGGGCATGCGGCGCCGGGTGCGGTTGGCCTCTGTCCTGCGTCGTTGCATCGTGACAGATGCGCAATTGCGCGGTAGTGAGCTGACGGTACGTTTTCGTCCGAATCCGGAGGTGTGGCCGGCATGACGGGACCTCATCCCGAGCTGGGTTCGGAGCTGCGGCAATTGGCGCAGGAGATTCTCGACCGGCTTGACCCGGCGGTGCGGTTGGCCGCGGCCAGCTTCGCGGCCTCGGCCGACGGCAGCCCGGGCAAGTGTCAGCAGGTGTGGTGTCCGGTGTGTGCACTGGCCGCGGTGATCAACGGTGAGCAGCATCCGCTGCTGTCGGTGATCGGTGAGCACAGCGTGGCCCTGCTGACGGTGATCCGTGCGGTTCTCGACGATGGACGAGCCGACGGAACCGACGGGCCAGATGACGGCCCAGGCGGGGGTAGCCCGCCACCCGGCGGCGGTCCCGATACACCGCCACCCGACGACTATCCGTCCCCGCCGTCGCCCGGCCGCTACCAGCACATCCCGGTCACCTTCGAAGATTGAGCGGATTGAGCAATTTGCTGTACTGCTGAGACACAGCAGGCATACAGGGCTTGCTGTGGTAGCCACAACATGGCCTGGGTACAGTTGTCGCAGAGCATTGCGCAGTGCGCACAAGTGGAGGGTCCATGTGGTATTGGCTGTTCAAGTACATCCTGTTGGGCCCCTTGCTGGCCGTGTTGGGTCGCCCCAAAATCACTGGGCTGGAACATGTTCCGGCCGACGGTCCAGCCATCTTGGCCAGTAATCACCTGGCGGTGATGGACAGTTTCTATCTTCCGCTGGTGGTCAGCCGCCGCATCACATTCCTGGCCAAGCAGGAGTACTTCACCGGCACCGGGATCAAGGGCCGGTTCCTGGCCTGGTTCTACACCGTCGTGGGCCAGGTGCCCATCGACCGCACCGATGCCGATTCGGCGCAGGCGGCGCTGATCACCGCCAAGCGCATCCTGGGCGAGGGAAAGCTGCTCGGGATGTATCCCGAGGGCACCCGCTCACCGGACGGCCGACTCTACAAGGGCAAGACCGGGCTGGCCAGATTGGCGCTGGAGACCGGTGTGCCCGTGATCCCGGTGGCCATGGTCGGCACCGACGTGGTCAATCCGCCGGGGTCCAAGGGGCTTCGGTTCGGCCGGGTCGAGGTCAGGTTTGGTGAGCCGATGGACTTCAGCCGGTTCGACGGCCTGGCGGGCAACCGTTTCATCGAGCGCGCCGTGATCGACGAGGTGATGTACGACCTGATGGATCTGTCCGGTCAGGAATACGTCGACATCTACGCGGCAGCGGTCAAGGAGAGCGCGCAACAGACCAACGGCCAGCCGGTCGACGCGAGCAAGCCGGCTTCCCGGCTGCCGCACGCCGCTGCGGGTTAGGCGCTTTCGCCGCCGCTGAGGTGAACCAGCGGGGTGGCGGGCGCCGCAGCAGTCTTGCCCGCCCGGGGAGTGGAGACGACTCCGATCACCGCGATGACCGCGAGTGCCCACCAGAGGTAGGAATCGGCGGCCAGTTGCCGGACGACTGACGCCGCGGTCTCGTGGTGTGGGGTCAGCAGTGCGATCGGTGTCCACACCATCAAGGCGAATCCGATCAGCGTCACCGCGGCCAGGCGCAGCGCGGCCAGATGTGTCTGGCGCATCCGGTAGGCGAGGACGCCGGTGACCACCAGGGCAGGCAGTGACCACACCCAGTGGTGTGACCACGACACCGGCGAGACCACCAGGCCGAACATCGCGACACAGATCAGCGCGACCACCGGCCCCTCGTCGAGGCCGGAGCGCAGGACACGCCGAACCGCCCAAACCGTCAGAGCCAGCACCGCGAAGCAGGCGATCACCCACAACGCGAACCGCGGCCCCTCGGACAGGCCGAGCCGCGCCAGCGTGCCCGCGATGTTCTGATTCGTGTTGAGGGTGGCCGTTCCGATCCGGTCGGTGTTGCGCACCGTCTCCGTCCAGTACTCGATCGAGTCCGTCCAGGCCAGGACGAATCCCGCTACGGTCGCCACCACCGCGGCGGCTCCGGTCCGCAGCAGTGTGCGGAAGTCGCGACGCAGCAGGAAATACAGAACGAACACCGCGGGAGTGAGTTTGAGCGCGATCGCCAGGCCCAGCAGCATGCCGCGGGGCCACGGAGTCCGGCGCGGTACACAGTCGGCGATCACCAGCGTCATCAGGACCACATTGATCTGACCGAATTCGAAGTTCGACCGGATCGGCTCCAGCCAGATGACCGCGGGTGCCACCAGCGCGGTCGCCAACCAGCAGCGACGCAGCCAGGCCGGCTCCGGGGTGATCGTGGTTTCGGGCCAGATGTTCAGGCGCGTCAGCACGATGACCATCGAGATGATCAGGAGGACCAGGGTGGTGGCGGTGATCGCCACGCTGGCCGCAGGCAACGACAGCCAGGCGAACGGCGCGAACAGGATTGCCGCGAGCGGTGGATAGGTGAACGGCAGATCGAGGCCGCCCTGGGTGTGGAAGATGGCGCCGTCGGCATACAGCGGTTGGTTGTCCAACCAGGCCCGCCCGCCCATCCGGTACACGTCGATGTCGATGCGATAGGGCACGTGGCCCAGTAGCCGCCAGCCAACCAGGATCAGCCCGGCCACTGTGAGCAACTGAAAAAGCCGCCACCCGATCGTCGGTGCCCAACCAGCTGCGCCGGGCGACTGCCGCTTACTCATGTTCTGAACAGACTATCGGGGGTAGCCCGCGGACTGCGCAACCGCACTCGCGACGCGCGCAGGTCGGCGTAAGTTCTTTGGGCGTGCACGCGACCGTTCATCTCGATTTCCTCGCCCGCGATCGCCTGCCTTTGCTGTGCTGCCTGGTGGCGTTCATTCTCACGTTCTTCGTGACCCGCATCGTGGTGCGCTACATCCGCCGCAATGCCGGCAGCGACCGTCCGCCCAGGTGGTGGCAGCCGCGCAACATGGGGCACGGCTCGGTGCACATCCACCACATGGTGATCGGGGTCGTTTTGGTGATGGTGTCGGGCGTGACGATGGTGACGCTGGCGGTCAGCGGCGGGGTGGCGGAGTTCACCGTGGCAGCGGTGTTCTTCGGCATCGGAGCGGCCCTGGTGCTCGACGAGTTCGCGCTGATCCTGCACCTTTCGGACGTGTATTGGGCCGAGGACGGCCGTACCTCGGTAGACGCGGTGTTCGCCGCGGTCGCGGTGGCGGGGCTGTTGATCCTCGGTTTCAATCCGCTGTCATTCTTTGATATCGGTATCTGGCGTGAGGACCAGTCGCCGGCCGTGCGAGCACTCGTGGTCGCGATGGCGGTGCTGACCTTGCTGCTGGCGGTGGTGGTCCTGCTCAAGGGCAAGGTCTGGACTGGATTGGTGGGTATGTTCATAACCCCGTTGTTGTTCGTCGGAGCGGTCCGGCTGTCGCGGCCGCATGCGCCGTGGGCGCGCTGGCGCTACACCAGCCGTCCTCGCAAGATGCACCGCGCGCTGGAACGGGAGCGCTGGCTGCGCCGGCCCGTGGTGCAGGCCAAACTGTGGCTACAGGACGCGATCACCGGGATGCCGAAGTTCCCCGACGACGCTGCCGTCGACGCCCAGCTGGACCGGGAGATCCATGCCGCCCCGGCCCCGGGACGGACCGCCTGATGCGCTATTTCTACGACACCGAGTTCATCGACGACGGTCGCACCATCGAGTTGATCTCGATCGGCGTCGTCGCCGAGGACGGACGCGAGTACTACGCGATCTCGACCGAATTCAACCCGGACCGAGCGGGTCGCTGGGTGCGCAAGCACGTTCTGCCCAAACTGCCGTCCCCGTCCTCGCAGCTGTGGCGGTCGCGGCGGCAGATCCGGTCCGAGCTGGAGGACTTCTTCGACATCGACGGCGACGAGCCGATCGAGCTGTGGGCCTGGGTGGGTGCTTACGACCATGTCGTGCTCTGCCAGCTGTGGGGTCCGATGACCGATCTGCCTCCGGCGATGCCGCGATTCACCCGTGAGTTGCGGCAGTTCTGGGAGGACCGCGGATCGCCGCGAATGCCACCGCGCCCGACCGAGGCGCATGACGCCCTGGTGGACGCGCGGCACAACCTGCACCGGTTCCAGTTGATGACGGGCTTGGGGCTGGCGCCCGCGCGCGATCCCGGCACCGCGTAACCGGCGAAAACGGTTGTTCACCGGTGGTTACCATGAACGGGTGAACTGGACCGTTGACATCCCCATCGACGAGCTGCCGCCACTGCCTCCGCTGAGCGACGAGCAGCGTCATCGGCTCGACGCGGCCCTTGCCAAGCCTGCCGTGCAGCAGCCCAGCTGGGACCCGGAAGCGGCGAAGGCGATGCGCACCGTGTTGGAGAGCGTGCCGCCGGTCACGGTGCCGTCGGAGATCGAGAAGCTCAAGGGCCTGCTGGCGGACGTGGCTCGGGGTGAGGCGTTCCTGCTCCAGGGCGGCGACTGTGCCGAGACGTTCGTCGACAACACCGAGCCACACATCCGGGCCAACATCCGCACGCTGCTGCAGATGGCCGTCGTGCTGACCTATGGCGCCAGCATGCCGGTGGTGAAGGTGGCCCGTATCGCCGGCCAGTACGCCAAGCCGCGGTCGGCCGACCTGGACGCGCTGGGCCTGCGGTCCTACCGCGGTGACATGATCAACGGCTTCGCCCCGGACGCCGCCGTACGCGAGCACGATCCGTCACGGCTGGTGCGGGCTTATGCCAATGCCAGTGCGGCGATGAACCTGGTGCGAGCACTCACGTCATCGGGGTTGGCCTCGTTGCACCTGGTGCACGACTGGAACCGCGAGTTCGTCCGGACATCGCCCGCGGGCGCCCGCTACGAGGCGTTGGCCGGTGAGATCGACCGGGGCCTGAAGTTCATGTCCGCCTGCGGGGTGGCCGATCGCAATCTGCAGACGGCCGACATCTTCGCCAGTCACGAGGCACTGGTGATCGACTACGAGCGGGCGATGCTGCGCCTGTCCGACCCGGCCGAGAACCCGGACGGACCGCGCAAGTTGTACGACCAATCCGCGCATTACCTGTGGATCGGTGAGCGCACACGCCAGCTCGACGGTGCCCACGTGGCGCTGGCCGAGGTGATCGCCAACCCGATCGGAATCAAGCTGGGGCCGACCACAACTCCGGAGCAGGCCGTCGAGTACGTGGAACGGCTGGACCCGAACAACGAGCCGGGCCGGCTGACCCTGGTGACGCGGATGGGCAACAACAAGGTCCGCGATCTGCTCCCGGCGATCATCCAGAAGGTCGAGGCCACCGGTCACAAGGTGATCTGGCAGTGCGACCCGATGCACGGCAACACCCACGAATCGTCGACGGGCTACAAGACCCGGCACTTCGATCGCATCGTCGACGAGGTGCAGGGTTTCTTCGAGGTGCACAATGCGCTGGGCACCCATCCCGGCGGTATCCACGTCGAGATCACCGGCGAGAACGTCACCGAGTGTCTCGGTGGGGCACAGGACATCTCGGATACGGATCTGGCCGGGCGCTATGAGACCGCGTGCGACCCGCGACTCAACACGCAGCAGAGCCTGGAGCTGGCATTCCTCGTCGCCGAGATGCTGCGCGAGTAGGGCAGCGACGGTCTGGGTACCCGATTGGCATGGGTACCGCAACCACGTGGGCGATCGTCGGCGCCACTTCTGCGTTGCTGACCGCGGCGTGTTCCGAAACGGCTGACTTCACACCGGACAACCGCGGTGAGGACACCGAGACGCCGCTGACGTCGGTGGACAACGCATACATCGTGCCTGCCCACATGCCGGGCAACTGCGCGGTCCAGGTCGGCAGCGATGCCGAGTTGCGGTTCACCGCGACCAACGGCAGATCGACCGGATCCGAAAGCCTGTTGTCGATCACCACCGACGCGGCGAATGCGGTGCGGATACCGGCCGAAGGCGCAGTGGACATCGGACCCAAGTCCTCACAGGAGATCGTCGCGGCCGTCCAAGGTCTGCGGGAAAAGGTTCGCCCGGCGATGTCGGTGGAGGTCACGTTCCGGTTCGATCAGTCGGGGGACATCGAGATGCGGGTGCCGGTCGAAGCCTGTCCCGCCCAGCAGACCTAGCTAGAGCAGTGCGCCGATGTTGCTGCCGATCGTCCAGGCGGCGGCGGTGACGAGTCCGGTGAATGTGATGACCGCGATGACCCAGAACGCCAGCGCCCGTTTGGCGCGCTGGCGAGCCCAGTAGAACTCGCTCATCTCGACACCGGCGAATTGTGCGGCCCCGAAAGCGTATTCGGGGTCGGCGGGGATCGGTGCCCAATCGTGCTGGTCTCGGGTGAGTTCGCGGGTGGGCTGGCGCGGCGCGGGCGCCACCGCCGGCGAGGCCAAAGGTGCGGCCGTCGCCACGGTGGCGGCCTCGGCCCGCGGATCGTCAGGCTCGGCGAGCTCGTGCACGCGGGTGGCGGCCAGGTGCTGTGCGGACTGCTGCGGTGCGGGCACCCGGAACGCAGGCAGGTCGAGGTCGTCGACGATCTCGTGCAGTTCGGCTCGCATGTCGTCGGCGTCGGTGAACCGGTGCGCGGCGTCACGGGCGGTGGCGCGGCGTACGAATTGATCGAATTGTGTTGGCACCCCGGCGATTACCGTACTGGGTGCGGGCACGTCGTTGTCCATGCGCTGGTAGGCGACCGTGAGGGCGGAGTCACCGGTGAACGGTGTGAAGCCGGTGAGCAGTTCGTAGGTGAGGATGCCGACCGCGTACACGTCGCTGCGTGGGTCGGCGTCACCGGTACTGACCTGCTCGGGAGACAGATAGGCCGCGGTGCCGAGGATCACGCTGGTTGAGGTGATCTTGGCCTCGGCCACGGCGCGCACCAGACCGAAGTCGGCGATCTTGACCTCGCCGTCGTCGGAGATCAGCACGTTCTCAGGTTTGATGTCGCGGTGTACGAGTCCGGCGCGGTGTGCCACCGCGAGGCCGCCCAGCACCGGCTCGAGCACTGCGGCCACCGCATGCGGGGGCATCGGGCCGCGCTCGGCCAGCAGCTCGCGCAGCGTGCCACCCTCGATCAGCTCCATCACGAGGAAAGGCGGCTCCTGGGCGTTGCCTCCACCGCCCTGGTCGTAGACCGCCACCAAGCCCGGATCCTTCAATCGGGCCACGGCCTTGGCCTCGCGGCCGAACCTGGTCAGGAAATGGCTGTCGCCGCTGTAGCGGGAGTCCATCACCTTCAGGGCCACGGGGCGGTCCAGCCGGACGTCGAGGCCGCGGTAGACGGTGGACATGCCGCCGGTGGCGATGGGCGTGTCCACGCGGTAGCGCCCGTCCAGCATCGTGCCGACGAGTGGATCCGATTGCTGCCCCACCGGACACATGTTACGAGTTGCGGCTGAGGACCTAGAATCGATGCGGTGAGCAGCATTCCAGCGGCCGATGACGTTCTGGCCCCCGACGAGGCCGTCTACGACCTACCCACGGTGTCGGATTTGCTCGGCATCCCGGTCACCAAGGTGCATCAGCAACTGCGTGACGGGCAGTTGATGGCCGTGCGGCGCAACCGCGTGCTGGTGGTCCCGCAGATCTTCTTCGACGGCAATGGCCACGTGGTCAAGCACCTGCCCGGGTTGCTGGTCGTGCTGCGTGACGGCGGCTACCGCGACAACGAGATCATGCGCTGGCTGTTCACCCCGGACGAGTCGCTGACGATCACCAGTGACGGCCGCGCCGAGCAGATTTCCAACGCCCGCCCGATTGACGCACTGCACTCCCACCAGGCGCGTGAGGTGCTGCGTCGCGCGCAGGCGCTAGCTTACTGACGGTCGGCTGTCGGTCTCGACGGGCGCCTCGGGGGCGTGGTAGAGCGCGTACCAGGCCGCCGCGGCGCAGGCCGTGGTCAGCAGGACATGTGCCCACGAGTACATGCCGTGCGCCCCATCGGGTTTCCACATCACCATGATCCAGGTGGACAACCCGGCGGTGACCGCGATGGCGGGCCGGGTCTGGATCAGGGCGGCGGCCACCGCCAGCGGCCAGGTGTAGTACCACGGCAGCGCGGCGGGAACGAAGAGTACGACCACGGCCATGGCCAGCGAGATACCGATCAGGGCCTCACGGTCGGTGTGCCGGTAACGCCACCACAGCAGCGGCAGGGCGATCACGATGGTGAGGATGCCGATGATCCGGGTGATCTCGAGCACGCCATAGAAGTTGACCGGAAACAGCAGTCCGCCAATGCCGTTGATCAGGTTGGCCGCGGCGGTGGGCACGGTCAGCCAGTTGATGATCTTCACGTTGCCTGCGGCGAGGGCGGACAACCAGCCCAGGCCGACGCCGGCCAGCCAGGACATCACCGCGAAAACCGCGGCCAGTATCGCCATGGAGGCGGCGGTCGCCAGCGCGAATGCCCGGACCGGTGGGTGGCCGTGACGGTCGCGCAGCTGCCGTGTCCAGACCCATACGACGAACGGAAGTGCAAGTCCCGCGGTCGCTTTGACGGCAACGGCCATGGCGATCAGGCCGACGCCCCAGACCGGGTGTCGTCGGAACGCCAACGCGATGCCGGCCATCATGAGCCCGACCATCAGCATCTCGTTGTGCACGCCGCCCATCAGGTGGATGATCACCAACGGGTTGAGCACGCAGACCCACAGGGCAGTGGCGGGGCTCGCACCGATGTGCCGTGCGACGCGCTGCGTCGCCCAGATCAACAACACCAGCCCGGGCAGCATGCACAGGCGCAGCAGCATGGTGCCGGCGACCACGTCGTCGCCCACCAGCATCGTGACAAATTTCGCCACCAGGATGAATGCCGGGCCGTAGGGTGCGGTCGTCGTGGTCCAGATCGGACTGACGTTGTCCAGCAGGATGTTCGGATTCTGTACCGGCCCCACCACGTACGGGTCGAAGCCGTCGCGCAGCAGAGCGCCCTGGGCCAGGTATGAATAGGTGTCCCGGCTGAACAGCGGCACGCTGAGCAACAGTGGCGCCAGCCAGAAACCGGTGGTGGCCACCATGGTGTACTCGCCGGCGGTGCGGTCGATCACGCGCCGGCCCAGCCACAGCCAGGCGATCAGCATCGTCGCGACGCCGGCCCACAGCAGGATCGAGGACAACACCAGCCCGTGCCCGAATCGCAGCCAGGACAGGTGCAGTGACTCCAGGAGCGGATCGTGCAACCGGGTGCTGCCCGCGCCGAGCCCGCCGATGGTCAGCAGGGCTGCCCCCAGGAAACCCAATCGGGCCGGGCGGGCGTCGGCAGACACCGCGAACCCGGCCAGGCGTGAGAGATGTTGCGCGACCCCGGTATTCGTGGTGTCGGTCGGCAAGCGTGTCATGAGGGCGTGATCATGTCGTTGTGACGGTCTCCTACGCCGACCGGTTCGCCGCGAACCGGGCGATCTCGGCAAGGCCGGTCTTTGCCTGTTCGTGGATCGGTGCGGCGGCCAAGGTGTCCAGGGCGCGGTGGGTGAGAAGTTCGATGTGGGCTTCGACTGCGGCCAGCGCGCCGACCGACTCGATGGCCCGGCACAGATCGCCGACTTGCGCGTCGGACAGTTCGCTACCCACGGAGGTGCGCAGCAGCTCGGCGGCTGCGGGGTCGGACTTGTCTGCCAGCTCGAGTGCCTCGGCCAGCAGCACGGTGCGCTTGCCCGATCGCAGGTCGTCGCCGGAGGGCTTACCGGTGACCGCCGGGTCGCCGAAGACTCCGAGGACGTCGTCGCGGAGTTGGAACGCGACACCGAGGTCGTTTCCGACCTGGTGGAAGATCTGCTGGATGTCGGGCCGATCGGCAGCCGCGGCGGCACCCAGCTGCAGCGGCCGGGAGACCGTGTAGGACGCGGTCTTGTAGGTGTTGACGTTCATCGCGGAGGCGACCGATTCGGCACCGCTGGACTCCGCGACGATGTCGAGATACTGGCCGCCGAGCACCTCGGTGCGGATATGGCGCCAGACCTGTTGGACCCGTTTCTGCGCGTCGGCCGGGATGTCGGCGGCGGCGACGATGTCGTCGGCCCAGGCCAGCGCCAGGTCGCCGGCCAGGATGGCCGCCGACAGGCCGAACTGCCGAGAGGATCCGTGCCAGTTGCGGTCGCGATGCCGGTCGGCGAACAACCGGTGCACGGTGGGTAGTCCGCGGCGGGTGGCCGAGTCGTCGATGACGTCGTCGTGCACCAGGGCACAGGCCTGCAGCAACTCCAGCGCGGCGAACAACCTCAACACGTCGGGGTCGGCGGGGCGGTCGGCCGGGTCGATCACCGCGCGCCAGCCCCAGTAGGCGAAGGCCGGGCGCATCCGCTTGCCGCCGCGGAGCACGAATTCCTCGAGGGCCTCGGTCAGCTCGGCGTAGTCGGTTCCGATGTACTCGCTGTCGCGGCGGCGCTCACGCAGATAGTCGCGCAGTTGGTCGGTGACGGCCCGGGCCAGCTCGACGGTCGACGGTGCCGAAGTTTGCACGCTCAGCGCCCGCCCCTTTCTGTCGTCAACGATGTGCCCCCGAGTGCATTCAGAGTAGAGCGTGCCGCGCGTTTTGTACCAAGCGAGGGCGTAGCTGTGAGTGCGGCGGTGAGGTCAGTCGCTGCCTGCGACCGGGTCACCCGGCTTGGCAGAGGTGTCGCGGCTCATCCAGGCCAGCGCGCCGATCACACCGGCGACCAGGAATGCGCCGACGACGAGCCAGATGGCCGCCGTGGTGAACGACCGGGCGCTCGGGTCGGTGTAGCGGGCCTGGGCGTTCATCGTGCTGACGATTCCCGGCCGCAGTTTCCATTCCACGATCGAGGAGCTCACCTGGTCGCCGTTGGTCGAGGTCACTTCGCCGGGGAAGGACACGGTCAGCAGAACGTCGGCGTCGGGGTCCGACAGCGAGGTGAGGTCGACCCGCCCCTCCAGGATCACCAGGTCTCCGGCGCGGCGCAGGGAGATGTCGACTCCTGCGGCGTCGCGGCTCATCCCGGCCAGCTGAGGCAGTTCGGCGAAGCTGAGATCGGAGAACACGGCCTGGGAGCCGACGTAGTCGTCGCGGCTGTACTCGGAGACCGCGACCTTCTTGGCGAACGGCAGATTGTTGAGTAGTTGCGGGCCCTTGTCGTCGGCGTCCCGTGGCTTGGCCGCCGCGATGATCTGGCCGGACACCCGGTCGTCGGGGGAGACGGTGATCGAGGCGCGGACCCGAACGCAGCCCACCACCATGGGCAGGATCAGCACCAACATCACCAACGTCAGGAAGCGGGTCCGTCGGCTACGTCTGGGAAGGCGGCTCGGTGGTCGGACATGCACGCTGGTCATCGTGCCAGATGTCACAGCGGCAGTGGGCGACCGAGGATGGCGAATGGCCGGGGATCGCCGGCGAAGTGGTAGCCGCGGATCACGTCGGTGAAGCCGAGCCGGCGGTACAGCCGCCATGCGCGGTTGGCCTCGCCGTTGATCTCAGGGGTCGACAACAACACGTGGGATTCGGCGCGGCCGGCCAACAGTCGCCTGGTCAGGGCCTCGCCGAGGCCCTGACCTTGCGCGCGGGGCGCGATGTGGAGCTCGGTGAGTTCGAAGTAGCTGGCCATCAGTTCGGCGATGTTTCCGGGGCTGGCGCCGACCCGCTGCAGGCCGGAGATGACCTGCTGTTGCCACCACTGATCCGGCGCTCCGCGGTAGCCGTAGGCGATCCCCTGCAGCGGGGCGTCGAGCAGGCCGGCGGTCTCAGGGCCGGGTGGTGCGTCGGTGCTGGATTCGGCGCCCGCGCCGGTGACCTCGACGGCGGCCACGCATTTCCAGCCCGCGCGCCGCGTGTGTTCGAGCCAGAGGGCGGCGCGCTGTTCCTCGGTTCCGCGCGGGTAGCGCATCGCGTCGACGTACACGCGCAACGCCTCGGGAAGCCGGCGCTTCATGTCGTCCGGCGACAGATCGATGAGATACGTCGCCAATGCCTCGCCTTTCGCCCGCCCGGTGTCCACCGAGCTCATTATCTTCAGCATTATCCGGTTGCGAGGCCGTCGGTCCCATCGACCGGTGTGATCCCGGAACCGCTTACAATCGACGCCGAACAAGGTGGTACGGCTCGGATCGACCTCGTATCATTAGGCTTAGGTGCCCGTAATTGCGGGCATGTGAAATTTTGAAAAGCGACGGCGGCGTCGGCAAGGAGGGACGAATGCCACTCTCCGATCATGAGCAGCGCATGCTCGATCAGATCGAGAGCGCGCTCTACGCCGAGGACCCCAAGTTCGCCTCGAGCGTTCGCGGTGGGACCTTGCGCGCGCCATCGGCTCGGCGGCGCTTGCAGGGCGCGTTTCTGTTCGTGCTCGGTTTGGCGTTGTTGGTCGTCGGCGTCGCGGTGAAGTCGCTGTGGCTCGGCGGCTTCCCCGTTCTTTCGGTTTTCGGCTTCGTGGCGATGTTCGCCGGTGTGGTGTTCGCCGTCACGGGTCCCCGCGTCGCCGGAGGCCGTGACCGCGCGGCTCAGGGGTCCGGTAGTGCGCCGCGTCAGCGTCGTCAGCGTGGAGGTTCGTTCACCACGCGGATGGAGGACCGGTTCCGGCGCCGGTTCGACGACTGAGCCGGCTGACGGTTTCAGGGGGTAGCCCGTAACGGGCTGCCCCCTTTTTTTGTGCGTCGCTCCGAGTTCCCCGCCGGATGGATGTCCGGGTGGTCCGGGTGGCCCCAGCGACACGCCGAGTAGTTCGGTGGCGCCCCGGTGTGGGGCGGGGTGGGGGAACGGTGCGCTACCTGCAGGGATTTTCGCCCCACAACGCCCCACCTCGTCTCGGCGGCCATCTACCTGGGATTTTCGATCGCCTGGCGGTGACAATCGTTGGTCGAGTCATGCGTTTTCGCCGTGTCCTGGGGGCGAGGGTGGGGAGAATGTTCAAACTCGAAGGACCAAATGGAGCAAAGTGGGGGATCGTGGGGTAAAGTGGCGGCCAACGGGGAAACGGAGCCCCGTTCGGAGGGCAGAAGGCGAAGCGACCCGGGATCCGAACCGGGTGGCGGGAGGTGTCCAGATGTTTCTGGGTACCTACACGCCCAAGCTCGACGACAAAGGGCGGCTCACACTGCCCGCCAAGTTCCGCGACGCACTGGCAGGAGGGTTGATGGTCACCAAGGGCCAAGATCACAGCCTTGCCGTGTACCCGCGTGACGAGTTCGAAAAGGTGGCCCGGCGCGCTGCTGACGCGTCGCGCAGGAACCCCGACGCACGGGCGTTTCTGCGAAACTTGGCCGCCGCCACCGATGAGCAGCACCCCGACGCTCAGGGTCGGATCACCCTGTCGGCGGATCACCGGCGCTACGCAAGCCTGTCCAAGGAGTGCGTGGTGATCGGGTCGGTCGACTACCTGGAGATCTGGGACGCAGAAGCCTGGCAGTCGTATCAGCAGACCCACGAAGAGAACTTCTCCGCGGCCACCGATGAAGCTCTGCGCGACATCCTGTGATGCCGCCCAACAACCGGCGGCTGGCCCGGACCTAGCCCGTGCAGCGAGGCCTCTGCCCGAATTGGCCCTGGCGTACTTCCCCAACGCCAGGTCCGTGAATTCGGACAGAGACCCCGGTGCAGGGGCGATTCCGAGCGGAGGTGTTTCAGCGGTGCCAGATTCCCCAGATCACTCAGATGCCAAGGGGCACGGTCACATCCCGGTACTGCTCGACCGCTGTGTCGAGTTGCTCGCCCCCGCTCTGATCCGCCATCACGACGACGGGACCGGCGCGGTCCTGGTGGATGCCACCCTCGGCGCGGGCGGACATTCCGAGCGCTTTCTGACCGAATTTCCCGGCCTGCAGGTGATCGGCCTCGACCGCGACCCCAACGCGCTCGGCATCGCCGGTGCCCGTCTGGCACCTTTCGGCGACCGAGTGCGGCTGGTGCGGACCCGCTACGACGGAATCGCCGGCGCGATCACCGAATCCGGATTCCGACAGATCGACGCGGTGCTGTTCGACCTCGGCGTGTCCTCGATGCAACTCGATCAGACCGATCGCGGCTTCTCCTACTCCGCGGACGCGCCGCTGGACATGCGGATGGATCCCGATGCTCCGCTGACCGCCGCGGACATTCTCAACACCTACGACGCCAAGTCGATAGCCCGGATCCTGCGCGATTTCGGCGAGGAGCGCTTCGCCGGCCGAATCGCCGACAAGGTGGTCAAACGGCGTGCCCAGCAACCGTTTTCCACCACCGGAGAGCTGGTGGAGCTGCTCTACGAGGCGATTCCGGCGCCCGCCCGCCGAACCGGAGGGCATCCGGGCAAGCGCACCTTCCAGGCGCTTCGGGTCGCGGTCAACGGCGAACTGGATTCGTTGCGTGCCGCGCTGCCCGCCGCGCTGGCCGCGTTGGTCGACGGTGGCCGGATCGTCGTGATGTCCTATCAGTCGTTGGAGGACCGGATCGTCAAGCAGGCGTTCACCGCAGCCACCGCATCGCGCACACCACCGGGCCTGCCCATCGAGCTGCCCGGTCACGAACCGGAATTCGTCACGCTGACCCGCGGCGCCGAGAAGGCCCGCCAAGTCGAGATCGACCGCAATCCGCGTAGCGCCCCGGTACGGCTGCGGGCACTGGAAAAGGTTGGGGAAGGGGGGAACTCATGAAGGTGAAGCGACCCGAGCAACTGCGTGAGTCAGATCGCAGGCGTCCGGTGCGCCAACCCGCGCGAGGCGGTGGGCGACGCACCGAGCAGGCTCCGCCGCGCAAGCGCCGGCCGGGTTCCGAGCAGCGCCCCACGCGGACCGCACCCGGTACCGGGCCGATTCGGCGTCCGGGCACCCGACCGGCGCGGCCCAAGAGCACCAGTCAAGCCAAGGCCCGGGCGAAGGCACGTAAGGCCAAGGCTCCCAAGGTTGTCCGGCCACCGCTGCGGGTGCGCCTGCGGGAACGTCTGCTGGTGCGGCTGTCCTCGATCGAGCTCAATCCGCGCGCCCTGATCTCCCGGGTTCCGTTCGTCGTCCTGGTGATCGCCGCGCTGGGCCTGGGACTCGCGGTGACGTTGTGGCTGTCGACCGGTTCGGCCGAGCGGTCCTACCAGCTGGGCCACGCGCGCGAGGTCAATCAGGGTCTGCTGCAACAGAAAGAGGCGCTGCAACGCGACGTGCTCGAGGCACAGGCCGCACCGGCGTTGGCCGAGTCTGCCCGCGATCTGGGCATGATCCCGTCACGTGACACCGCGCACCTGGTGCAGGACGCTGCCGGCAACTGGACCGTCGTCGGAACCCCCAAGCCGGCCGAAGGGGTGCCGCCGCCTCCGCTGAACACCCCGCTGCCGGAGGAGGCACCTCCGGCTCCGCCCGCACCTCCGGCCCCGCGGGTGGTCGACCCGCGCGAGTTGATGGTGCGTACCCCGCGTTCGGGTCTGCCTGCGGTGCCGGGCATTCCGATTCCGCAAGCAGACGCGCCCCACGGCGTCCCGGGGGAGCTTCCGCCGGTGCCGGGCCCGGTACCGGCGGTGCCGTCGGCCGCTCCTGATGTGCTCGCGGCGCCCGTGCCCGGTGCGGTTCCCGGGCCTGTCGCCGGCGACCCCGCACAGGTTGCACCGCAGCAGGCCACCGCCCCGATGCATCTGCCGGGCGTACCTACCGCGCCGGGTCCGGTGGCGGCACAGCCCGCTGCGCCGGTGGCCCCCGCCCCCGCCACGCCCCTGGAGCAGTTCAGCCCACCCACGGCGCCGGCGGTGCATGCCCCGGCCGTCGCGGTCAGCGCCCCGGTGCCCGCCGCATGAGCCGCCGCCCGGGCCGCCAGGGTCAGACGCCGAAGCCGCAGCGGGCGAAGAAGGCCTCACCGGGGCCGGGGCACGAGGCCGGGGTCCGCCGTACTCGCGTTGCCGCTGCCGAAACCGGTTTGGCCAGCTCGTCTTTCGTGTTCCGGCATCGTGCCGGAAACGCTGTCATGGTGGCGGTGCTGGTGATCGCGGCCGCGCAGTTGTTCACCCTCCAGGTGCCCAGGGCGGCCGGCCTGCGGGCCGAGGCGGCCAGCCAGCTCAAGGTCACCGATGTGAACCCCGCCATGCGGGGTGCCATCGTCGACCGCAACGACGACAAGCTGGCGTTCACCATCGAGGCCAAGGCACTGACGTTTCAGCCGGTCCGAGTCCGCAAGCAACTCGCCGAGGCCAAAGCCAAATCCAGTGAGGCGCCAGATCCGGACCGCCGGCTCACCGAGATCGCCAAGGAGGTCTCGACTCGGCTCGACAATCGGCCCGATTTCAAGACAGTGCTCAAGAAGCTCAGGAGTAACGAGACTTTCGTCTATCTGGCTCGTGCGGTCGATCCCGCCATTGCCAGCGCGATCATGGACAAGTTTCCGGAGGTCGGTGCCGAGCGGCAGGATCTTCGGCAGTATCCGGGTGGTTCGCTGGCGGCCAACATCGTCGGCGGAATCGATTGGGACGGCCACGGTTTGCTGGGGCTGGAGGACTCGCTCGATGCGGTGTTGGCCGGTTCCGACGGCTCGGTGACCTACGACCGCGGTTCAGACGGCGTCGTGATCCCAGGCAGCTACCGCAACCGCCACGACGCGGTCGACGGGTCAACGGTGCAGCTGACCCTTGACGACGACATCCAGTACTACGTCCAGCAGCAGGTGCAGCAGGCCAAGGACGCCTCGGGTGCCAAGAACGTCTCGGCGGTGGTGCTGGATGCGAAAACCGGTGAGGTGCTGGCGATGTCGAACGACAACACGTTCGATCCCAGTCAGGATCTGGGGCGGCAGGAGAGCCGGCAGATGGGCAACCTCCCGGTCTCCTCGCCGTTCGAGCCCGGTTCGGTGAACAAGATCATCACGGCCTCCTCGGCAATCGAGTTCGGCCTGGCCAGTCCTGACGAGGTCCTGCAGGTGCCGGGCTCTATCGACATGGGCGGCGTCACGGTCCGCGACGCGTGGAATCACGGCGTGACGCCCTACACGATGACCGGGGTGTTCGGGAAGTCGTCGAACGTCGGCACGCTGATGCTGGCCCAGCGGGTCGGTCCGGAGCGGTTCTACGACATGATCCGCCGGTTCGGGCTCGGTCAGCGCACCGATGTCGGCCTGCCCGGTGAGAGCTCCGGACTGGTGCCGCCCATCGATCAGTGGTCGGGCAGTTCCTTCGCCAACCTGCCTATCGGGCAAGGTCTTTCGATGACGCTGCTGCAAATGACCGGCATGTACCAGACAATCGCCAACGATGGCGTACGGATCCCGCCGCGGATCGTCAAGTCCACCATCGCGCCGGATGGCACCCGTACCGATGAGCCGCGCCCGGAAGGTGTGCGGGTGGTGACGCCGAAAACCGCACGTACCGTGCGAAACATGTTCCGCGCCATCGTGCAGCGCGACCCGACGGGCGTGCAGCAGGGGACCGGCCCGCAGGCCGGGGTCGAGGGTTATCAGATCGCGGGGAAGACCGGTACCGCTCAGCAGATCAATCCGGCCTGCGGTTGCTATTACGACGACGTGTACTGGATCACCTTCGCCGGGATGGCGCCTGCGGACGATCCTCGCTACGTCGTGGGCATCATGATGGACGCGCCGCACCGCGCGGCCGACGGATCTCCGGGATCGTCGGCGGCACCGCTGTTCCACAACATCGCGTCGTGGCTGCTGCAGCGTCACAACGTCCCGCTGTCGGCCGATCCGGGGCCGCAGTTGACCCTGCAGGCGACCTGACCCCGATAGTCGTGGGTGATGCGGTCGGCGGACCGCAGATGGGTACTGTGGCATGGCCATGAAGCTGCGTCCCAGCCGTCCCGCCGGCCAATACCTCGTGCCGCTCGCCGATCAGGTCCAAGCGGTGTCCGCTACCGGAAATCCACTACCGGAACTTCGGGTCACCGGGGTGACCCTGCGCGGTCAGGACGCCCAGCCGGGAGATCTGTTCGCCGCGCTGCCGGGTGCGGCGGTGCACGGCGCGCGCTTTGCGCCCGACGCGGTCGCCGCCGGGGCGGTGGCGGTGCTCACCGATCCTGCCGGTGCCGGAGAACTGGGTGGCCTCGACGTCCCGATCCTGGTCCACCCCGAACCCCGGTCGGTACTCGGCGAGGTGGCGGCCGATGTGTACGGGCGCCCGTCGGAGCGGCTCACGGTCATCGGGGTCACCGGAACCTCGGGTAAGACCACCACGACATACCTGGTCGAAGCCGGGCTGCGGGCTGCGGGCCGGGTGGCGGGGTTGATCGGCACGGTCGGGGTGCGCATCGCGGGCCGCGATCTGCCGAGCGCGTTGACCACCCCCGAGGCGCCGGATCTGCAGGCGCTGCTGGCCGTGATGGTAGAAAGCGGCGTCGACACCGTGGTGATGGAGGTGTCCAGCCACGCGCTCACGCTGGGTCGCGTCGACGGGATCGGATTCGCGCTCGGCGGATTCACCAACCTGTCGCGTGACCACCTGGATTTCCACCCGACCATGGAGGAGTACTTCGAGGCCAAGGCCCGGCTGTTCGATGCCGCGTCGCGCAACCATGCCGTCGCGGCGGTGGTGTGTGTCGACGACGATGCGGGCGCGGCGATGGCCCGTCGCGCCGACAAGGTGACAACGGTGAGCGTCACCGGTGTCGCGGCGGACTGGCAGGCGCGCGACATCACCGCGGTCGGTGTCGGATCCCAGGAGTTCACCCTCGTCGACCCCGCTGGGGACTCGCATGAGCTTCGGATCGGGCTGACGGGCGGATACAACATCGCCAACGCCGCCCTGGCGACCGCATTGCTGGACGGGGCCGGGGTGCCCCCGGAGCAGGCGGCTCCGGGACTGCGCACGGCGACCGTGCCCGGCCGGCTGCAGCCGATCGATCGCGGACAGCCGTTCCTGGCCCTGGTCGATTACGCACACAAACCTGGCGCACTGCAGGCGGTGCTGGAAACCCTGCGCGCGTCTGGCCCGGGGCGCATCGCAGTGGTTTTCGGTGCCGGGGGTAATCGGGACACCGGCAAGCGCGCGCCGATGGGGCGGGTCGCGGCGGAACTGGCGGACCTCGTCGTTGTCACCGATGACAATCCCCGCGATGAGGACCCCGCGTTGATTCGGGCGGCGATCGTGGCAGGCGCGCGTGAAGCAACCGCGGGTGCCGAGGTGGTGGAAGTCGGTGACCGGCGTGCGGCGATCGAGCATGCGGTGGCCTGGGCCGGGCCCGGCGACATCGTGCTGATCGCCGGCAAGGGGCATGAGAGCGGGCAGACCGCCGCCGGCCGCACCCGGCCGTTCGACGATCGTGACGAGTTGGCGGCGGCGTTGGAGGCACTCAAGTCAGGGGAGTCGGGCACGTGATCGAGATGACCATCGCCAGGATCGCGGAGATCGTCGGCGGCGAGTTGGCCGACATCACTGCCGAAGAGGCCGCCTCGACCCGCGTCACCGGCTCCGTCGAATTCGACTCTCGCGCGATCGGCCCCGGCGGATTGTTCCTGGCCCTGCCCGGCGCCCGCTCCGACGGCCACGACTTCGCCGGGGGCGCAGTGGCGTCCGGGGCTGCCGTCGTGCTGGCCGCGCGGCCGGTAGGGGTGCCCGCGATTGTGGTGCGTCCGGAGCCGGGGGCCGCCGATGCCGCTTCCGGCGCTTTGGAATTCGACACCGACGGGTCCGGTGCGGCGGTGCTGGCCGCGCTGGCGAAACTCGCGGCGGCGGTGGCCGCCGAACTCGTCGCAGGCGGGTTGACGATCATCGGGGTGACCGGATCCTCGGGCAAGACCTCGACCAAGGATCTGCTTGCCGCGGTGCTGGACCCGCTCGGGCAGGTCATCGCCCCGCCGGGCTCGTTCAACAACGAGTTGGGCCATCCGTGGACGGTGTTGCGTGCCACGCCGGATACCGATTACCTGATCTTGGAGATGTCGGCCCGGCATCCGGGCAACATCGCGGCCTTGGCCGCGATCGCGCCGCCGCAGATCGCGGTGGTGCTCAACGTGGGTACCGCCCATCTCGGTGAGTTCGGCTCACGTGAGGCCATCGCGAACACCAAAGCTGAATTGCCGCAGGCTGTTCCGGCCGGAGGTGTGGTGATCCTCAACGTCGACGACACGGCCGTGGCGGCGATGGCCGGCAAGACAGCGGCGCGCGTGGTGCGGGTATCGCGCGAGCCTGGCTCCGAGGTCGACGTGTGGGCCGGCCCGGTCACCTTGGACGAACTGGCCCGTCCGCGGTTCACCTTGCACGCCGGCGGCGACCGGATCGACGTGGCGTTGGCGGTGCACGGTGATCACCAGGTCGGCAATGCCTTGTGTGCGGCGGCGGTCGCCTTGGAGTGCGGCGCCGGACTGGATCAGGTGGCCACCGCGCTGGCGGGCGCCGGCCCCGTGTCGCGGCACCGGATGCAGGTCGCCGGCCGAGCCGACGGTGTGACGGTGATCAACGATGCCTACAACGCGAACCCGGATTCGATGCGCGCCGGCCTGAAGGCGCTGGCCTGGATGGCGCGCCGGGGCGGCGGTGAATCCGCCGGTGAAGTGGGTGGAAAGCGCCGCAGCTGGGCGGTGTTGGGGGAGATGGCCGAACTCGGTGAGGACGCCATAACCGAGCACGACGCCATCGGACGGTTCGCGGTGCGCTTAGATGTGTCTCGGTTAATCGTCGTCGGAACCGGGAGGACTATGAACGCCATGCACCATGGCGCGGTGATGGAGGGTTCGTGGGGATCTGAGTCCACGATGGTCGACGATGCCGATGCCGCGCTTGCCCTTTTGCAGGCTGAGCTGCAGCCGGGGGACGTGGTGCTGGTGAAGGCATCCAACTCGGTGGGGCTGGGTGCGCTCGCCGATGCGCTGCTTGCCGCGGCCGGCCCGGCCGCAGACGGGGATGCCGTTCGATGAAGCTCATCTTGATCGCCGTCGGTATCGCCCTGACGGTATCTATCCTGCTGACACCCGCGTTGATCCGGCTGTTCACCAAGCGTGGGCTGGGCCATGAGATCCGTGAGGACGGTCCGGCCAGTCACGCCAAGAAGCGCGGCACGCCGTCGATGGGTGGCGTGGCCATCGTGGCCGGCATCTGGGCGGGCTACCTGGGCACTCACCTGGTCGGGCTGGCGCTGGGCGGGGAGGGCCCGTCGGCATCGGGGTTGTTGGTGCTGGGCCTGGCCACCATGCTCGGCCTGGTCGGTTTCGTCGATGACCTGATCAAGCTTCGGCGCTCACGCAACCTGGGGCTGAACAAGACCGCCAAGACTGTGGGCCAGCTGACCGCGGCGGTGTTGTTCGGTGTGCTGGCCCTGCAGTTCCGCAACGGCGACGGGCTCACACCCGGCAGTCCCGAACTCTCGTACGTCCGCGAGATCGCCACGGTGACGTTGGCGGGCTGGGTGTTCGTGTTGTTCTGTGTGGTGATCGTCAGCGCGTGGTCCAATGCGGTGAACTTCACCGACGGCCTGGACGGGTTGGCGGCCGGCGCGATGGCGATGGTCACCGCGGCCTACGTCCTGATCACGTTCTGGCAGTACCGCAATGCCTGCGCCACGGCGCCGGGACTGGGCTGCTACAACGTGCGTGATCCGCTGGACTTGGCGATCATCGCGGCCGCGACGGCAGGCGCGTGTATCGGCTTCCTGTGGTGGAACGCCGCACCGGCCAAGATCTTCATGGGTGACACCGGCTCGCTGGCCCTGGGCGGCATCATCGCCGGCCTGTCGGTGACCAGCCGCACCGAGATCCTCGCGGTGGTCCTGGGCGCACTGTTCGTGGCCGAGGTTACCTCGGTGGTGGTGCAGATCCTGGCGTTCCGCACCACGGGCCGCCGGGTGTTCCGGATGGCGCCGTTCCATCATCATTTCGAGCTGGTGGGTTGGGCCGAGACCACGGTCATCATCCGGTTCTGGCTGCTGACGGCGATCGCCTGCGGTCTGGGTGTGGCCCTGTTCTACAGCGAGTGGCTCACCGCAGTCGGGGCCTGACGTGGCCGGCCCGGTGGACGGGGACGACCAGGGGCTGCCCGCACGCGAGGCGGACCCGAGCCTGTTGTCACTGCTGACCCCCGGAACGCCCGTGTTGGTGACGGGTGCGGGGGTCACCGGACGCGCGGTATTGGCTGCGCTGGCGCCCCTTGGTGTCGCTGCGACGCTGTGCGACGACCGGGCCGAGGCCCTGCAGGCTTACGCCGCGCAGGGCACCGCGGTCATCGATCCGGCCGACGCGATCGCCGGTGTCGCCGACTACGCGCTGGTGGTGACCAGCCCGGGGTTCCCGCCCAGCGCCGCCGTGCTGGCCGCTGCGGCCGAGGCCGGTGTCCCGATCTGGGGCGATGTCGAGCTGGCCTGGCGGCTGGATGCCGCGGGTCGTTATGGTCCGCCTCGGCGGTGGCTCGTGGTCACCGGCACCAACGGCAAGACCACGACCACCTCGATGCTGCACGAGATGCTGTTGGCCGACGGCCGACGGAGCGTGCTGTGCGGCAACATCGGTGACCCGGTTTTGGCGGTACTGGATCAGCCCGTTGAGTTGCTGGCAGTCGAGTTGTCGAGTTTCCAGCTGCACTGGGCGCCCTCCCTGCGCCCGGATGCGGGTGTGGTGCTCAACGTTGCCGAGGATCATCTGGACTGGCACGGCTCGATGGCCGCCTATGCCGCGGACAAGGGCAGGGCACTGGCCGGGCGGGTGGCCGTGGTGGGTCTCGATGATCCGGTGGCGGCGGGTCTGCTGCCCACTGCGAAGGCTGCGGTCCGGGTCGGATTCCGGCTCGGCGAACCGGCCGAGGGTGAGCTCGGTGTCCGCGCCGGCAAGCTCGTCGACTGCGCCTTCGGTGCCGACGTCGAGTTGGCTGATGCGGCCACGATCAGCGTGGCCGGGCCGGTCGGCGTGCTCGATGCTCTGGCGGCCGCGTCGCTGGCCCGTGCGGTCGGGGTGGCCCCGGGTTCGATCGCAGCCGCGTTGGCGTCGTTCCAGGTCGGCAGGCACCGGGCGGAGTTGGTCGGGGAGGCCGACGGGGTGCGCTATGTCGACGATTCCAAGGCCACCAACCCGCATGCGGCGCAGGCTTCGATCACCGCCTTCGACCGCGTGATCTGGATCGCGGGAGGCTTGCTGAAGGGCGCTTCGGTCGACGAGTTGGTGCGCCAGGTGGCGAATCGGCTGGTCGGGGTGGTGCTGATCGGCCGGGACCGGCAGATGGTTGCCGATGCGTTATCGCGACACGCCCCGGATGTCCCCGTCGTCGAGGTTGTGACGGGGGAGGATTCTGGGGTGCTTGAGACAAATGAGTCTATTGGTGACCATGTGACTCGTGTGATCGAAGTCGGCGACCGTCCGGTCTCCGACGCGGTCATGGCGGCGGTCGTCGATGCCGCCCGCGGCCTCGCCGGCTCTGGGGACACCGTATTGCTGGCCCCGGCAGGCGCGTCCTTCGATCAGTTCAGCGGCTACGGCCAGCGCGGCGACGCATTCGCCGGCGCGGTCCGTGCCGTGATCGGGTAGGCGCGGTGGCCGGCATCCTGGCCCGGTTGCGCAGCCGTGGCGGCGACGCGACCGGCGCTACCGCCGCTGAGGGCGGATCGGCTGAGACGGCTTCCACCTCGACGGCCGCCACGCCGCGCACCCGGTTCGGCGCGTGGCTGGGCCGCCCGATGACGTCGTTCCACCTCATCATCGCGGTCACCGCTCTGCTCACCACGCTGGGCCTGATCATGGTCCTTTCGGCGTCGGGGGTGTACTCCTACGACTTCGACGGATCGCCGTGGGCGGTGTTCGGCCGCCAGGTGATGTGGACCGTGATCGGGTTGATCGCGTTCTACGCAGCCTTGCGGATATCGGTGCGGACCTTGCGCCGGCTGGCGTTCCCCGGGTTCGCCTTCACGATCGTGTTGTTGATCCTGGTGCTGATCCCGGGAATCGGCAAGGTGGCCAACGGTTCCCGCGGTTGGTTCGTCGTCTCCGGATTCTCGATGCAACCCTCGGAGCTCGCCAAGATCGCCTTCGCCATCTGGGGTGCGCACCTGCTGGCCGCCCGACGCATGGAGCGGGCTTCGCTGCGCGAGATGTTGATCCCGCTGGTGCCGGCCGCCGTCATCGCGCTGGCGTTGATCGTCGCGCAACCTGACCTCGGGCAGACCGTTTCGCTGAGCATCATCCTGCTGGGCCTGCTCTGGTACGCGGGCCTGCCACTGCGGGTGTTCCTGTCCTCACTGCTGGCCGCGGTGTTGGCGGCGGCCGTGCTGGCGGTATCGGCCGGCTACCGGTCGGATCGGGTGCAGTCCTGGCTGGACCCGGCAGCTGACAGTCAGGGCATCGGCTATCAGTCCCGGCAGGCCCGGTTCGCCCTGGCCAACGGCGGCATCTTCGGTGACGGGCTGGGCCAGGGCACCGCCAAGTGGAACTATCTGCCCAACGCACACAACGACTTCATCTTCGCCATCATCGGCGAGGAGCTGGGATTCGTCGGCGCGGTGGGCCTCCTGGCGCTGTTCGGGCTGTTCGCGTACACGGGAATGCGGATCGCCCGCCGGTCGGCGGATCCGTTCCTGCGCCTGCTCACCGCGACCACCACGCTGTGGATCGTGGGCCAGATGTTCATCAATGTCGGCTACGTGGTGGGTCTGCTGCCGGTCACCGGCCTGCAGCTGCCGTTGATCTCCGCGGGTGGATCTTCGCAAGCCACAACGCTTCTGATGATGGGGCTGATCACCAACGCGGCCCGGCACGAACCCGAGGCCGTGGCGGCGCTGCGGGCCGGGCGCGACGACCGGATGACCCGGCTGCTGCGGCTGCCGTTGCCCGAGCCCTACGTCCCGACCCGTTTGGAGGTCGCCCGCAACCGGCTGCACGATCGCAGGAGGTCGGCGCCGCGCAGCGCGGGCAAGCCCAACGGGAAGGCCGGTGTGAAGCCGGCCGCCAAACAGAAGGACAAACACAAGGACAAGCAGGCCAGGGCCAAACAAGCCAGGGCCAGACAACCGGGCTCGCGCCGGTCGCCGCACAGTGCCGACCGTCCGGTGCGCCGGTCGGGTCGCGCTACCGGTCAGCAGCCGGCCGGGGGCGGCAGGTCCTCGGTCAGATATCCTGCAGGCCAGCGGAAACAGGGGCAACGGGCCCGGACTTTGGAAGGTCAGCGTTACGGGTGAGCGAAGGTAAGACGGACCGCGGGGTACCTGGTCCTCGGGGGCAGGAGCGCAGCGACCGGGGGATTTCCGTCGTTCTCGCCGGTGGCGGCACAGCGGGTCACGTCGAGCCGGCCATGGCGGTGGCCGACGCACTCCGTGAACTCGACCCGCAGGTGCGGATCACGGCCCTCGGAACCGCCCGCGGGCTGGAAACCCGGCTGGTGCCGCAGCGCGGTTATGACCTCGAGCTGATCACCCCGGTGCCGCTGCCACGCAAGCCGTCGGGAGATCTGGTGCGGCTGCCGCTGCGCGTGCGTACCGCGATCCGCCAGACCCGTTCGGTGTTGGCCGGCGTGGAGGCCGACGTGGTGATCGGTTTCGGCGGCTACGTGGCGCTGCCCGCCTATCTCGCCGCCCGCGGCGGCTTCGGTTTGCACGGTCGTCGTCGCGCCGTCCCGGTGGTGGTCCACGAGGCCAACGCCAGCGCCGGGTTGGCCAACCGGGTCGGCGCGGTATCGGCGCGCCGAGTGCTCTCGGCGGTGCCCGAGCCGGGGTTGCGCAAGGTCGAGGTGGTCGGGGTGCCCGTGCGCGCGGCGATCACCTCACTGGACCGTGCCGCCTTGCGGGCCGAGGCCAGGGCTTTCTTCGGATTCGCGCCCGACGCCAAGGTGTTGTTGGTGTTCGGCGGCTCGCAGGGCGCCCAGTCGATCAACCGTGCGGTGTCGTCGGCGGCCGAAGCCCTTGGCGCTGCGGGTGTTTCGGTGCTGCACGCCCACGGGCCGAAGAACTCGCTCGACCTGCCGCCGGCCGCGGCGGGTGCGCCGCCGTATGTCGCGGTGCCGTACCTGGACCGGATGGACCTGGCCTACGCCGCGGCAGACCTGGCGATCTGCCGCTCCGGGGCGATGACCGTGGCCGAGGTGACCGCCGTCGGGCTGCCGGCGGTCTACGTCCCGCTGCCGATCGGCAATGGCGAGCAGCGGCTCAACGCGCTCCCGGTGGTGTCGGCCGGTGGGGGCATCGTCGTCGACGATGCCGAGCTCACCGGCGGGTTCGTCGCCGATACGGTCGCGAGCCTGATGACCGATGACGCGCGCCTGGCGGCGATGACGTCAGCCGCGTCGTTGTCCGGTCACCCCGACGCTGCCCGGCGGGTGGCTCAGGTTGCCCTCGAAATCGCCCGCACTCAACGAAAGAGGCTGCAGTGAACGGTAATTCACTTCCGGCCGAACTGCAGCGGGTGCACATGGTCGGGATCGGGGGAGCCGGGATGTCGGGTGTGGCCCGCATCCTGCTGGACCGCGGCGGCCTGGTGTCCGGATCGGATGCCAAGGAGTCGCGCGGTGTGGTGGCCCTGCGGGCCCGCGGAGCCGAGATCAGAATCGGTCACGACGCGTCGTCGCTGGATCTGCTGCCCGGCGGACCGACGGCGGTCGTCACCACCCATGCCGCGATCCCCAAGACGAACCCGGAGCTGGTCGAGGCCCGGCGCCGCGGCATCCCGGTGATCCTGCGTCCGGTGGTGCTGGCCAAGCTCATGGCCGGCTACACCACGCTGATGGTGACGGGCACCCACGGCAAGACCACCACCACGTCGATGCTCATCGTGGCGTTGCAGCACAGCGGGTTCGACCCGTCCTTCGCCGTGGGCGGCGAGTTGGGCGAGGCCGGGACCAACGCTCATCACGGTAGCGGGAAGTGCTTTGTCGCCGAGGCCGACGAAAGCGACGGCTCGCTGCTGGAGTACACCCCGAACGTCGCGGTGGTCACCAACATCGAGGCCGACCACCTGGATTTCTTCGGCAGCGAGGAGGCCTACACCGCGGTGTTCTCCGCGTTCGTCGACCGTATCGCCCCGGGTGGCGCTCTGGTCGTGTGCACCGATGATCCCGGTGCGGCTGCGCTCGCCGAACACACTGCCGCACTGGGGATTCGGGTGCTGCGGTACGGCAGCACGCCCGGTGTCGATCTCGCCGGCACCTTGCTGAGCTGGGAGCAGCAGGGGACCGGCGCGGTTGCCCATATCCAGCTGGCCGGTGAGCCGTACCCGCGCGCGATCCGGCTCGCGGTGCCCGGTCGGCACATGGCGCTCAACGCCCTCGCTGCCCTGCTGGCGGCGATCGAGGTGGGTGCACCCGCCGAGGCCGTTCTCGACGGGCTGGCCGGATTCGAGGGGGTGCGGCGGCGTTTCGAGCTGGTGGGCGCACTCGGCGGGGTCCGGGTTTTCGATGACTATGCGCACCATCCCACCGAGGTGCGGGCCACGCTCGAGGCGGCCCGGACCGTGGTCGACCAGACCGGTGGCCGGGTGATCGTCGCGTTCCAGCCGCATTTGTACTCGCGCACAGCGACTTTCGCGACGGAGTTCGGTGCGGCTCTGAGCGCTGCCGACCAGGTCTTCGTGCTCGACGTCTACGCTGCGCGCGAGCAACCGCTGCCCGGTATCAGCGGCGCAACTGTCGCTGAGCACGTGAGTGCCGCAGTCACCTATGTTCCGGACTTCTCGGCGGTCGCCGCCGTGGTGGCGGCCGCGGCGCGCCCCGGCGACGTGGTGCTGACCATGGGGGCCGGCGACGTGACCATGCTGGGCAAGGAGATCATCACCGAGCTCGGTATCAAGGAGAATCGCAGCGCCCCGGGCCGTCCGCCGACGGAGACGCCGTGACCGAGACGGGTTCTGACGGTCCCGAGGACGTGACCGAAGTTCCCGGCGAGGCTTCCACCGAGGCTTCCGCGTCCGGCGTGGCCGACCCTGACTACGAAGGGCCCCGCCGCCGCGCCCGGCGCGAGCGGGCCGAGCGTCGCGCCGCGCGGGACCGGGCGGTGGCGATCGAGAATGCCCGCCGTGAGGCCAAACGCAAGGTCGTCGGGCAATCGGCAGATGCTCCTAAAACGGTGGCCCGCAGCACCATTCGTGGTCTCAAGGTGTTGCTGTGGTCGGCGCTGGCGAGTGTGGTCGCGGTGGCGTTGGGCCTGGTTCTGTACTTCACACCGGTGATGTCGGTGCGCAATGTGGCGGTCAATGGTGTGGCCGCGGTGCCTCAGGAACAAGTCCTTGCCGTCGCAGCGGTGGCGCCGGGAACACCGCTGTTGCAGGTCGACACGGATGCCGTCGCGGAGCGGGTGGCCACGATTCGGCGGGTCGCGACGGTGCGGGTTCAGCGCGAGTATCCCTCGACCCTGCGGATCACCGTCGTCGAGCGGGTGCCGGTCGTGGTCAAGGACTATCCCGACGGCCCCCATCTGTTCGACCGCGACGGGGTGGATTTCGCGACCGAACCGCCGCCTCCGACCCTGCCGTACCTGGATACCGACAATCCCGGCCCCACCGACCCGGCCACCAAGGCCGCGCTCGAGGTGATGCTGGCGCTGCCGCCGGACGTCGTGGCGCAGGTGGGCCGGATCGCCGCACCGTCGGTGGCCTCGATCGCCCTGACGCTGACCGACGGCCGGGTTGTGGTGTGGGGGACTAACGATCGGACCGAGGAGAAGGCGCTGAAGCTGGCTGCCCTGCTGACCCAGCCGGGGCACACCTATGACGTGTCCAGCCCGGATCTGCCGACCGTCAAGTAGGCCGTCGCGGCCATCTGGGGAAATTGCCGCGTGGCGCGTCGGCGCGCCTGCCGCGATCACCGGCGTCGGCGCCCTACCGTTCTGTTTGCGCGGAACTACTTGACATAACTCTAAGCCTATGGTTGAGGTTGAGGGTTTGCCCCAGGGAAGATTCGGCGCCAGGAACACTGTGAACACCCGACTTGGGAGGAAGACGATCCATGACCCCCCCGCATAACTACCTCGCGGTAATCAAGGTGGTTGGTATCGGCGGCGGCGGTGTCAACGCCGTCAACCGGATGATCGAACAGGGCCTGAAGGGCGTCGAGTTCATCGCGATCAACACCGACGCACAGGCACTGCTGATGAGCGACGCCGACGTCAAGCTCGACGTGGGTCGCGATTCCACTCGCGGACTCGGTGCCGGCGCGGATCCCGAGGTGGGCCGTAAGGCCGCCGAAGACGCCAAGGACGACATCGAGGAACTGCTGCGCGGCGCCGACATGGTGTTCGTCACGGCAGGCGAGGGCGGCGGCACCGGAACCGGTGGTGCACCCGTCGTCGCATCGATTGCACGCAAGCTCGGCGCGCTCACCGTCGGTGTCGTGACGCGGCCGTTCTCGTTCGAGGGCAAGCGGCGAAGCAACCAGGCCGAGAACGGAATTCAGGCCCTACGCGAAAGCTGCGACACCCTCATCGTCATCCCCAACGACCGGCTGCTCCAGATGGGCGATGCCGCGGTGTCGCTGATGGACGCCTTCCGCAGTGCCGATGAGGTGCTGCTCAACGGTGTTCAGGGCATCACCGACCTGATCACCACACCTGGCCTGATCAACGTCGACTTCGCCGACGTCAAGGGTGTGATGAGTGGCGCGGGAACGGCGCTGATGGGCATCGGCTCGGCACGCGGTGACGGGCGTGCGCTCAAAGCCGCCGAGATCGCGATCAACTCGCCGCTGCTGGAGGCTTCGATGGAAGGCGCCCAGGGCGTGCTGCTGTCGGTGGCCGGCGGCAGTGACCTCGGTCTGTTCGAGATCAACGAGGCCGCCTCCTTGGTCCAGGACGCCGCGCATCCCGAGGCCAACATCATCTTCGGCACGGTGATCGACGACTCGCTCGGCGACGAGGTGCGGGTCACGGTCATCGCCGCGGGCTTCGACAGCGCCGGTCCCAGCCGAAAGCCGGTCGTCAGCCCCAGCGCGGCGCAGACCCAGCCGATCGCCTCGGGGCGCGCAGGCAAGGTCACCACCTCGCTGTTCGAGCCGACGGACGCAGTGAGCGTGCCGGCACACACGAATGGCGCCACCGTCAGTGTCGGTGGCGACGGAGACGGCGGGATCGACGACGATGATGTCGACGTGCCGCCCTTCATGCGGCACTGAGTCGGGCCCCGCGGGTTCGGATACTGGAAACGTGAGTGTTCGTATTCGGCGCGTAACGACAACCCGCGCCGGTGGCGTCTCGGCGCCGCCCTTCGATTCGTTCAACCTCGGAGACCATGTCGGTGACGATCCGCGGGCGGTGGCCCAGAATCGGCGGCGGCTGGCCTCCGCGATCGGCGCCGATGCACTGGTCTGGATGAATCAGGTGCACAGCGATCACGTGGTCACCGTGGACGGCCCGCGCGACACCGCGGTCGATAATGCCGATGCATTGGTGACATCGACGCCGCGTTTGGCATTGGTGGTGGTGACTGCCGATTGCGTCCCGGTATTAATGGGCGATGCGCGCGCCGGAGTCATCGCGGCCGTCCACGCCGGACGGGTCGGTGCGCAGAAGGGCATCGTGGTGCGGACCGTGGAGGCGATGCAGGCCGCCGGTGCGCACGTCGGGGATATGTCGGTGCTGCTCGGGCCCGCGGTCAGCGGTGCCAACTACGAGGTGCCCGAACAGATGGCAGCCGAGGTCGAGGCGGTGCTGCCCGGGTCGCGCACCACCACCTCGCGCGGCACCTCAGGCCTGGATCTCCGAGCTGGAATCGCCCGGCAATTAACGGCTTTGGGTGTCACCGCGATCGACGTGGACCCGCGGTGCACGGTCGCCGACCGTGCGCTGTTCAGCCATCGCCGCAGTGCACCGACCGGACGCCTGGCGAGCGTGGTGTGGATGGAGCAGCCCCGGTGAACAACCCCCGAATGAGCCTGGAGTGAGTGCGAGATGAGCACCGTGCAGCGCGGGCGTGATGCCGACCGGACGGCTGAGTTGACCGCCGCGCTGGGTGCGGCGCGAGCGCGGCTGGCACATGCCGCGGAATCGGTCGGGCGAAATGTAAATGAAATCGAATTGCTTCCGATTACGAAATACTTTCCGGCCACCGATGTCATTATTCTCAATCAATTGGGGTGCCTCGCATTCGGTGAATCCCGCGAACAGGAAGCAGCCCAAAAAGTCGAGACTGTTCGCGCGGAATTACCGGATGTGCCGATTCGCTGGCACATGGTGGGACGCATCCAGCGCAAGAAGGCGCGCGCCGTCGCCGGCTGGGCTCATACCGCGCATTCGGTCGACAGCAAGCGTCTGCTGACCGCACTGGACCGGGCCGCCGGCGAGGCGCTGGCCTCCGGTGCCCGGGCGCAGCCGCTGCGGGTCTACATCCAGATCAGTCTCGACGGGGACACCGAGCGGGGCGGTGTCGATGTGAACGCCCCCGGCCTGGTCGACGAAATCTGTGGGTCAGCGAACACCGCCGAGGCACTGGAGTTCGTCGGCCTGATGGCAATCCCGCCGCTGCAATCCGATCCCGACGACGCATTCGCGCGGCTGGCCGCCGAGCGGGACCGTGTGCAACGCGACTACCAGCACCGGCTCGAACTGTCGGCGGGGATGTCCGGAGATCTCGAAAGCGCGGTCAAACACGGATCGACGTGTGTGCGTGTCGGTACCGCGCTCATGGGGCAACGCCCGCTAACGTCACCGGCAGTAGTCACACCAGTCACATCTTCATCACAGACACCACCACCCCCATCGTCAGCAGAAGGGTCGCCGAGATGAGCACACTGCATAAGGTCAAGGCCTACTTCGGCATGGCGCCGATGGATGACTACGACGACGAGTACTACGAGGACGACGACCGCCCGGCTGCCCGCAGCTACGCGCGGCGCCCCCGTGACGAGCGCTTCGAAGACGACGGCTACGGCTACGAGGCCCCGGAGTACGACGAGGGCCCGGCCTACCGAGGCGGCTACCCGGGTGGCGGTTTCGCCGACGAGCAGCGGTTTGATGCCCGGATGCGCGCACCCCGTGAATTCGACCGTCCGGCACCGCGTCTCGGTGCGCTGGCCGGATCCACCCGCGGCTCGCTGGCAATGGATCCCCGCCGGATGGCCGAGTTGTTCGAGGCGGGCAGCCCGCTGGCCAAGATCACCACGCTGCGGCCCAAGGATTACAGCGAGGCGCGCACCATCGGCGAACGGTTCCGCGACGGCACCCCGGTGATCATGGACCTGGTCTCGATGGACAACGCCGACGCCAAGCGCCTGGTCGACTTCGCGGCCGGTCTGGCGTTCGCGCTGCGCGGTTCGTTCGACAAGGTCGCCACGAAGGTGTTCCTGTTGTCGCCCGCTGACGTCGACGTCAGCGCCGAGCAGCGCCGCCGGATCGCCGAGGCCGGCTTCTACGCCTATCAGTAAGAGCGGTCAGTAGGACTCGACGCTGCCGCACGTACCGGACATCCGGTACGTGCCCGGTAGGCTGGCGGCGTCGCACTAGCGGCTGACCACGTCGTCTGTGTGGGACGTGTCCGGCCCACGGCGACCTGTATCCAATGTCACACAACCTGTGCGTAGTGAGGTCGGCTCAGTTGTCGCTGTTCTTCGAAATTCTCGGTTTCGCGCTGTTCATCTTCTGGCTCCTGCTGATCGCGCGCGTCGTCGTCGAGTTCATCCGGTCCTTCAGTCGCGACTGGCACCCCAAGGGTCTGACCGTCGTGGTCCTTGAGCTCATCATGACCGTGACCGACCCGCCCGTGAAGCTTCTGCGGCGGCTCATTCCCCAGCTCACGATAGGCGCCGTGCGGTTCGACCTGTCGATCATGGTGCTGCTCCTCGCGGCGTTCATCGGCATGCAATTGGCGTTCAGCGCGGCGATGTAGTCCGTGGATGCCGGCGGCGGGCGAAGAGTCGATCTCGCCGTTTGCCGAATGGTCCACAATTGCGTAAGAAGATTGAAATTCGTTCTTAAAAATAGGCCTCCACTGCAACCGCCGGGTCTGGTGTGACAGGATGGACTCCAGTTGCGATCAAGCAAGGCTTTACACTTTGAGATCGGTTGACGGTCCAAGACTTCAAGGGGGCAGACAATGCCGCTCACACCAGCGGACGTCCATAACGTCGCGTTCAGCAAGCCGCCCATCGGCAAACGTGGCTACAACGAGGACGAGGTCGATGCCTTTCTCGATCTGGTTGAGAACGAGCTGACGCGGCTCATCGAGGAGAACGCCGATCTTCGGCAGCGGGTGTCCGAGCTCGATCAGGAGCTGGCATCGGCTCGCGCCGGCGGCGGTGCCCAGTCCTCGTCCTCCCAGTCGATCCCGATGTACGAGCCGGAGCCCGAGCCGACCCCGGCGCCCCAGCCGGTGTACGAGGCCCCCGCGGCGCCGGCCGCCCCCGCCGCGGCGCCCAGCGAGGACACTGCCGTGCGTGCCGCCCGGGTGCTCAGCCTGGCGCAGGACACCGCCGACCGTCTGACCTCCACGGCCAAGGCCGAGTCGGAGAAGCTGCTCTCGGATGCCCGCGCGCAGGCCGACGCCATGGTCAGCGATGCCCGCAAGACCGCCGAGACCACGGTCTCGGAGGCGCGCACCCGTGCCGACGCCATGCTGGCCGACGCGCAGACCCGCTCGGAGACCCAGCTGCGTCAGGCCCAGGAGAAGGCCGACGCCCTGCAGGCCGACGCCGAGCGCAAGCACTCGGAGATCATGGGCACGATCAACCAGCAGCGTACGGTCCTTGAGGGCCGCCTCGAACAGCTGCGCACGTTCGAGCGTGAGTACCGGACACGTCTGAAGACCTACCTGGAGTCTCAGCTGGAAGAGCTGGGCCAGCGTGGTTCGGCAGCACCGGTGGATTCCAGTGCCAACAATGACTCGGCTGGTGGTTTCAGCCAGTTCAACCGCGGCAATAACTGACCGGCAAGACCCACGTCCTCGCACTGTCGGGAATCGGCCCGATCCGGGGCCACCACACTTAGGGTTGAACGATGTTGATCATTGCGCTCGTGCTTGCCGTCATCGGCCTGGCTGCGCTGGTGACCGCGGTCGTCACCAGCAATGAGCTGATCGCCTGGGTCTGTATCGGCGCCAGCGTGATCGGTGTGCTGCTGTTGATCGTCGACGCACTGCGGGAACGCTCACGAGGGACGAAGTCCGGCGACGACGAGGACGCCTTGGCGGGTTCCGGCTCCGCCCCTGAAGCTGACGCGACCGCGACGACGGACACCTTCGACGCAGTGGACGCGCCCGTCGACTATCCCGACGAGGTGGTCGCCGAGCCCGAGTCGGACGTCGCCGTGGAGCCCGACGCCGCGGATGCAGACGTCGAGGCCGACGACTCCGCAGAGCAGCACAAGAACTAGTCCTGGCCTGGCCCGACGGTTGGCTGGGCCAGTAGGCGGCGCACCTCGTCGTCGCTGACCTGATGGAAATCCACGAACGCCTGGCCCACGGCTTCGAACATGGCCGGGGTGCTGGTACACACCACCTCGTCGGCCTCATCCCGTAGCTGGCTGCTCAGCGTGGCCGGACCGACCGGCACCGCCACCACCACCCGCTTGGCCGCCCGGACAGCGCGGACCGCGGCCAGCATCGTGGCTCCGGTGGCGATCCCGTCGTCGACCAGGATCACCGTTCTACCGGCGAGATCAGGGGCCGGCCGCCCTTCGCGATAGGCCTGCTCTCGGCGCTCGATCTCGGCGGTTTCGCATCGGATGGTCTCGGCGATGGTGTCCTCGTCAATGCCGAGGCGAGCCACCAGGCCGTCGTTGAGCACCAGACCGCCTCCTGAGGCCACCGCACCCATGGCGAGCTCCTGCCACTGCGGCACGCCCAACTTGCGGACCACGAAGACATCCAGCGGTGCGTGGAGGTGGGAGGCGACTTCGGCGGCGATCGGGACTCCGCCACGGGCCAGGCCCAAGACGAGCACGTCGGGCAGATCCCGATAGGACACCAGTTGGTCGGCCAGGACCCGGCCTGCTTCGTGGCGGTCCTGGTAGATGCGATCTCTGCTGGTTCGAAGGCTCCAGGCGTTCATCAGACTGCTGCCGGCACTCGACGATTCTGCCGGCTCCTGCCAGCCTACGTCGAAGGGTTGGGCCGGGCCACCCGGTGCAGGAAGCCGCGGACCAGTGCCCGCAGCCGGGCTGCTGCGTCGTCGGTGAATTCCTTTGTTTGCAAGCGCAATTCATCATGGCTGCGGCCGATGCCGGCTACCGAGCCGTCGCGGTCGTGGGTCAACCACACTTCCAGCAGTTCCGGGTCGAGCTCGGGGTGAAACTGCAGCGCCAGCGCCGTGCCCAGGACGAATGCTTGCGAGGCGTCAGGCGTGCGGGCGATCTCGGTGGCCCCGGCAGGCAGGGTCCAGCGGTCGAAATGCCACTGGAACCATCGGCCACCGGGGACCAATTGCCTGTCGCTGGTGGCCACGTCGTACCAGCCGATCTCGGGCGCGGGGGACCTGCCGACTGTTCCGCCGAGAGCTTGCGCGATGAGTTGTCCACCGAAGCACACCCCGAGCACACCCACCCCGGACTGCACAGCACGACGCACCATCGCCATCTCGGTTCCCACCCAAGTGTCGACCAGTGCATCGTCGTACACCGCCCAGCGGGCCCCCAGCGGGACGATCACGTCGTAGTGAGTCGGGTCGGGGAAGGTCACCTCACCGGCCGGGTGGTCGTCCCGCTCGGGCGTCACAACCTCGAATGTGTCGATGTCGAATCCGCATCCGCTGAACGCGTCGGCCAGCATGGCCTCGGTGGCCGTGCAGTCGTTGCGGAGGAACAGAACCTTCGGTGTCACAACCGTCATTATTTCGGTATTTTTCGACGGCGGCAGTTCAGGTCTACTTTTTGAACCTTCACGCTGCCCTCAAGATCACCGCCAGCTGGGATGGCCGGCGGGCCAGAACCTCACTATTGCGCTCTGACCTGGGGTTATTGTCCTCACAACGGGACGAGGGGTCCTGTGAGGATCAGTTTTCGTGGCGATAACGTCGCCGGAAAGATCCGACAACACCCTCACCACACGATGGGGGCATGGCGGACGGCGCGGGCCTGGGTTCTGGCCCGGACAGTACACAGCGAACGGGGTGTTCGTACTGTGGCGTCGGATGCGGTATCGAGGTCACTACCAGGGTCGATGACGGTCGCACGGTGATCGCCCGGGTCAGCGGCGACAAGCTGCACCCCACCAATTTCGGCCGGTTGTGCACCAAGGGGGCGATGCACGCCGAGATGATGGCCGCCGCCGACGACCGGCTCACGTCGGCTTTGCTGCGGCCCGCCCGTGGCGATGAGCTGGTACCGACGCCGGTGGACGACGCGGTCGCTGAGGCGGGACGCCGGCTGCGGGCCATCGTCGACGAGCACGGGCCCGACGCCATTGCCCTCTATGTCTCGGGCCAGATGACACTGGAGGCGCAGTACCTGGCCACCAAGCTTGCCAAGGGCTTCCTGCGTACCGTCCACATCGAGTCGAATTCACGGCTGTGCATGGCGAGCGCGGGCACGGGCTTCAAACAATCGCTCGGATCGGATGGTCCGCCGGGTTCCTACACCGACTTCGACCGGGCCGACCTGTTCTTCGTCACCGGCGCGAACATGGCCGACTGCCATCCGATTCTGTTCCTGCGCATGGCAGATCGGCTCAAGGCCGGCGCCAAGCTGATCGTGGTGGACCCGCGCCGGACCGCTACCGCCGAACGTGCCGATCTGTTCCTGCAGATCAAACCGGGCACCGATTTGGCCCTGCTCAACGGCTTGCTGCACCTGTTGGTGGAAAACGGTGCCATCGACCACGAGTTCATCGCCGAGCACACCGAAGGATGGGACGGACTGCTGCGGCTTCTACCCGACTACCCGCCGGCCCGGGTCGCCGAGATCACCGGCATCCCCGAAGCCGACATCCGCACCGCCGCAACGATGATCGCCGAAGCCGGCGAGTGGATGAGCTGCTGGACCATGGGGCTCAACCAGAGCACCCACGGCACCTGGAACACCAACGCGATCTGCAACCTGCATCTGGCCACCGGCGCGATCTGCCGCCCGGGCAGCGGGCCCATGTCCCTGACCGGTCAGCCCAATGCGATGGGCGGACGCGAAATGGGTTACATGGGGCCGGGACTGCCCGGTCAGCGGTCGGTACTCGCCGCTGAGGACCGAACCTTCGCCGAGACCCGATGGGGCATCGAACCCGGCAGCATCCGCTCCGATGTGGGCCCGGGAACCATCGGCCTGTTCGAGCAGATGGCGCAGGGCCAGATCAAGGCGTGCTGGATCATCTGCACCAATCCGGTTGCCAGCGTGGCCAACCGGAAGACTGTGATCAACGGTCTGGAAGCCGCGGAGCTCGTTGTCGTCCAGGACGCATACCGGTCTACGGCGACCAATCACTACGCCGACATCGTGCTGCCCGCGGCGTTGTGGGCGGAAGCCGAAGGCGTCATGGTCAATTCGGAGCGCAACCTGACCCTGCTGTCTCCGTCGGTCGCTCCGCTCGGGCAGGCGCGGCCCGACTGGCAGCTGATCTGCCAGGTCGCGGCGCAGCTCGGCTTCGCCGAGCACTTCGACTACCAATCCCCGGCCGAAATATTCGACGAGATCCGCGGATTCGCCAATCCGAAGACCGGATATGACCTGCGTGGCGCCGACTACGACAGGCTGCGTCGAACGCCCCTGCAGTGGCCGGTCCCGCCCGTCAGCGACCGCGGCGGTGAGGATGATCGTCACCCCATCCGGTACCTCAACGACGGCGTGAGCCAGGACCTGTTCGTCGACGCCGACGGCTACCGGCCCCGGCTGGCCTTCGCGACGCCTTCGCGGCGGGCCGTCTTTCACGCCCGTCCGCACATGGACGCCGCCGAACTACCCGATGACGACTATCCGATGGTGCTCAACACCGGTCGGCTGCAACATCAATGGCACACCATGACCAAGACCGGCAAGGTGGACAAGCTCAACAAGCTCAATCCCGCGCCGTTCGTCGAAATCCATCCGCTCGACGCTCTGGAGCTCGACATCGTCGAGGGGCAGCCGGTCGAGTTGACGTCCCGGCGCGGTCGCGCCGTGCTGCCGGCCAAGGTGTCGGACCGTGTGCGCCCCGGCAACTGCTTCGCACCGTTCCACTGGAACGACGAACACGGTGAATACCTCACTGTCAACGCCGTGACCAACGACGCGGTCGACCCGGACGCGCTGCAACCGGAGTTCAAGGTATGCGCGGTGAGCCTGCGCCCCGTCCGAACGGTTGACGGCTCGCCCGCCTTGCACCCGCTCGCAGCCGAGGTGGGGTTGGGCGCTGTGCCCAAGCCGGCCCTCAGCCAAGACGAAAAAGTCTATCTGGCAGGTTTTTTCACCGGTCTGCCGGATGAGCCCGTGGGCGTACCGGTACTTCCGGCCGCAGCGCCGGTCAGTGCCAAGGTGCGCTTGTGGCTGGACGGGGTGCTGGCCGGTCGCTACTCGCGGGCCGGCGACGGTGCACCGATCCGGCGGCCGGTACCGGGTGGGGCAATGGTGCTGTGGGCCTCGCAGACCGGTACCGCCGAGGAGTTCGCAGCCGGACTGGCGGGCCGCATCGATGGGGCCTCCTTGGTCAACATGGACGACCTCGCCCTGGCCGACCTCGCTGCCGCACGCGACATCCTCATTGTCACCAGTACGTTCGGCGACGGCGGGCCGCCGGACAACGGTGCCGACTTCTGGAACCGGCTGCAGGCCCCGGATGCCCCGCAGCTGCACGGGCTGCGGTACGCGGTGCTCGGTATCGGCGACAAGTCCTACGACAACTTCTGCGGGCACGCCAAATCCCTGGATCAGCGGCTGGCAGATCTGGGGGCCACCAAACTGCTCGACCGCACCGACTGCGAGGCCTACGACGACGAGCCGATGCGGCGCTGGGCCGACACGGTCACCACGGCGCTCACCGGTGCGGCGCCCGTCCCGGCGGTCATCGGCGGCGGTATCCGCACCGTCATCCCCACCGAACCCGACGAATTCACCAGGGCCAAACCGATTTTGGCTGCGCTGGCGCGCAATGAACTGTTGACGACACCGACCGCGGCCAAGGAGGTGCGCCAGTTCGGTTTCGACGTCTCCGAGTACGAGGTGAGTTATTCGGTCGGTGACTCGCTGGGTGTCTATGCCTGCAACGATCCGGAGGTGGTGGACACCTGGCTGGCGGCCACCGGGCTCAACCCGGACTCGGTGATCGAGGTCGACGGTGTGGAGCAGGCGCTGCGCGACGCCCTCATCTCGTCGTACGACATCTGTCGGGTGACGCCGGACCTGTTGCGGTTCGTGGCGGATTCCTGCGCCGATCGCTCCGCGGCCAAGATCCTGCGCAATTCCGGTGGGCGGCGCAGCAACTGGCTGCGCAACCGCAACGGCCTCGACGTGGTGACGGAGTTCGCGGTGCGGGCCGAGCCCGAGCAGTGGCAAGAGGTTCTGGTCCGGCTGACCCCGCGCAATTATTCGATCTCGTCGAGCCCGCTGGTCAGTCCGCACGAGGTTCAGCTCACGATATCGGTGGTGCGATACCGAGGGCCGGGCGGCGCGCACCGGGGTGGGGTGTGTTCGACATTCCTGGCCGACCGGGCCGCGGCGGCGCCGGTATTCCTGCAGCGCTCACCGCATTTCCGCCCGCCCGAGGACGCGGATACCCCGATGATCATGATCGGGCCGGGCACCGGCATCGCCCCATTCCGGGGATTCCTGCAGGAGCGTCGCGCGTTGGGACACGGTGGCCGGAACTGGTTGTTCTTCGGCGATCAGCACCGCAACGAGAACTTCTACTATCGCGACGACTTGGAGGACATGGTCAGCGACGGATTTCTGAACCGGCTGGATCTGGCGTTCTCCCGAGATCAGCCAGACCGGGTCTACGTGCAGCACAAGCTGCTCGACCGCGGAGCCGAGGTGTGGCGCTGGCTGGACGACGGTGCCCACTTCTACGTCTGCGGTGACGCCGGCCGGATGGCCAAGGACGTGGACGCCACGCTGTCCACGATCCTGCGGACCCACGGCGGGATGTCCGACGACGCCGTCCGGGACTACAAGCGAGAACTGGTCGCCCAGAAGCGCTACATGCGCGACGTGTACTGAGCTCCCGGTGGACTCACCGAGCCAGGTCGTTCCACACGATCTTGGCCAGCTCATCTCGGTCAGCCACGCCGAGCTTGATGCAGGCACGGTAGATGTGGCCCTCCACCGTGCGGACCGAGACCGTCAGCCGTTCGGCGATGTCGCGGTTCGACAATCCCTGGGCAACCAGGCCGGCTACTTCGCGTTCGCGTCCGGTCACCGGTAGCGGGCGAGCGGCCGACCGGATGGCCGGGGTGGCCGCACCGCCACACTTGGATGCCAATTGCAGTGCGTGCGCGGCGGATTCGGTGCTGTTGCGGCGGTGTCCGGCTTTGTCGTGCAGGGGCACGGCCTGGGCGGCGGAGTCGGCAGCCGACAACAGCAACCCGGCTTCCTCGAACGCGGCGGACACTTTGTCCAGCTCGGCCGCGTCGGCCGCGGCCACCGCGGCGGCATGCCGCGCGT
The DNA here is from genome assembly GCF_005924235.1 of Mycobacterium sp. DBP42. Lineage (NCBI taxonomy): Bacteria > Bacillati > Actinomycetota > Actinomycetes > Mycobacteriales > Mycobacteriaceae > Mycobacterium > Mycobacterium sp. DBP42. The sequence goes on from NZ_VCMY01000004.1 coordinate 171,387, forward strand.
ACAGAGCGGGCAGCGGCCCGCCCACACGGTCGACCAGATCCTGCAGCCGGCGGGTCACACTGCGGTCACCGAAGCGGGCCGCGCTGTGCAGCGCCTCGGCCTCGACCGCATATTGGCCCGAAGAGTGTGCCGCATCGGCGGCGGCGCGGGCCAAATCGATCGCCGAGCGATGCCCGCCCTTGGCTGCGGCCAGCCAGGCCTTGGCGACCATTCGCAGCGGTTCGTGGAGCGCCATGAACTCGCCCGAGTGTTCCTTGGCGTCCTCCAGTACCCGTTCGGCGTCGGTGGGATTGCCCACCGCCGCGTAGGCGCGCGCCAGCAGCAGCCGGCCGGGCAGTTGCCAGGGCAGGGAGCTTTCCGCGTTGAGCGCGGCCAGGGCCTGCTCGATCGACCGGATGGCGTCCTGGAACCGGCCGCTGTGGGTGGCGGCCACGCCGTCCATGATCCTGGCGATGGCCCAGCCGGCGAACTGGCCGGCCGACGAGAACTCGGCGTATTCGGCGGCGCGCTGCCGAGCCAGTTCGAGCTGACCGGTGTAGGCCAGAGCCAGCACCTCGCCGTAGAACACCATGATCCGGATCATTCCGTCGGTGGTCTTGCGCTCGGCCCGGCACCGGGACGCGATCGACAGGAAGTCGTCGCCGCGGCCCACGAGCGGCATCGACAGTCCGGCGGCGAACGCCGCGAAATCCACCGCCTGCCGCGGAGCCTCGGGGTTGGCCAGCACCCGCTCGGCGATCTCCAGGCCTTCGGCAATCTTGTTCTGGTGCACCGCCATGCCGGCACCGGTCGCATCGACGACCAGCCTGAGGATGGGATGGGTGACCCGCTCCTGCAGGAGGGCGAGCACCTGACTGGCGCGCGTCACATCGCCCTGGGACCAGAACAGGTTGGACACCCGGGGAATGCCCCACTGCACGAGCTCCATCTCGTTGAGGTCGGCGGGTGCGAACTGCTCCAGGATGCTGTCAGCCTGGGCCGGATGCCCCTGCCACAACAACGCGCGTGACAGTAGCGCGGCCGCGCTGAGTCCGCCGCCGTGATCGAACGCCGCACGGGCCAGCTTCTCTCCGAGCGGCAGGTTGGACAGGAACACTGCGTCCTTTGCGGCGGTGATCAGCAGTTCGATGTCGGTGCCCTGGTCGCTCTCGATGGCCAACTCGGCCAACTTGATTCGGCTGGCGGGCGAGTCGAGGTTGCGCTCGTGCAGAATCTTGGCGATGCGGCCGCGCAGCTTGCGGGCCGACGCGGTGCCGACCCGACGGCGCACCGCCTCGCCGAACAGCGGGTGGCTGAAGCGGACGTTGACCTGACCGTCGTCGGCGACGATGCGGATCAGGCCGCGCATCTCGGCGCCGTCCACGGCCTCCTCGCCGGCCAGTTCGGCCAGCGCATCGATATCGAGTGGCTCGCACAGCGACAGGAGCTTCAGCGCGTGCAAGACGTCCTCGCCGGCGTGCGCCAGTCGTTCGTCGAGCAGTTCGATCAGCCCGGAGGGTATGACGGTGGGGCCGCGAAACTGCCAGACCCCGTTGACCTTCGTCAGCGTGCCGGCGTCGACGGCGCCCTCGACCATGTTGCGCAGGAACAGGGGGTTGCCACCGGAGGTCTGCCACATCACGTCGGCGCTGAGGCCCTCCAGCGTTCCACCCAGAACGGTTTCGATGAGCGCGATGCTCTGTTGTTTGGTGAACGGGTTGAGCTCGAAGCGCTCTAGATAGCCGTCTTTCCACAGCGAGGTGACGGCATCGGGAACCGGCTCGCCGCTGCGCACGGTGGCCACCACGTGGCCCGAGCGCTCGACGGCGATTTGGTGCAGCAGTGTCGCCGAGAGTTGGTCCAGCAAATGGGCGTCGTCGATCCCGACGATGGTGTCGCCGTCGGCCACAAGTGATTCGCGGGCCGACCCGATGAGGGCGATGGGATCGCGTGATCCCGACGACGACACCCAGTGGGCGAACGCGCCGAGGGGGATGCTGCGCGACGACTCGGTGCACGCGGTCCAGTGCACCTTGCGGCTCAACGATGCGGTCACGGTGCGCGCCAGGGTGGTCTTGCCGACTCCGGCCGCTCCGACGAGGACCACTCCGCAGCTGTCCGTCCCGCTGAGGGCGGCCCGTATGGCCTCGTGCTCGGCGGGCCGGTCCAAGAGCTGCCACTGACCAGGCATGAACCCTGAGTCTAGGGGCATGGGGCCGCCAACGCTGCCGAACAGGGGGTCAACGGAGCGGTGTTTGTCGGCGGTGGCAGCGAATGTTCTTCCCATTGCAAGCATTTCCTGTTCGCCGGCGTCAATCCGGAAGCTCGGAGATGTCGGCAGGCTCGTGCCGCTCGATGTGGTTCATCTGATGCCGGAAGTCGCTCGACGCTTCGTACACCTTGAGCTTCAGCCGGTTGATGGATCCCAGCGGCCGGTGGGCCTCCAGGCCGCGCCATGAGTTGAACGACAACACGTCGTCGCCGTACGCGCGGCGCAGTGCGCTGTACGGATTCTGGCGGGGAAAAACGACTTTGGCGACCGGCAGGTACGGGGATTTCCAGGGTTTCGTGGCATCCTCGATGGGCATCTCCTCCTCATCCAGGCACAGCTGCACGCTGAATGTGTATTCCGCGGAGTGCTTTTCGAAGAACTCCATGATCAGATCGCGGTGCTCGTCCTGTCCAGGGTTTCGCGGAAGGGTCTGCTCGGCAAGCGCTTTCGCCTCGGGTGAGGTGGGTTCGTATTTGAATCGGGCCACATGGTCGCCATAGCGAATCGGGGCGGAGGAGAAGAACGTCTCGCCCAGGATCGGGCGGTTGGGGGCGACGAACACGGCCAGATTCGGCGGTATCGGCAGGCCGATCTTCTTGAGCGCGCCGAGCAGCTCGCTGCCTGCCCACAGCGCGCCGTCGGACAACCGGGCCAGCAGGGTGGCGCTCAGCATGCCCAGGGTGCGGTAGGCGCGGGCGTCGGCGAACAGGAATTCCTCGTGGGTGACCAGGACGAAGTCCTGCGTCACGTTGGATTCGTCGCCAGGGTCCTTCATGGCCCGCGCCCCGTGCACGCCGATGGCCTTGATGCCGAGCCCGCGCACGCCGCGGTTCCGGTCGCTGCGCAGTACCCCCGAGGTGGTCGAGATGCGGGCGATCACCGGGTAGCTGCGCGCTTGCGCGAACATCCCTTGGGAGAGCGCTTCGGGCAGGTCCGGGTTGACGATGAGGTCGCCGCGCAGGATGGCATGGCTCTTGGCGTGGGCGTCACGTAGGCCGTGCTTGAACTTCTTGTAGGCGCGTTCGTTGTTCTTGCGAAGTGCCTTGACGATCTTTTCGATGTCTTTGGCTTCGCCTGCCTTCGGTCGCTCGAGGTCGTCGCGGTAGCGGACCGGGTTGAGGGTTTCGGCGATGCGACGGACGTCGGCGGAGGTCATGGCTGCGGTCATACGGATGCCTTTCTGGTGGCGGACACGGGGTTCCACGGGGCGAAGGGGTTGGCCACGCCGGTCAGGGCCGGGGACAGTTCGGGGAAGTGGCGCAACAACACCGAGCGCATGTCGTTGTCCCGCACCCAGGCCATTCCGGCCACGGTGTACGTCTCTTCACGGAAATCGGTGGTGAAAAAACGGTCGCTTTCCAGCCGGCGGGTGGCCATCAGGATGAAGACGCGGAATGCGGTGTCACTGAAGCCGAAACCGGGAGGTTTGGGTTCGGCGTACAGGCCGATCATCAGGTCGACGAGGTCCACGTCGTCGTAGACCTCGCGAAGCTCGGCCGCCAGCGCCGTCTCACCGGTCAGCTCTTCGAACGTCTTGACCGGCTTGAGCCGGAACAGCTCCCGGAACTGGTTGTAGCGCGGCACACCTCGCTCCCGGGCTCGGATCAGATCGATCGTCGCGAGGTCCAGCACAGTGCCGTCGACCCGGTGCATGTGCTGCAGATGCCGCGGGAAGTTGTGTAGCGACAACGCTCCGGGGTGGGCCCGACCGAAGGAGTAGAAGAGGTCGGCCATCGGGCTCTCCGCCAGCCGGGCGCGCACATTGGTCACCGACAGCTCGGGCAGCTCGTGCTGTGCGGTGACGCGGTCGTCGGCCAGCGAGCGGAAGGTGAACTCGTCGGGGATCAGCGGGTGCATCCGGTACACCGCGACGAACTCCTCGGTCAACGAATACGGCACGCCGTGGTGTGTGGTCGGGGAGCCGGGAATACCGTGGAGCAGGGGGCTGGTGCTGATCCGGCCGAAGCGCTGCCGAAACCGGGGACCCAACCGCTCACCGAGGAGCCCGAACCAGTTGACGCGCATGGCGGTCACCGTCGTCGGGTGCGCGATGATCGCCGGCGTCCAGTCCACGGTGTGGATCTTGGCCATCAGCGCGGAATTGACGAGGCGGGCCTTGTCATACAGCTGCTGGCCGGTCAGGTAGGGATATTTCCGGGCCAGGTGGTCGCAGATGGCGTTGTGCTCGCGCATGAACAGCGAGTGCAGCAGGGCCAGGCCCACCCAGAAGTTCCCCGCGGTACCGGTGAGGTCGGCGGTGGCCTCGACCTCGGGTGGTGGTAGGCCGGACACGTCGATGCGCAGCTTGCCGCCGTCGGGCGCGCGCAGGGCGCAGGCGAATGCCGGTGTGGTCCCGTAGATCTGGGAGGCGTCCCACCAGTGCGACTCCTGGGTGACGAAGGCGGGAGGCCCGACTGGGCTGGGGTGTGGATCGGGTGGGGTGCGCTCGACCCGCATGGGCCGCTCGGGCCACGGATCGTCGTCGAGCAGTGGCACCACCCAGGGCTGGGTGGGAACCGAACCGTGGGCGAACCAGTCGTGCACCTCGAACTGAATCCACGCCGCGGCCAGCAGATTCAGCGTGGTCGCCGGCTGGAAGTTGTCGCGGGTCAACAGCGCGCGGCTGATCAACCGCGGATTGGGATCGAGCAGCTGCTGGGCGGATTCGGGATACGAATGTTCGGGTGGCACGTTACGGCCGAACCGGCAACCCACCGCACCCATCCTCGGGTCGCTCAGGTCGTTGTAGGAACCGTCACGCGTGCGGGCGCCCAGATAGTTGCCGATACCGACCGGCCCGGTCGGGGGGACCGGGGCAGGTTCGGCGGCATACAGATTCGACGTCCGTAGCTGGTGTCGGAGTCCGACGAGCACGGCCAGGCCGATGACCTTGGGTAGACGTGGCCAGCCCACCGACTGGTCGACGTACTGAGCGACCCGGACCGCAACGTCGACCGTCACCGACCGGGCCCGGGACCAGACTGCGGCGATGAACGCTGGAGCCTGTCTCGCCGTGGTCACCATTCGTTGTTTCCCTCCGGGGAGAATGCGGTGCCGCCTATGGAGTTGATTGTTGTGCACCGGGGCGCAAATGACATGAGTAGTGCGCTACTCGATCGGAAATGTGCGGGCCCGGTGAGCTTCGAGTAGTCGAATACGCGTGTACGCCGGGCTCGGCTGAGCGACGATCAATCGACGCAGGAAAACCTGTGGTGGCGGAGTGTGCCGAGGAGCGCGGTGAGTTCAACTGGGGATGTCTGGGCAGATCGGGTGCTGGCGGCGCTGGGGGATCTGAAGGGCGGCACGACCGCTGACATGACGTCGTTGGCCGAGGCCGTCGCTGCCAGGTTCGCCTCGACATTCACCGAGCGCGACCGGCAGTACGAGAACGCCAATCCTTACTGGCACAACCGGGTTCACGATGCCGTCACGTTGCTGCGCAGACGCAAGCTGATCGCGCCGAAGGCGGCCAATAGCGACGCGGTGCGGTTGAGCGCGGCGGGCCGCGACGCCGTGGCGGGTGCCCGGGACCGAACCGAGGTGGCGGCTGCGCCGCGGGTGCGGGCCGTCGCTCCCTCGCCCGAGGGGGTACCGGCCACGGAGGTCGGGACTACCGAACCGCCCAAACGCGATCCGGTTCTCGCCAGCGTCGTGACACCGCCGTTGCGCACGACGATGGCACGGGAGAGCACCGACACCCCGATACCGATCATGATCGAACTCAACCTGACCTTTCAGCCGTCGGTTGCCGCCGCGATCGAGCGGGTCGTGCGGTTGTGGGAGCTGGTCGGAGGGGCGGGGACACCCGTGCCACTGGCCGACCAGTTCATGGCCGGTGAGCTCACGTCCGACCAGATCAAGTCGCTGGTTTCCGCGGACGCCGTCCCGCAGTCCTGGCCCGAGCGGGCGGTCTACCGGATCTGGCCGGACTTCGAGGTGCACCCGCAGATCGATGCCTCCTCCGCCACCATCAAGGCCGTCGCCGCACAGCGGTCATTCGCCAGCTTCGGCGAGGGAATCGTGTGGGCTGTAGTCGATTCCGGTATCGACGAGAAGCACGCGCACTTCGCGGCGCATCAGAACCTGAGTGATCCGGCGGTGGTCGATCTGCATCACGACTTCACCGGAGGCAATGCCCCGCTGACCGACACCGACGGGCACGGCACGCACGTGGCCGCGATCATCGCCGGCGGGTTGGTGGACCGCAAACCCGAAGATGTCGTGGTGGTCGAGAAGCGGCTCAATGACCCTGAGCACGGCGGCGATCCGATCACTGCGCCGCGCACCGTGGCCGACCCGTCGCGGCTGGCGGGCATGGCGCCGAAAGCCAAGTTGGTGAGCCTCAAGGTGCTCGGCCGCGGTGATGAGGCCTCCAGGGTGAGTCGGGTGATGCAGGCGTTGGCCTACGTTCGGAAACTCAACGCCGGCAGTGAGCGGGTGCCCCGGATTCACGGGGTGAACCTCAGCCTCGGCTACGAATTCGACGCCGAGTGGTACGCCTGCGGTCAGAGCCCGATGTGCATCGAGGTCGACAAGACGGTGCGCTCAGGCGTGGTGGTGGTCGTGGCCGCGGGAAATTCCGGTTACGTGTCACTGAATACCGCATTCAGCAAGGACTCGGTCAAGTTCACCGCCGACATGACGATCAACGACCCGGGCAACACGGAGAGCGCGATCACCGTCGGCTCCACCCACCGGAGTTCGCCGCACACCTTCGGTGTCTCGTATTTTTCGTCGCGCGGCCCCACCGGGGACGGTCGGCGGAAACCGGACCTGGTGGCACCCGGCGAACGCATCACCTCGGCAGCAGCCGGGAGCCGCCGGGAGAAGGTCACCAATCAGATCACTGTGGCCGATGACGTGCCGGTCTACGTCGAGGAAAGCGGAACCAGCATGGCGGCACCGCACGTATCTGGCGCGATCGCCGCGTTTCTCTCGGTTCAGCGCGAGTTCGTCAGCGAGCCGCAGGCGATCAAGCGCATCTTCGTCGAGTCGGCGACCTCGCTGAACCGGGACCCGGCATTCCAGGGCAGCGGCCTGCTGGATCTGATGCGTGCCCTGCAATCGGTGTGACCTGAAAGGGGATTCGATGACCGACAATGTGGCAGAACGGATCTGGCGCCTGGTGTTCGATGCCGACGGCGATCCCGACCCCGCCGTGCTGGCGGACCTCAAGCAGCGCATCGGTGCGGCGGGGTTGACCGATCTGATCATCTTTTCCCATGGCTGGAACAACGACGAGGCAGCCGCGGCGAGTTTGTACGACCGGTGGTTCGGGCTGCTGGCACCGCAACTCGACCCGGCCCGCAGGGTCGGCTTCGTCGGAGTGCGGTGGCCATCGCAGCTCTGGCGCGACGAGCCGATCCCGGATTTCTCCGCGCCGGCACACGACGGCGGCGGTGCGGCCGCACTGGGCGACGAGGCGGCCCCGGTGCCTGCCGGGCCGGCGACCATCGACCCGGCCCAACTCGCTGAGCTCAAGGACATGTTCCCGCACGGCAAGCAGCAGTTGGACAAGCTCGCCGCCCTGCTGGCTGCCCCGCCGGACACCGATCGCCTGCCGGAACTGCTCGACGCGATGCGGGAGTTCAGCGCGGCCACCCAGACCGGATTCGACGACGGCGAGGCCGACGAGCCGGACGCCGGGCCGGGGATGCTCGCACCCGACCAGGACCCGGAAAAGCTGTTCACCACCTTCGCCGATGAATTGGCCTCCGCTGGTGTGGAATTCGGCGATGACGGCGGGGGAGCGGCTGGACTGGGTGACATCGCGGGGCGGTTGTGGCACGGCGCCAAGGAGGCGTTGCGCCAACTGAGTTACTGGAAGATGAAGAACCGCGCCGGTGTGGTGGGACGGCAGGGGCTCGGACCGGTCATCGATCAGCTTCACGCGGAATTCCCCGAGCTGCGGATACACCTGGTCGGCCACAGCTTCGGCGCCCGGGTGGTGTCCTATGCCCTCGCGGGGATGAGTGATGTCCGACCCTCACCGGTGAAGGCGGTGACCCTGTTGCAGGGGGCGTACTCCCGGTTCACCTTCACCGAGCGGCTGCCGTTCCGGAGGGGCTCAGGTGAGCTGACGGGGCTGCTCAACCGCATCGACGGGCCCCTGACGGTCTGCTTCTCCAGCCATGACCGGGCCCTGGGGACGTTCTACCCACTGGCCTCGGCCGCGGCGGGCGAAGATGCGGCAGCGGTCGAAGATCCGTTGTTCCGCTGGCGGGCCATGGGTTCGCACGGGGCATACCAGTCACCAACCCAGAGCCTGGGTGCCGAGGGTGCGAGCTACCCGTTTCAGACGGGACAGATCCTGAACCTGAACTCGTCGGATGTGGTGGCCAAGGACGAGGGACCATCCGGCGCGCACAGCGACATCTTCCACGAAGAATTGACCTGGGTTGCCGCGGCTGCCGGGAAATTGAACCCGGTTTGAGTGTGTCCGAGGGGGGACTTGTCCGTCTACGACACGGGTCGTGGTCTGGCGATTGGGGCGCTGACCGCTTCGGTCAAGCACCGGTCCACGTTTTTGCTCAATCGCGACGCTGAGGAGCTCGCCCATCGGGCGGCCAGCCGTCGGTACCGGACTCAAGCGGAATATTCAGAGATCGAAGCAGGATCGAAAAGAGCCGCCAATTGGCGATTGCTCCGACAAGTTCGACCAAAACCGCGTGATCGCTATTGAATGCCTTCTGGCACCCAGCCCAGTTTTCCTCGGAGATGACCCCGTCGCGTACCACATCATCGGTCGCTGCGAGGACCGCACGCTCGACTGGCCCGAGGCTTTCGGAATTCTGCCAGTCGCGCACCGCGAGGAGATCAGGCTCAGGCACGCCGAGCAGTGTGGCGATTCGCCAATGTTGAGTCCATTCGTATTCGGAGCCAGTGATCCAGCCGATGCGCAAGATGACCAGCTCGCGTAGCCGCGCGTCAAGGGAACCGCGGAAGAGTAACGCGTCCAGCAGCCCATACAGCGCAACCGCCACACGCGGCTGATGAAGTGCCACGCGGAATACCGACAGTTCTGCCAACTCTTCGGGCAACCCACATTCGGCAGCTCGCAGCTGGGCCTGCTCACGGTCGAGCATCGGTACGCGTTCCGCCATGGTCACGGGTGGCCCTCTCTGTTGAACCTCTGCCCACGCCGTTCGGGCGTGGGCAAAAAGACGTTGTGCAGCGCCCCACTTGATCGGGCACTTTCATCTGCAAGCGAAGTGAGCAGCTGCGCGAGCCCAGCGAAGCCGGTTGATTCTCTGGTGATCCGGTCGAACGGCCAGCGGCCCATGGCGAGAATCTCGAGGGCTGCCCGGTAGGCGGGATACTCCACGCCGAGTGCGCCTACGACGTGTAATTCTTTATAGACCAACAAGTCTGGTTCAAACCGGGGCGCGCCGCCTCCTCCGCGGGTGCCGGCCACCACAATTGTGCCGCCGGGCCTGGCAAGGCCGACGGCATCGGCGAACGCGGAGGGTGCTTTAGCGGTGACGTCGACGACCACGTCGGCAAGCCGTCCGCCTGTCTCACGCTGGAGCGCGGTCGCTGCATCGTCCTGCGATACATCGATGGGCAGGTCGACACCGAATGATCTGGCTATGGCCAGTCGTTGTTCGTCGCGTGGGCCTACGCCGGTCATCGCGACGAACGCGGCTCCCGCCTCTTTGGCCGCCACCGCCGCACAGATTCCGCGGATGCCGGGCCCCAGGATCGCTACGACGTCCCCGGCCTTGGTGTCGGGAAGAGTCGCCCCCCATTGGATACCGGCCCCGAGAGGGTTGAACAACGTGGCGAGAACGGGGTCCATGTCTTCGGCAATCGGGAGCAGCATCGCGTCCCACGGAAGCTCCACATGGGTGGCGTATCCGCCCCATAAGCCCGCGCCGATCTCCACGTCGACGAACCCGAACATGGTGGCGATGCCGTTCACCGCGCACCGCCGGTATTCGCCGCGGCGGCACTCGGGGCAGTCTCGGCAGGACCGGAACACCTCAACGGCCACGCGCTGGCCGGCTTGTACACCCCAGCGTTGGCCGGCCGCAGCGCCGACATGTTCGACGATGCCGACGATTTCGTGCCCTGGAACGAATGAGAAGCCGGCAGGCAGGTGTCCGGTGAATTGTTCGTGATCTGTTCCGCACAGACCGCATGCTTCAACTCGCAGGATCGCACCCCGGTCGCCGACGTCGGGGATGGTCATCTGGCGCCGCTGCAGACTCCGCGGTCCGGTCAGCACCATCGCCTCGGCGATCATGGAAGCTCGAACCCGGTGAACGACCCTGTGTTTCGGAGGCACACCGTTTTACCTACGTACATTTCCGCGCCCATCGCCTCGGCGATCTGCGGATCGTCGCTGCGTGCGACGACTCTTTGCCCGTCGGACAGGTGCGCGATGATCGGAGTCCATCGAGGTTGGCCGTCTCGGTCGTAGACGACGGTGTATCCGTCGACTGTCGCGCAACCGGTCGCCTCGTCGGCGCCTGCGACGGCCAGCCGCGATGAATCGATTTGAGCTTGTTCGACCGCCGTGTCGAGCAGTCGCCACCCGGCTGGTGGCGGGGTGGCCGACCACACACCGACCGAATGCTTGGTCGAATACCACCCGAGGCCGGTGACGAGTCCGGCATCGGTTGGGTCGCGTCGGCACCGTCGGACCATCTCCACGATCGAGTGGCTGACGTAATTGTTTCCGGGACCGCCGTGATAAGGCAGGCCTCCGGTTACTGTGAGGCCTCTGTCGTCGAGGGGGTCCAAGTCGAGAGCCTCGGCAGCCATCTCAATTGCCGACGGGAAGCAGGAGTAGAGGTCGAACCACCGGATGTCGTCGGTGGTCAACCGGCCCGCATCGAGAGCCTTCCGTGCCGCTACCTCGATACCCGATGAGCGGCTGAGGTCCGGCCGTTCCACGGGGAAGTACACGTCGTTGCAAGTCGCTGCTGACCAGGGAAAGACCCAACGATCGCGCGCGACGCCTAATTCGTCCGCCACCTCGGCCGCCATGAGAATGAAGGCGGCAGCCATGTCGACGGACATGATGCTGTTGAGCAGCTTGGGATAGGGCAAGCAGACCATGCGGTTTTCCGCGGTGACTTCGCTGAGTTCGGTGGCACTTCGTGCGCGTGGGAACCAGGCCTGTTCCGGATGGCGTGCCGCCTCGGCTGTGAACGGGGCCATCAGCGTGCCCAGCCACTCCCGTTGAGCATCGAAGTCGCGGCCGTGGCGCGCGGCGATCGCGGACTCGAAGATGGGATACACCTCGTGCGGCCAACTCAGACCCACCGACAATTCGGCTTGACTCAGCCCGGGGCGGGCGTCGCCCAGGGATTCGTCGTCGGAGCGGGGTGGGGGCGGCGAGTCGAGAAGTTCCCCGCCCTGAAGCTTGCGTGCGGAATGCCCGCTCTCCGCCCCGACGACCAGGACGACATCTGCACGGCCTTCGCCTATTTCGCCACCCAACACTTCGACGAGATACTGCGGGGTGTTTCCGCCGACGGGACAGCTGATGCGGCGGGCGGGACTGATGTGCATCGCTTCGGCGATCCTGCTGGCGGGATTGTCGCGCGGTATGACCAGGATGCCCGGAGTCGCGACGGTGTCGATGCGCCGCTCGACCGGGCGACTTGCGTCTTTGACCGCGCGGCGTGCGGCTTCTACCGCCAAGTCGATCGGGTCCACGAAGTCGTTCCCGCGATGGGTAACTTCGCCCACGCCGACGACAACCGGGGTACGCGCTTCTACCAACATCGGCATCGGCATCCGCTCAGGGCCACGGGGCTGACTTGAGACATAACTGCGATGGTGTCATGTGCGTGGGCAAGTCACAATGGTGTGCGCTCGCGGCATACTAGCTGTGTGTCGACGAGGTTGTTGAGATGGGGCGCCGCCGCGCCGACAGATCGTGGGTCCGCTCGCGACCGGTTGCTCGATGCTGCCGAGCGGTGCCTCGAGAGTTGCGGTGTGGTGGGCACGACCATGGAGGACATCGGCAGAACAGCGGGTGTGTCCAGGGCAACGGTGTATCGCTACTTCCCCAGTCGGGAGGCGGTGATGTCGGGTGTCATCATTCGCGCCGCCGAGCGCTATCTCGACCGCATCAGCCCGCGGATCGCGGCGCACGCCGACCTGGGCTCCGCGCTCGTCGATTTCGTGGAATACACGGTTGAGGCCGCGCGCCGCGAAGAGATCATCGGATTGTTGTTCGGCAGCGACGAGGAACTCGCCGGCGTGGGTCTCGCGGCGGGGACCTCGACGTCCCTCTTCGAAATCGTCACCGAATTTCTGCGTCCCATCTTCACCAGACACTGGAGTTGCGTGGAACCGGGCGTCTCCGTCGACGACGCCGCCGAGTGGGTTGTCCGCACGATATTGAGCCTGCTGACTGTTCGAGGGCCGCGGGAGCGCAGTCGTGACGGACTCCGGGCGTTTCTGTCGAGGTTTCTCCTTCCGGCGATCCTGGCGGGTGACCACGCTCGACCGATGTGACATCTATGGCGTAATGTCTCGACGGCAGATGAGGTAGGAGGGCCTGTGCAATTCACCACGTTCAACGAACAGGTCGCTGAGCAACTAAAGAGCGCAGCAGAAACCACGGGCGGGTTGGCCGGTTACCTCGGCTTCCGTCACACCGAATTCACTGCGGGACGGCTCGTCGCGGAGATGGACGCACGCGACGACCTGAAGACGCCTTTCGGGAACCTGCATGGGGGCTGCTTATCGGCCATGGTCGACCACTGCCTCGGAGTGGTGTTTTATCCCGTGATTCCACTGGGATCTTGGGTCGCGACAACGGAGTTCAAACTGAATCTGCTTCGTCCGGTCTCTAGCGGCACCTGTGTAGCCACAGCCGAGATCATCTCGCTGGGCAGAACCAGCGGTGTGGCGCGTATCGACATCTGCAACGACGGCAGAGCGGTGTGTGCGGCCCAGGGAACCGTCACCGTCGTCGCACCGAAGACGAGCTCCTGATGTCGGCAAAGAGAACAGGCGATTCGTCGGCTCCTGTGGTCGAGCGCGTGCCCACGGCGGACGGGCTGACGCTGGCGGTCGACCTCTACCGCTGTGATGCGCCGCGGGCGGTCGTGTTGCTCCTTCACGGCGGAGGTCAAAGCCGACACGCCTGGGACGTCACCGCCCAACGCCTGCACCAGCGGGGCTACACGGTGGCCGCGTACGACACCAGGGGACACGGGGACAGCGACTGGGACCCCGACGGACGCTACGACGGGGACCGGCTTGGATCCGACCTATTGGCCGTGCGCTCATACGCCGATTCCGGCCGCCCCGTCGCCGCGATCGGCGCCTCTCTGGGCGGCTTGACCATTCTCGGAACACACTTGCTCGCCCCGCCGGACCTATGGCAGGCCGTCGTCCTGGTTGACGTCACTCCGCGAATGGAGATGGAAGGCGCCCGACGAGTCGTAGCGTTCATGTCGGCACACCCCGAAGGTTTCGACAGCCTAGAGTCGGCCGCTGACGTGATCGCCGCCTACAACCCGCACCGCCCTCGCCCCGAAAACCTCGACGGCCTCCGAAAAGTCCTCGCCCGTCGCGAAGACGGTCGCTGGGCCTGGCGATGGGATCCAGCTTTCGTGACGTCGAATTTCCAGTTCCTGCAGGGTGATCCAGACGAAGGCGCTAAAGACTTCGACATGATGAGCGCGTTCCTTCTTGATGGTGCGAGGCAGGTGTCCGCGCCAACGCTGCTGGTCCGGGGCCTACTATCTGACATGGTCTCCGAAGAGACAGTAAAGCATTTCCTGACCGTCGTTCCGCACGCGCAAACCGTTGACGTATCGGGCGCGGGACACATGATTGCCGGCGACAACAACGACGCATTCTCGACGGCGGTCGTCGAATTCCTCGACAGGACCACATGAACCCTGCTGTCGGTTGACTGCCCATGTAGGGCTGGCGCCTATCCTGCTCCTATGCCAACTGAACCAGCGCGGGTGTCTTTCCGCCGGCATGTGCGCGAAAAGGTTTTGAGGGCGACACGAGAACTCGCCATCGAGAAGGGCTGGGATCAGGTCCGGATGAGCGAGGTTGCCGAATCGGTCGGCGTCTCCCGCCCGACGTTGTACAAAGAGTTCGGCGACAAACAGGGGCTCGGCGACGCGCTTGTGGTGTCGGAGGGCCAGCGCTTTATGGAAGGCATTCTTGCCGTCCTTGCCGAACACGTGGGCGACGTGCGGGGCGGCATCACCGCAGCGGTGCAATTCACCCTCTGTGAAGCAGAAGACAGCCCGCTCCTCAAGGCAGTTCTGACGTCCAACCCTTCGGGGAATGATCGCGGTGGCTCGTCGTCTACTGGAGTCCTACCTCTTCTGCCGACGTCGGCTTCCCTGCTTCAGCTCTGCTCCGCGGCTCTGATCACGTGGTTTAACGACCACTTCGACGATCTCGATTCCGAAGACGTTGAGGAGGTCGCAGATGTTCTGGTGCGACTGACAGTGAGTCATGTTGTACTCCCAGCCGCGGACATCGCCACCACCGGTGAGCGGATCTCCCGCGTAGCACTCAGGTACCTGGGAGTTGTCCACAGTTTGTAACTAGCAAGCTCTCGTGTCAGATCGAGCCGGCGAGGAGCTCTGAGCGGTCAACTCGGAGCTGCTGGCTGATGGCCCGCTTACTGGACATGAAATCGCGAGGACGATTGACGCAGTCGGCGGCGATGAGTTCGCCCTCGCGGAAGTAGAAGCAGCTGAAGTCACGCTCACGCGACGGGTCACCACTGAGCAACACTTCGTCGTACCCGGCGTTGAGACCTGCAATCTGGAGTTTGAGATCGTACTGGTCGGACCAGAACCATGGAAGCGCAGCGATTGCGCTGTGTTTTCCGCAGATTGTCGCCGCAGCGATCTTGGCCTGCTCGCCGGCGCTCGATACGGATTCCAAACGAATACGCGAGCCGTATCGAGCCATGGTGTGGCTGGTGCAGTCGCCGGCGGCCACGATGTCGGGGTCGCTGGTGCGGGCCTGGTCGTCGATCACGATGCCGTTGTCGACGGATAATCCTGCGGCCGAGGCGAGCTCGGTGTTCGGCACCACACCGACGCCGACGATGACCAAGTCGGCGGGGATCGGTTCGCCGTCAGCCAGCACCACCTCCTGCACCCCACCGTTACCGAAGAAGGCTTCGACGAGAGCGTGTGTTCGGATCTCCACTCCCTCGCCGTTGTGGATTCGGGTGTAAAACGCGGAAACCTCCGGCGCGGTGACCCGTTCGAGTACACGCTCGGTTGCCTCGAGGACGGTGACGTTCATGCCGAGCGAACACAGCGAGGCCGCCGTTTCCAACCCGATGTAACCGCCGCCCACGATCACAACCCTCCGACCCGGTGTAGCGGCGGCACGGATCAACTCGACGTCTGCAGCGGTACGCAGGTAGTGAATTCCGGGAAGATCCACCCCTGGTGTGGGGAGTCGTCTGGCCCTTGCACCGGTGCACAACGCGAGCTTGGTGTACGTCAGCGTGTCGCCGGTGCTCAGAGACACACGCTTGGCACTCCGGTGGATCGCCTCCACGGTCGCATTCAAGAGTCGAATGTGCTGCTTTTCGTAGAAATCAGCGCCGCGAATCAGGAGGTCGTCGAGGCCGTTCTTGCCGGCCAGGTATCCCTTCGACAACGGAGGCCGGTGGTAGGGCAGTCCCCCCTCGTCGCCGATGAGCACGACCTCCCCAGACCACCCCTCCCTTCGAAGATTAGCTGCCAACTGCGCGCCGGCGTGGCTCGCGCCGACGATCACCGCTCGTTCGGGAGTCACGCACTTGGCCTGGGAGTGAGGCGAACCATCAGCTTGCTGATACCCCTGACGAAATTCGATTGCACATACTCGGGTTCGCCGACCACCTCGATGTTCTCAAAGCGAGGGAGCAATTCCTCCCACAGGATTCGAAGCTGCAACTCAGCAAGTCGGTTTCCCATGCACCTGTGCACGCCGAACCCGAACGAGATGTGATTGCGGGCGTTGCTCCTATCGATGATCAACTCATCGGCCCGCTCGAAGACACGCTCATCGCGGTTACCAGAGGCGTACCACATCACGACCTTGTCGCCCTTGCGGATGAATTGCCCGTTCAACATGATGTCTTTTTTCGCGACTCGGCGCATGTACGCCAACGGGGTCTGCCAGCGAATGATCTCGGATACCATGTTGGGAATCAGGTCAGGGTTCGCCTTCAACTTCTCGAACTGATCGGGGAACTGGTTCAAGGCGAGAACCCCTCCGCTCATCGAGTTGCGAGTCGTGTCGTTTCCCCCGACGATCAGCAGTACCAAATTGCCGAGGAATTCCATCGGGCGGTCGATGAGATCCTTAGTGTCCTCGTTGGCCTGCAGCATCGTGATCAGATCGAAGCCCGGTCGCTCCCCGTTGGCGGTACGGGCCGCCTTGTCATGCCAGAGAGCGCTGAGCCCCTTCGCCATGTCGACCATGCCACGAAACACTCTGTCGTTGTCGGAAGGACCACCATTGGCTTGCTCCATGGAGGTGGCGAGGTCCGACCATTCCACGAGCTTGTGCCGCTGCTCGTACGGGAAGTCCAGCAGGGTCGCGAGCATGCGCGCTGTCAGTTCGATGGAGACGTGGTGCACCCAATTGAACGGCTGATCCACCGGTAGATCGTCCAGCACTTCCTGGACACGCGAGCGGATCAGCCCCTCCATCTCGCGCAGGTTCTTCGGCGCGACAACCCCTTGGACGGAAGCGCGCTGCAAGTCGTGTTGTGGCGGATCCATCGCGATGAACATGGCGATGTCCATAAAGCGAGGCGGTCTCCCGATGATGATGAACGGCTCTGCGGAGAAAGCCTCGTGGTTCTTGTCGACGGCGATGATGTCCGCGTGGCGGGTCACCGACCAGAACGGGCCGAACGGACTGTGAGCCTGGTAGTGCACCGGCGCCTCGTTGCGCACGCGTTCGAAGTAGGACTTCCAGCGGCCTTGGCGGTAGAGGAACGGGTTGCTGAGATCGATGTCGGCGATATCGATGTCCTCGACCGGAGGAATGGGCGTCTCGGTGAAGATCTTCTTACCATTGGTTCCGGTTACCCACCGGCGTGTCTTGTCGTAGAGGTGTGCGCCGCGGATTTGCAGCTCCAGAGGCACGGCAGACTGGGCTTTGGCGGCCACTGCCGCGGGAATACTCATTATTGTTTCCTCCAAATCCATGGCGTTGTTTCAGAGCTGGAACTCAGGTAGCTCGACCGTCAAGCCATCCCATGCCTCGGAGGCGGCCATCTGGCAGGACAGCCTCGACGTCCGCTGACGCTCGGGGTTCATCGCGAGCATCTCCTCTTCGTTGGCGCCGCAGAGTCCCACCGTGTCCGACCACTCGGGAGCGACGATCACGTGGCACGTTCCGCATGCGGCTTCCCCTCCACAATCGCCGTCGATGCCGGGCACCGCGTTGTTGACCGCAATCTGCATCAAGGACTGCCCTTCGGCCAAGGGGGCTTCGTACTTCTCGCCGTCATGAGAGACGAAGGTGACGACTGCCATGATTAACTCTCCTCAATCTGGAACTTCTCTTTTTAGTGTTGTCGCGCGTGACCAGCGTCGCTAGGCTCGCAGGAGTCAAAGAGTTGTATTTTTAGCTCACGCGCAGGGAGGCACGTGAAACTCGACGACTCGGGTATGCCAGCGCTGGCTTTCCTGCAGATGCTGGACAGTGAGTCGCTGGGGCATGACGCCAGCATTGCGCTGCGCAGCATCATGGTTCGCGAGCACGTCACCGAGTCGATGTTGGTGGGCCGCGACGCGCAGGTCCCCTTACGGTGGTTCAGGGAGATATATTCCGATTTCGATTGTGATCAGGGAACCCGTCTGGGTTTCGCGTTCGCTGAACACGCCAAACTGACGTCCTTTGGGGCACTCAGTGTTCCCTTGGTCAGCGCGGGCTCGGTAGCCGAGGTTGTCGAGTTGCTTGCTTATCTGCCGGTGATCACCACAGCCCTCAGCCCGTCGTTCCATTCGACGGAACGCGGCCTCACGATCGGGCTCACCGGTCGCACCGGTGACGCGGGCCTGAACTGCCTGGCCGTCACCTACGGTGGGCTGGCGCTGTTGCGTCTGCTCGACATGCTCGCGGGTGCCGTACCGAATATTGAACTGCATCTGAGTCATTCAGCGCCGGAGTCGTGGGTTCTTCATGACGAAGTGTTGGCGGGTCGGATCTTCTTCGACGCCCCCAGCTCGTTCGTCCACGTTCCCGCGGCTACGCTGGAGGAGGTCTGTCGATTCTCCGATCCTGTGGCGTACCGGATTGCCGTCACCGATTTGCAGCGAACTCTCGATCAACGACGTGACACGTCGGTCTCCGAAAAAGTAAGGGACCTGCTCGAGAAAGATCCCGGAAAAACGAACATCAGCCGGACGGCGGGCGAGCTCTCGATATCCCCGAGCACGTTGAAGCGGCGCCTCAGCGAAGAGGGGACCACCTTTCGAGAATTACGTCAGTCGTTCTTGCAGGAGCGAGCAATTCTGCGACTTCTCGACAGATCGGTGTCTGTAAGCGAGATCGCGGCAGAACTCGGGTACGCGGACCTCACGAACTTCACACATGCCTTCAAACGGTGGACCGGTCGGTCACCGCGCCACTTCAGAAAAACGCGCGACTGAGCGCGCAAAGTTCCGCCCGGGCGCGTGCCGGGCGTCCACCGGAACCAGCGGGCTTCGCGATCGGCCTCATCTGTCACCTGGACATCGTCGAGAAACGACACGATCGGCGCGGGTTTCGGTCATCGCAGCACCCTCTTGGGAAGAGGCGCAACGACATCCAGAGAATCCATACCGCGCTGGCGGCGGGTGCGGGCCGGGGGTGACGCGGACCCCCTAGTCACGCTATGCTAACCGTCGTTCACGTCGGGACCGGCGTTGAACGCGTGGTCGGAAGGAGTCCGGATGCCACACGACCAGCCGGCCATCATCGGTGCCGCCGAACTCGCTCCAGGAAGAAACGTTCCGTACACCTCCACTGAATTGCATGTGCGCGCCGCGGTCGCGGCTCTCGCCGACGCAGGGGTGGTCCCAGACGAGGTCGACGGTCTCGTGTGCGCCGGGCCGATGACGAACGAGGGTTCGATCTTCCTGTCCGAGGACCTCATGGACTATCTCGGGCTGCACAATCTGAAACTTCAGATGACCTGTCAGCTTGGCGGCGGGACCCATCTCGCCATGACGCGCATGGCGAGTAACGTCATCGCCCGGGGCGAGGCCGAGACGGTGCTGGTCGTGTCGGCGGGCAAGTTTCCACCGATCCGCGATGGCGGGCGCGAACTGATGGCGCTGGTGTGTGACCACGCGTTCGAGATGCCCTATGGACCGTCCGTGCCGGCGCTCTACGGTTTGATCGCGCAGGCCTGGATGCACGAGACGGGACAGGGCAAGGCGGACATCGCCGAGGTCACCGTGTCGCAGGACCGTTGGGCCGCACTGAACCCCGCGGCTATCGCGCACGGCGCTCAACGCCTGACTGTGGAGGACGTGCTGGCGTCCCGGCCGATCGCCGGGCCGTTCCACTTCTACCACTGCTCGATTCCCTGCGAGGGCGGTGGCGCGCTGGTGCTGGGCTCGGCCCGCCGGGCTCGCGCGGGCAAGCACCGGCCGGTGCATTTGCTGGGCTTTGGAGAGGGTCACACCCACGGTTTTCTGACCTCGCTGGCCCGGCCGGGTCGTACCGGGGCCGCCCGTTCGGGTCCGATGGCCTTTGAGCGCTCCGGACGGGCGCCGGCCGACGTCGACATCGCTTTGCTCTACGACGCCTTCGCCTCCAACCCGGCGATGATCCTTGAGGAGGCGGGTTTCGTGAAGCCCGGTGGGGCAGGCGATTTCTACCGTGACGGCTGCGCCGATCCGGGGGGCGACCTTCCGGTGAACACCGACGGCGGCCTAATCCGGTTCGGGCACACCGGGACCTCCTCTGGCATTTCGCAGATCCTTGAGGGTTACTGGCAGTTGTCCGGTCGCGCCGAGGGCCGTCAGGTGCCCGGGGCGGATACCGCGTTCGTGCACAGCTACGGCTCGATGCTGTGCAGTCACGTCAGCATGGTGATGGAGGGAGCGTCATGACCGCAGCTTCGAGTTCTCTCGACGGTCTGCACGATCCTGAGGCGCTGCCGCCGCTGACCGATGTCAACCGTCCCTACTTCGCAGCAGCGGCCCGCGGTGTACTCGTCTTCCAGCGGTGCGCGAACGACCACCCTTTCCTCTACCCGCGGCTGGTGTGTCCCGTCTGCCATGACGGTGAGTTGGCCTGGGAGACCGCGGAGGGTACTGGTGAGATCGTCAGTTTCGCGCCGGTGTACCGCCCCCCGTGGGACTCGTTCCCGCGCAGCGAGCCGTACGTCGTCGTGCTCGTTCGTCTGGACGAGGGGCCGCAGTTGTTGGCCAGTCTCGAGGGCGTGGCCCCAGATGAAGTTGCGATCGGGGCGAGAGTGCGCGCAGTGTTCGAGCGGGTGAACGAGGACCTTGGGCTGGTCCGATTCAGGCTGGCGGCGTCGTGACCACGTACGGGGTCTCGGTGCTCGGCGCGGACTTGGCCACCCTTGTCGAGACCGCCGAGGCTACCGACCTCGCCGGCTTCGACGCCGCCTGGGCCTCGGAGTTCTACTCGCGCTCCGGCTCGATCTCGATGGCCGCGATGGCCGCGCGCACAAAGCGCTGCCGCATCGGGTCGTCGATCCTGTATGGCGTCGGGCGCAGCCCGCTCGTGCTCGCCACCGAGGCGCGTGACCTCGACGAGCTTTCAGGCGGGCGCGTCGTACTCGGGCTCGGCAACGGTACACGCCGCATGATGAGCGACTGGCACGGCGTGGAGGACACCTCCGCTCCCGCTCTGCGCATGGAGGAGCTGGTCCCGCTCGTGCGTCGGATCTGGAACCTGCACGAGGGCCCCGTGCGCCATGAGGGGCGCTTCTACCGGATGAATCTCGTCCCAACCGGCGACGTCGCGCCGCCGAAGCGAGCGATCCCGATCATCACCGCGGGCGTGCGTCCGCGGATGTGCGAGGTGGCAGGGCGCGTAGCCGACGGGTTGGCTGGTCATCCGCTGTTCACCACGACTTACGTCGAGGAGGTCGCCCGCCCAGCCGTCGTGCGCGGTGCGGAGCGGGCCGGACGCGATCCCGCCGACATTGAGATCGTCTCGATGGTCATCTGCGCGGTGCACGACGACCCACAGATCGCACGTCGTGAGGCCGCGCAGCAGATCGCGTTCTACTCCTCGGTGAAGACCTACGAGCACGTGCTCGACGTCAGCGGTTTCGCCAGGCAGGCAGCGGCCATCCGCGACGCGTTCGCACGGCGTGACCTGCCGGCCATGTTCGCCGCGGTCACCGACGACATGATCGACGCGATGGCGGTGGCCGGCACCGCCGCCGAGGTCCGAGAAGGGCTGCGCCGCTACGAGGGCGTGCTGGACCACATCGTTCTCTACTCACCCTCGATTGGTCTCGCGCCCGAGCGCATCGCCGAGAACCTCGGCAGCCTCATTCGCGATTGTGCGCCGGCCTTCGCCGGCGGGAAAGGTGACCAGAGTGGCTGACGCATCGCTCATCGGGACGCAACTCGGGAGGACCACGTTTCCCGTCGACCGGTCCAAAGTGCGCGAGTTCGCACTTTCGCTCGGCGACCGCGACCCGATCTACCAGGACGTCGCGGCCGCCCGCGCCGCCGGCTTCGGCGCGATCCCCGCTCCTCCGACCTTCGTCGTCTCCTCGGCTCACTGGCGCGCCGACGACGACATGTTCGGCGCCCTCGGGCTCGACCTGCGACGCGTACTGCACGGTGAGTGCGGCTGGGAGTATTTCGCGCCGGTGTTCGTCGGCGACGAGCTCACCGAGACTCGTCGGGTGTCGAACGTGACCAGCCGCGAGGGGAAGCGCGGCGGCATCATGACAATCGTGACGATCGAGACCGACTTCACCAACCAGCGCGACGAACTCGTCGTGCGCCAGACCGACGTCTTGATCGAAACCGGAGGCTCCACCCAATGACGACATCCCCCGCGCCGGTGGCGTTGGCCATCGGCGACGAGATGCCGACCTCACAGTTCGGCCCGCTGACGCGCTCGCACATCGTTCGCTACGCCGGCTCCGGCGGCGACTTCAACCCGATCCACCACGACGAAGAGTTCGCCCGCGCGGCCGGCATGCCCGGTGTGTTCGGCATGGGACTGCTGCACGGCGGTGTGCTCGCGCAGCGGCTGACCGCCTGGGTGGGGCTGGCCAACATCCGCTCGTTCCGCATCCGGTTCACCGGTCAGGTATGGCCCGGTGACCTGCTCAGCTTCGGCGGCAGGGTCACCGGCGTGCGCGAGGCCGGAGGGCAGCAGGTGGCAGACCTCGAACTCGTGGTCACGCGCCAGACCGGCGAACCCGCGATAAAGGGGAGCGCCGTCGTGCAGGTGACCCGGTGAGCGCGCCAACGAGCGACGTCACCGGCCTCGGGATGACGTTCGGGACCTTCGACGAAGGCCGGGCGTGGGTCGGTCATCGCTCCGAACCGCGGCATGCGTGGTTCCCGATCGACCGCTCGATGGTGTTGTACTACTGCTCGCTCGTCGAGGACGCGAACCCCCGTTACTGGGAGGGTGAGGACTGCCCGCCCGGGCTGCTGATGAGCCTCGGCTTCGCGCCGCAGTGGGTGCCCGGGTACCTAGCGCGTGCCGACATGATGTTCGCGCTCAGCGTCCCGTTGCCGGGCCACCACATCATCAACGCCTCGACGACGACGGAGTTCGAACGCCGGCCCCGGGTAGGCGATCACGTGTCGATCGTGGAGGAGATCGCCTCGATCTCCGAGCCCAAGACGACGCGGGTGGGCACCGGTGTGTTCATCACCACGGTGAGCACCTTCTCCGACCAGCACGGTGAGGTCATCGGCCGCAACACCAACGTGCTCTTCCGATACGACACCGCCGATAGTGAAGGCGCATCATGAACGACTCCACCGAGCGCAGCATGGTCCGCGTCCCCGTGCGGTTCGAGGACATCGCCGTCGGCGACACCCTGACGCCCGTCTCGATCGAGATCAGCTACAAGCGCATCTGCATGAACGCGGCTTCGACATGGGACTGGTTCCCCGGTCACCACGACCCCGACTACGCGCGCAGCCAGGGCCAGCGCACGATCTACCTGTCAACCCTCTTCTTCCATGGCTTCATCGACCGCGGCCTCAACGAATGGGCCGGACCCGACGCGCTCATCCGGCGCCGCAGAATCTCAATGATCCGGTCGATCTATCCGGGCCAGACCGCAACCCTGAGCGGCAAGGTCGTGGCCAAACGCGACGATGGCGGACGGCGCCTCGTCGACCTCGAGTTGCTCGTCTCGAGCGAAGATGGTCCGTGCGTGCCGAGTGAAGCCACCGTTGAGCTGGCCGACCCGTTTGTCGAGGTGCCGGGGTGAGCTGCCACTCACATGCGAGGCGACGGTGAGGGACGGAGGCTCGGTGGCCGAGCAACCGGTTCGCTACGAGGTCGTCGACAGCGTGGCCTGGCTGACGATCAACCGGCCCGAGGCGCGCAACGCGCTGAACAACGCTGTGCGCACGGGGCTTTTCGACGCGGTACGCCGCTTCAATGACGACGACGCGGCGAAGGTGCTCGTCCTCACCGGCGTGGGCGATAAGGCGTTCTGCGCCGGCGGGGACTTGAAGGAGATGGCGCAGAACGCGCTCAAGGTGCCCCCGAAGGACTTCGCTCCGCAGTTCGGCCGCAACATCGATGTCGCGAAGCCGACGATCGCGGCCGTCAACGGTGTCGCGTTCGCCGGGGGCTTCCTGCTCGCGCAGCAGTGCGACCTGGTCGTGGCTGCCGAACACGCGACCTTCGCCGTCAGCGAGGTCAAAGTCGGCCGCGGGTCGCCGTGGGCGGCACCGCTATCGTGGCTGGTGCCCCCACGCGTTGCCATGCAGATCCTGCTGACCGGCGACCCGATCACCGCCGAGCGCGCCCACCAGGTCGGCTTAGTCAATGAGGTGGTGCCGGCCGATCAGTTGCGCGAGCGTACCCGGCAGTTGGCGCTCAGCATCGCCGCGAACGCACCGCTATCGGTGCTTGCGTCCAAGCGCACCGTGTACCTCTCGGCACAGCACCACCTCGCCGCCGCCTACGACCTGGCCGACGAGATATGGGAGCCGGTCTATCTGAGCGACGACGCGCAGGAAGGCCCGACGGCGTTCCGCGAGAAGCGCGCACCACAGTGGAAGGGACGCTGACATGGCGGTGACCATGCAGTCGGTAATCGCCGACATCGAAGCCGAAACGGCCGCGTTGCGCGAACTCATCGCACCGCTGCCCGAAGGTCCGCGCGGCTGGGACGCGCCGACTCCGGCCGTGGGCTGGGCGATCCGCGACCAGATCAGCCATCTGGCGTTCTTCGACGACGTGGCGGTGCGCTCGGCCACCGACCCCGACGGTTTCAGCAGCGACTACCTGCCGATGATGGCCGACGGAAGCATCTCACCCGACGTCATCGCTGAGCGCTACCGTCAAATGCCGGCTGCCGACCTGCTCGCGTGGTTCGACACGTCGCGTGCAGCCCTCGTTGCGGCGTTCGCGGACATTGCCCCGGCGACCCGCCTGCCGTGGTTCGGGCCGACGATGAGCGCGGTCTCGTCGCTGACAGCGCGACTCATGGAGACCTGGGCGCACGGCCAGGACATCGTCGACGCGCTCGGCGCGACCCGCGAGGCCACGGCACGGCTGCGGCACGTGGCCCACATCGGGGTGGGTGCGCGCGCTTTCAGCTACCTGGCCAACGGTCTGGACCTCCCCGCGGACCCGGTACGCGTCGAGCTGACCGCTCCGGACGGCAGCGTCTGGACGTGGGGGCCAGCCGACGCCGCCAACCGCGTGAGCGGGCCGGCGCTGGACTTTTGCCTGTTGGTGACCCAACGCCGCCACCGCGACGACACCGCTTTGGTCGCCGACGGACCGCTGGCCGACCAGTGGCTCGCGATCGCCCAGGCCTTCGCGGGGCCCCCTGGCGGCGGGCGCGTGGCGGGCCAGTTCGCAGGGGGTCAGCGGTGAGCGTCCCGGTCCGCATCGGCAACTGCTCCGGCTTTTACGGCGACCGCATCGCCGCAGCCCGCGAGATGGTCGAGGGCGGACCGATCGACGTCCTGTGCGGTGACTATCTGGCCGAGCTGACCATGCTCATCCTGGCCAAGGCCCAGGCCAAAGACCCGTCCGGCGGGTACGCGCGGACTTTCCTCACCCAAATGGAACAGGTGCTGGGCACCTGTCTCGATCGTGGCATCAAGGTCGTCGCGAACGCGGGCGGGCTGAATCCCGCCGGCTTGGCCGCCGCGTTGCGCGAGCTGTCCGCACGTCTCGGCCTCACCGCGCGCGTCGCGCACGTCGAGGGCGACGACCTACGTGGCGACCTCCACGCAATCACGCCGCCCGTCGGCGACATCAAACCGGTGTCGGCCAACGCCTACCTCGGCGCCTGGGGCATCACCGAGGCGCTGCATTCGGGCGCCGACGTCGTCGTGACCGGCCGGGTCACCGACGCATCCCTCGTGGTCGGTCCCGCGGCCTGGTGGCACGCCTGGGCACGCGCCGACTGGGATCGGCTCGCGGGTGCGGTCGTCGCCGGGCACGTGATCGAGTGCGGCCCTCAGGCGACGGGCGGCAACTACGCGTTCCTCGACGAGATCACCGACCGCCGCTACCCGGGGTTTCCGATCGCCGAGGTCGCCGAGGACGGCTCTTCGGTGATCACGAAGCATCCCGGCACCGGGGGACTGGTCTCAGTCGGCACGGTCACCGCCCAGCTGCTCTACGAGATCGCTGAACCTGCCTACCTCGGCCCCGACGTCGTCGCCCACTTCGACACCATTCGCCTGGCTCAACAGGGTGAGCACCGTGTCGCGATCAGCGGTACGAAAGGCAGTCCGCCGCCGGACACGTTGAAGGTGGCGCTGAACGAGGTGGGCGGCTTCCGCAACACGATGACCATGGTGCTCACCGGCCTCGACATCGAGGCCAAGGCGGCCTTCGCCGAACAGCAGCTCTTCGACGTTCTCGGCGGACGCGACGCCTTCGACGAAGTCGACGTGCGACTGTTGCGTTTCGACGTCTCCGATGCGCCGACGAACGAGCAAGCCTGCGCGCACCTGCGTGTGACGGTGAAGGACGCCGACCCGCGAAAGGTGGGCCGAGCCTTCTCCGGCGGGGTCATGGAGATCGCCCTGGCTGGTTTCGCCGGCTTCCACACCACCACGCCACCGTCCTCGGAGACCGCGTTCGGCGTCTACCGGCCGGCCTACGTTCCGCGCTCGGCCCTCACGCACGTGCTCGTCGACGCCGACGGCAATCGGCACGTGATCCCTGACCCGCCGACCGGTGCGGTCCCGCCGGCTGGGATCGCCCCGCCCGCGAAGCTGCCGGCGCCATCCGGGCCGACGCGGCTCGCGCCGCTCGGGTCGGTACTCGGTGCGCGGTCCGGAGATAAGGGCGGCAACGCCAACCTCGGACTGTGGGCACGCGACGACCCCGGTTACGCGTGGGCGCGCGAGTACCTGAGCGTCGAGCGGCTGCGCACACTGCTCGGGCCGGAGACGGCGCACCTGCGCATCGAGCGCTTCGAACTGCCGAACCTGCGCGCGCTCAACGTGGTGGTGCACGGCTTGCTCGGTGACGGGGTGGCCTCCTCGACCCGGCCGGACGCGCAGGCCAAGGGGCTCGGGGAGTACGTGCGATCCCGAGTGGTGGACGTTCCCGAATCGCTGCTCGACACACACTAAATCCGGTGCGGGGCGCCGTCTACCTGCTGTGTAACCGCGCGGCTGAACAGCGCCGCAACGGCCGCGGCGGCCAGCATCGCCTCAATCGTCGCGTCGTCCAGCGACGCCGGCATGTACGCGGACGCGTTGAGCAATGACAGCACGGCGGCGACCAGGCCCTGTGCGCGCTCACGGTCCAGATCGCCCCGTGCTCGTACGAGCGCGTCGACCCAGAAGGACTCGTACCTGTGCTGTCGGCGTCGCAGGGCACGGGTCGCCAGCGGCGACAGCGAGCGGTGCTCGCGGGCGTAGACGGCCAACAGGCCGCGTCGTCGCGCGCCGAAGGCCGCGTGTAGGTCGACAAGGGCGTGCAGGACCTCCGTCGGTGTGCCGGCGTTGGTGGCGCGCCGGGCGCCGGCCAGCAGCTCAGTCATGGCGGCGTCGCATAACTCGCGCAGGATCGCGTCCTTGTTCTGAAAGTGCCGGTAGACGGCCGGCCCGCTCACCCCTGCTGCGGCACCGATGTCGTCGATGCCCACGGCGTGAAAGCCTTGCCGCGCGAACAGGTCGGCGGCGGCCTCGAGGAGCAGTTTGCGGCGCAAACCGGCCACTTTCAGGCCTCCTGTCGATTTGTGGTTACGTTGTTCGCCGTCCGATCCGCTGGGCCGGGCTGGGATCCTACCGGCGCTGGGGTTGCCTGCGTCGGCACCCGCCGCACCAAATCAAGGGAGGTGAACGAAACCGCTAGCCCCCGCCGATGCTGTCGCATCCTCTTCTCAGTTCATGATTTAGGGGCCCTGCTTCGAACCCGCGATGTGCAGCGGCACGACTCAGCGCAAAACGACTCCGCCCTCGATGCCCGTGAACTGCGCGCGCAGCTCGGTCTTGAGCAGCTTGCCGGTGGCATTGCGCGGCAGTTCGGCGACGAAGTGCACGTCACGCGGACACTTGAAGTGTGCCAGCCGCTCCCGGCACCACGCTACGATCTCCTCGGCGCTCGGCGCCTGTGTCGCCGGGTCGGCGACCACGACCGCGACGACGCGTTCGCCCCACTTCGCGTCCTTACCGCCGATCACGGCGGCGTCGAACACCGCCGGGTGGCGGAAGAGAACCTGCTCGACCTCGATCGGGTAGACGTTCTCGCCGCCGGAGATGATCATGTCCTTCTTGCGGTCGACGAGGGTGATGAAGCCCTCGGCGTCCATGCGCCCGAGGTCGCCCGTGTGGAACCAGCCCCCGCGTAACGCCTCGGCGCTCGCCTCGGCCTTCATCCAGTAGCCGGTGAACACATTCGGGCCGCGCACGATCAGTTCGCCCACGGTGTCGGTCGCGACGTCGCGGTCGTCGTCGTCGACGATGCGGGCGTCGACATGCATTGCGACGCGGCCGATCGACCCGGCCCGCGTGCTGACGTTCTCGGCGTCGAGGACGGTCACCAAGGGAGCGGTCTCGGTCATGCCGAAGCCCTCGGTGAAGGGCACGCCTCGCTCGCGCATGAAGTCGATGACCGTGAGGGGGACGGGCGACCCGCCGCCCATGGCGAAACGCAGCGCAGACAGGTTGAAGGAGTCGAAGTCGGGCACCTGTGTGAGTGCGGTCCACATGGCCGGCACCATGAACTGGACCGTGACGTGGTGGTCGGCCATCGCCTGTAACGTCGCTCGCGGCTCGAAGGACGGCATGATCACGCTGGTGCCGCCGACGTACAACAGCGGCAGGGTGTGTACTCCCAGCCCGCCGATGTGGAACATCGGCGCCACCGCGACGGTGACGTCCTCGCCCCGCAGGCCGATGTCGGTGCCGAGGACGTTGATCGCGTTCCATAGCAGGTTGTCGTGGGTGAGGATCGCGCCCTTGGGTCGGCCCGTCGTCCCCGACGTGTACATGATGAACGCGGGGTCGCGGCCGTCGACGTCACCGTTGAGCGGTTCGGGCGCGGCGCCCGAGACGACGTCTTCGTAGCCGAGCTCGCCCGGCGCCGGCACCCCACCGGCGCGCACGACATGGCGCACGCGGACTCCGGACTCGGTGACGGCGCTCCTGGCCTGCGCGGCGAACGGCTCGTGGAAGACCAGAACATCGGCGCCTGAGTCGGCCAGGATGTAGCCGATCTCGGGTCCGGCAAGGCGCACGTTGAGCGGAACTGCAAGTGCGCCGATTTTGGCGCAGCCCAGCAGCACCTCGATGAACTCGGTCGAATTGACCAGCAGCATCGCGACCCGATCGCCCTTGCGCACGCCGAGGGCGATGAGTGCGGCGGCGACCTGGTTGGTGCGCCGATCGAGGTCGGCGTAGGTGATGTGCGCGCCGTTGCTGATCAACGCGGTGCGCCCGCCGTTGAGGAAGGCGCGCCGGCTCACCCACTGACCGATGCCGAGTTGCATTCGATTCCCTTTCATTCCGCGGCGACTCAGTAGGACGCGGGCAGTTTCAGGCTGTGCTGCGCCACGAAGTTGAGGATCATTTCGCGGCTGATCGGCGCGGTGCGCATGAGCCGGGCCGGACCCCACAACGTGGCGAGGCCGTACTCGGTGGCCATGCCGTTGCCGCCGTGGGTTTGAATCGCCTGGTCGAGCGCCAGGATGCCCGCCTCGGCTGCGGCATATTTCGCCATGTTCGACGCCTCACCCGACCCCGGATCGCCGGCGTCGTGCAGGGAGGCGGCACGCTGAGTCATCAACCGGGCCAGCTCAACCTGGATCTTGGCGTGGGCGAGCGGGTGCGATACGCCTTGGTGCGAGCCGATCGGCGTTCCCCACACGTGGCGGTTGCGGGCGTAATCGGCGGCTTTATCCAGCGCGTAGCGACCGATGCCGTTGCCGAGCGCCGCCCCCATGATTCGCTCCGGGTTCAGGCCCATGAAGACCTGGCGCAGGCCCTCGTTCTCCGCGCCGATAAGGTTGGCGGCCGGCACGCGGACGTCATCGAAGAATAGAGTGAACTGCTTCTCTGGAGTGACCGCCTGCACCGGGATGAGTGACTTGGTGAGCCCGGGGACATCGGTGGGCACGACGAGCAAGCTGAGTAGTCCGCGACCACTGTCGTTGGTAGACGTTCGGGTGACGACCAGGATCGCTTCGGCTTCGTCGACACCAGAAATGTAGTACTTGGTGCCGTTGATGACCCAGTCGTCGCCGTCGCGTTTCGCGGTCGTGGAGATGTTGTGCGAGTTCGAGCCCGCGTCCGGCTCGGTGATCGCGAATGCCATGATCGTCTCGCCGCTGGCGATGCCCGGCAGCCACTGCTGCTTGAGTTCCTCACTGCCGAATGCCTGGATGATCGTGCCGCAGATGGTCGGCGAGACGACGGTCATCAGCAGCGGGCAGCCCGCCGCGGCGAGCTCCTCACCGACGATCTGCATGTCGTAGATGCCGCCGCCGCCGCCGCCGTACTGCTCGGAAAGGTTCACCCCGAGGAAGCCCTGTTTGCCCACGGCCTGCCACAGCTCGGTGCTCTTCCCGCCGGCCAGCGACTTTTCCAGGTAGTACTCGTGTCCGAAGTCCTTGGCGATCTCGGCGACCGCCTTGCGCAGGTCCTGACGTTCCTCTGTCTCGTGCAATTCCATGACACTCCTCACATCGGTATCGACGCGCCACCGATCGGGAGCGCGCCGGCTTCATTAGAGCTCCGTGGCGTCCGACGCCACTTCACCGCCGTCCACCGCCTCGACCACGGCGAGGACGTCACCGCTCGAGACCTGATGGCCGACCTGGACCGGCAGGGCGCTCAGCACCCCGTCGATCGGGCTCGCGACGGTGTGCTCCATCTTCATCGCCTCCAGGACGACGAGCGTTTGACCGGCTGACACCGTCTCGCCCTCGGCGACCGGTAGTCGGATCACCGAGCCCGGCATCGGCGCGGTGAGCGACCCGGGCGGGTTCAGAGTGCTCGGGTCGACGAAGCGTGGCGCCAGCCGCAGGGCGGAGTAGCCGGCGACCGAGTCGAGGTGGGCAACATCGCCGTCGAGGACGACATCATAAGTGCGGCGCACCCCGTCGACGCGCAGCACCACCCGCTCGCTACTGCCCTCGACAACCTCGACGTCGGCCAACGGCTCGTCGTCGACCTGCAGGCAGGTCCCTGTCGAACCTAACGTGTACCCGACGCGCACTTCGCGCCCGCCCTGGGTCTGCCAGGTTGTGGTCTGCGGCTGCGAAGGGTTGTTGCGCCAGCCGGCGGGCAACGTGGCCTGCAGAGTTGCGACGGCACGCCGCGCGGCCACCCCGGCCACGGTCGCCGCGACGGCGTGCAGGCGCTCGGACTGCGTGTCTGGGAGGGCAGCGCCGAGTTGGGCGACGTCGTGTCGGTCAAGGAACCCAGTGTCGGTGCCCCGCCCGGCGAACTCGTCATGGCGCAGGACGCGAACAAGCAGGTTGCGATTGGTGGTCACGCCGTGAATACGGGCGCCGGCCAGCGCCGCCGAGAGGCTGGCAAGTGCCTCGTCGCGCGTTGGTGCCCACGCGATGACCTTGGCCAGCAGCGAATCGTAGTAATGACTGATGACCGAACCGGCACGAAAACCCGAGTCAACCCGCACGCCGGCAAGCGCCGGGACATCCAAGGTGCGCAGGGTGCCGGTACAGGGCCGGTAGTCATCGGCCGGATCCTCGGCGCACAGCCGGGCCTCGACCGCGTGACCGCGAATTCGCGGGTTGTGCATCTCCTCAGGCAGCGGGCGGCCCATGGCTACGAGCAGCTGGGCACGCACCAGGTCGAGGCCGGTGATCAGCTCGGTAACCGGGTGCTCGACCTGCAGCCGGGTGTTCATCTCTAGGAAGGCGAAGGAGTCGGCTTTGCCATCCTGAGCGGCGTCGTAGACGAACTCGACCGTCCCGGCGCCTACGTAGCCGACGGCGCGCGCGGCGGCGATGGCGGCCTCGCTCATCCGAGCGCGCAACGCGTCGTCGACGACCGGTGACGGCGCCTCCTCGATCACCTTCTGGTGTCGACGCTGCACGGAGCACTCGCGCTCGAACAGAGAGACGACGTTTCCGTGCGTGTCGGCCATGATCTGGATCTCGACGTGGCGTGGGCGCTGGACGTAACGCTCGAGGAAGACGGTGCCGTCGGCGAACGCGGCGGCGGCCTCACGCGAAGCGGAGGTGACCGCTTCGTCGAGCTCGTCCGGCGACGCGACAATGCGCATGCCTCGGCCACCGCCGCCGGCGCTGGCCTTGACCAGCACGGGGTAGCCGACGTCGGCGGCCAGCTTCGCCAGCTGCTCGGCCGATAGCCCCGTCGTGTCGCCACCGGGCAGCACAGGCACCCCCGCGTCGGACATCGTCTTCTTGGCCTGCAGCTTCGAGCCCATCGCGTCGATCGCCCCGGGCGGCGGACCGATGAAGACGAGGTCGGCGGCGGCACAGGCGCGCGCGAACCCGGCGTTTTCCGAAAGGAAGCCGTAGCCGGGGTGTACTGCGTCCGCGCCGGTGAGCGAGGCAGCGGCGATGATCCGGTGGATGTCGAGGTAGGTCTCGGCGGCAGACGAGCCGGGAAGGTGCACGGCCTCGTCGGCGTCGGCGACGTGCCACGCGTCGGCGTCGGCGTCGGAATAGACCGCGACGGTGGCGATCCCGAGATCGCGGCAAGTGCGGAACACCCGCCGCGCGATCTCGCCACGGTTGGCGACCAGGACCTTGCGGATCTTGGGCATCGCCATCACATCCGGAACACGCCGTAGCCACGCTGGCCACGGACCTCGCCGTTGTGGATCACCGACAGGCAGAACCCGAGAACGGTCCGCGTATCGCGGGGATCGATGATCCCGTCGTCGTAAAGTCGGCCGCTGTTGGCCAGTGCGACGGATTCGCGCTCGATCTGTTCCTCGACGGCGGCGCGCATCTGGGCGTCGGCCTGCTCGTCGAAGGGCAGCCCGCGGTCGGCGGCGGACTCGCGCGCCACGATGGACAGCACTCCGGCCAGTTGCGCCGGACCCATCACGGCCGACTTCGAGTTAGGCCAAGCGAATAGGAAACGCGGTGAGTACGATCGCCCGCACATGCCGTAGTTCCCGGCACCGTAGGACGCACCCATGGTGATGGTCACGTGGGGGACCGTGCTGTTTGATACGGCGTTGATCATCTTGGCGCCGTCCTTGATGATGCCGCCCTGTTCGTACTCGGCACCGACCATGAAACCGGTGGTGTTCTGCAGGAAGATGAGGGGGGTGTCGATCTGATTTGCCAGTTGGATGAACTGCGAACCTTTCTCGGCCTCCTCACTGAACAGGATGCCCCGTGCGTTTGCGAGGATGCCGACCGGGAAGCCGTGGATCGAGGCCCAGCCGGTGACGAGTGACGTGCCGTAGAGAGGTTTGAACTCGTCGAAGGCCGAGCCGTCGACCACTCGGGCGATGACGTCGCGGGGGTCGAAGGGCACCTTCGGATCGACCGACGCGATGCCGAGCAGCTGATCGGGGTCGTGCACCGGTGGGTGCGGCGGCGTGGTGGGTCCGGGGCCGTTCTTCCGCCAGTTGAGCCGCGCCATGATGCGACGGCCGATGCGGATCGCATCCTGCTCGTCCTCGGCCATGTAATCGGCCAGCCCCGAGGTGCGGGCGTGCATGTCGGCGCCGCCGAGCGACTCGTCATCGGAGACCTCGCCCGTGGCCATCTTGACCAGCGGCGGACCGCCGAGGAACACCTTGGAACGGTTGCGCACCATCACGACGTAGTCGCACATGCCCGGGACGTACGCACCTCCCGCGGTCGAGTTGCCGAAGACCAGGGCCAGTGTCGGCAGCCCCGCTGCGCTGTGCTGGGTCAAGTCGTGGAACAGCTGTCCGCCGGGCACGAAGATCTCTGCCTGTGTGGGCAGGTCGGCGCCGCCAGATTCGACGATGTTGATGATGGGCAGTCGGTTCTCCCGCGCGATGGCCATGCCGCGGAACACCTTGCGGAAGGTATAAGGGTTCGATGCGCCGCCGCGGACGGTGGGGTCGTGGGCGATGATCATCGACTCGATGCCCTCGACCACGCCGATGCCTACCACCACGCTACCGCCGACGGGGAACTTACTGCCCCAGGCGGCGAAGGGGCATAGTTCGAGGAACGCCGTGTCGGGGTCGAGCATCAGCTCGATGCGCTCGCGGACAAGCAGCTTGCCCCGCTTACGGTGGCGCGCAACGTATTTCGCGCCGCCGCCGCCGTTGACCAGCGCCAGTTGCTCCGCGATGGTGTCGAGTTGCGCGCTCAGTCCTTCGCGGTTCTTGAGATAGCCGGGCGCGGTGTCGTCGACCCGATCGGGCAGGACCTGTACCAAAGTTTTCCTTCCGGGCGAGCATCGACGTCGATCTACTAGGCGCTGATGTTAGCCGCAATTAACATCAGGTGACAACGGCGCAGGCGGGCGTCGGATTTGTTCCGCGCCGTGGTTCCGTCGAATGGCGAGGATCGAAGCGGTGCGTTCGCTGCAGATCGAGCGATCGAAGGAATTGACTGGGGAGGGACGGCACACAGGGCCCGTGCGAGGTCGTATCGAGTTCCTCGTCCGGCGCGCGTGGAGTCTACGGTTCGCGATCTCGGGTGAACACCCGCAGCGATTGTCAGTGTCGCGCCATGCCCTTCAGCCAACCGAGTAGTGCATAACGCCGGTCGGCCAGAATCTATCGGGTCTCCTCGGCTTTGGCCAGCGGCGGAGCGGCCTGATCAGGCGCCTGTCCGAGGGTATACAGGCCGAGAATGCCGAGAAAACCCGCACAGTGCTCGATGAGCATTTCAGTCGAGAGGTTCAGTTGTCCATCTATCCAGCGACGGAGTATCTCGAACAGGCCCCCGACACCGTAGGTAGCGGCGAGATCTGCGACTTGGAGCACATCGCTGGGTATATCGAGGTGCAAGCGGGCCTCTCTGAGCACCAGCTCCGCAAAATCGGTCATCAGATCGCTTCGCAGCTGCCGAAGGAGGGGTTCTGCGCCCGACTCGACAAACAGTATGCGGGCCATGCGGGGATCGTTCTCGATCACCTGAACCAGGGCCTTGATCGGAGCGTAAGCCAGTTCTTGAGGAGCAACCGTGTCGTCCGGAATGGCGCTGGTTATCACCGCTTGGAAGGTAGTGGAGATCTTGGCAAATACCGCACGCAAGAGCGCGTCTCGATCGCGAAACTGTTGGTAGAAGTACCGGCTCGTCACTCCTGATTTCGCACACACGGCGGTCACGGTGCACGCGGTAGCTCCGTGGGTGCCCATGATTGAGACCGCGGCATCAATCAACATCACGCGACGCTGTGCATCGCGTTGAGTTGCGGACAGCCCGCCATAGACACGTGCTGGACTCATGTCCTACAGTCTGGCAGTCTTATCTGACAAGGCATAAAGTCAGATCCAAACTTCGAGGAAGGACCTCAAATGTCGGACGATCAAGCCCCGACCCCGACCCGGGTGCTGCCAAAACCCAGGCGCGTTCGGTTTCCGATGCCGACCTCCACGAAGCGGCAACATTTTGTCGATGGCGACCTGGTGATGAGCCATTTCATCTCGGTGCTTTCTGCGACGTTCCCGGAAGGCGAGGATTTCTTCATCCGCTCGGTCAGGAACTTCCAGAGTTCCATCGACGATCCCCAACTAGAGACAGCGGTCAAGGGTTTCATCGGACAAGAGGCCACACATCGACACCAGCATCGTCTCCTAAACGAGCGACTCCAGGTCATGGGTTATCCGACCGCGCGAATCGACCGTCATGTCGGACGCTTGATCAAGCGATTGGAACGGCGCTTTTCGCCGGAAATGCGGCTGTCCATGACCTCCGCGTTGGAGCACTACACCGCTACGCTGGCAGAAATCATTCTTACCAGCGAAGACGCCCAGAAGCTCATCGGCCAGACAGAGGTTCGACCGATTCTGCTGTGGCATGCCTTCGAGGAGTCGGAGCACAAAGCGGTTGCCTTTGATGTCTATCGGCTGGTGGGAGCAACCGAGCGCACCCGTGTACGGGGCATGCGGATCGCTTCAGTAATTCTGTTCGGCGAGCTCATTCTGCAGACTGCCTTGTCTATGGCCGCTGATAGAGCCTCATATAACCCGGTCACCCTGGTGCGCAGTCTGTACCGCTTTAGTCGCACCCCGATGTTCACCGCCGATGCGCTGCGGCGTTTCCGTTCCTACAATCGCCCGGGTTTCCATCCTGATGATTGGGACAGCGCCGCGGTCCTGGAGCATTGGAGCAAAGAACTGTTCGACCAAGACGGTTCACAGCGAGTTATCGCTTCGTCGGGATAGCAAAGATGCGGAAGTGCGGCGACGCAGGAGCACCGTTCCTGCGTCGCTCCTTCCGAACAGGGTGCGACGCGTCGGTGACTCACGGATTCGGTGCTCGGTGGCCGGTGAAGGTGGCGGTCGGACCCGCAAATGCGGTTCGCAGCGATCGCCACGGGGCTGGCTGGCCTGTTGTGAGCCTCGATCAGTCGCTGATGACATAGCGTTGAGCCAGGGTTTCAGCAAGTCTGCTGGTGTGCGCGACCACTTCTTTCTCGGTCACCGCAAGCAAACCGGAGTGCCAGGCGGTGATGACTTCGACGAATCCCCCGACAGCGATCAGGGTGTCCATGCGAAGGGCTATCTCGTCGGCATCTTGTCGGAGGTGTGGCCGGCTTGCCTCAACGACCAACTGCGTTGCTTCCTGTAGCGCCACGGCGCGGCGGTCTTGTAGCGGTGAGCTACCGACATGCTGAGCGAGGAGGATGCGTGCCCGGCCGGGATCGCGTGCGATCCGGTCGACCACGATGGTGATCGCCGCGGTGATGGTTTCGATCGGCGGCCGATTCGCACGCTCGTTGAAGAGCGCGGCGACCTCGCCGAGCATGTCATTGCGGACGCCATCCCACGCAGCAACGAGCAGCTCATCGCGCGTCTTGAAGCCCTCGTAGAAGTATCGATCGTTCAGCCCTGTGCGGGCGCATACGCCGCGCATAGTGACCGCGGCCCAACCGCTCTCACTCCAAATCTCGGTTGCGGCCTCGATCAATTGCTGCCGTCGCTCGGCACGACGCTCGGCCCCGGTCCGACCACCCCAGCGCTTGTTTCTCGACCGCACCTCTCCATCTTGACAAGGTGCTCGTTCCACCACCAAACTGGTGGCATGCGACACCAATGGTGGCTGGTGCCCCCAGATGAGAGTTTCCCCACAGCAGACGTCCATGTCGCGACCCGAAAGGCAGACGGATGAGATTGCTGCCCTTCGGCGGCGCACCAGGCAGAACGCACCGCGCCGATGCAGTCGTCACGGGCGCAGGAAGCGGTATCGGCCGCGCATTCGCCGTGGAGCTTGCGCGCCGAGGTGGACGCGTGGTGTGCGCCGACAAAGATCCCGTCACTGCAAAAGAGTCGGCAGAGTTGGTGAGGCAGGCTGGCGGCGAGGGCTTCGACATCGAATGCGATGTCACCGATCTTGAGCAGGTCCGCAACCTCGCTGATGTGAGCGAAGACTGGTTCGAGAAGGCTGCGAGCCTCGTCATCAACAACGCCGGAATCGGTGCGGGCGGCAACCGCATCGGCGCGACGTCGATCGAGGACTGGAACGCGGCGATTTCTGTCAACCTCTGGGGCGTTATCTACGGCTGCGAGACTTTTGTGCCTCGGCTCCGCAGCAATGGGCATGGCGGAGTCATCAATGTGGCGTCGGCAGCGAGCTTTGGCTCGGCCCCTCGGATGGCGGCTTACAACGTGAGCAAGGCCGGGGTGCTCGCTCTGTCGGAGACATTGGCGGCCGAACTGAGCGGTACTGACATCAACGTCACAGTGCTTTGCCCCACCTTCGTGAAGACGAACATCGTCAACAATCCTCAAATCGACGAGGCGGCTGCAAGACTCGCGGCCAACCTGATGAAATGGACCGGCATTTCGCCACAGCACGTTGCTCGAACGACGTTGAACGCGCACGATCGCGGACAAATTTATGTAGTACCCCAACTCGATGCCAAAGTCTTGTGGCAACTCAAGAGAGCCCTACCCGGCCCCTTTACTCGCACGCTGGGCCTCGTGGAGCGCATGGCCTCATGGAACGATTCAGCCGAGTAGAGGAGCAGGGAAAATGGCTTTCGCATACAGTGACATGCTCGAGACAATCAAAAACAAGCAATGGGCTCTTGCCGATATCGATTGGAACGCCCCTGGCGCGGAACTGATCACCGATGAACAG
The DNA here is from genome assembly GCF_005924235.1 of Mycobacterium sp. DBP42. Lineage (NCBI taxonomy): Bacteria > Bacillati > Actinomycetota > Actinomycetes > Mycobacteriales > Mycobacteriaceae > Mycobacterium > Mycobacterium sp. DBP42. Next base: position 209,495 of record NZ_VCMY01000004.1, read on the forward strand.
CGTCCCAAACTCAAGCAATTCATGTCCGACGTGGTGTGGATTGAGCATGTTGGAGCACGTGCCTTCGCCGCGATGGCTCCAAAGGCGCCATTCGAAGCGCTCGGAGACATTTACCGTTACTTTCACGCCGAGGAGCAGCGTCACGCCAATGCCGAACTTGCCTTGATGCGTCGCTGGGGCATGCTCGAGGAAGGCGAGAAACCGGTCCCGAACAAGAATATTCGGCTGGTCATCGAATGGCTGGACCGTTATGCGGAAGCCCTGCCCCTGACCGTCATCGGGGCCGCGATTCCGGCACTGGAGACTGCGCTCGATGGAGCGCTGCTGAAGTTTCTCCTCGATGAGGTTGACGACCCTGTGTGCGGGGAGGTGTTCAACAAGGTCAACAGCGACGAATCAAGGCATCTCGCGGTTGGCTTCCAGGTCTTGAATGACCTGGGCGCCAGCCCGATGCGAATCCACGCCATTCAAACTGCGGGTGCTCTTGTCGACCCGCGCATTCTCACCGGCGCGTTGCTGTATATCCCGCTCCTGACGCGCATGTTGATGAATCTCAACGCTATGGGTCTGTCCGAGGAGAAGTTATACAACGCAGTGACGCGGTATGCCAATGTCGGCGATCGCAGTGAGCATACGCGGAGGGTGCCCGGCTATCACATCTTGAAGGCGCACATGTCGTCGTCCATCAAGCGGTCCCAGCCTCTGCACTTCGTGTCTCAGCGCCTTGGCAATGCGATCGATGTTTTCCCTGTTCAGATTTTCGGTCGGCCGCCATCCTGGACGGACGAACTGACCTACGAACCGGTTGCCAAATGACAGGCACCACGACGACGTTGATCGTCGGCGCCGGGTTCGCAGGTATCGGTGCGGCGATCAGACTGCTTCAAGAGGGCACGGATGACTTCGTCATCCTGGAACGGTCAGATCGCGTCGGAGGCACCTGGCGAGACAATACTTATCCCGGTGCGGCCTGCGATATTCCCTCGCTTCTCTACTCCTACTCGTTCGAGCCGAATCCGGGCTGGACTCGTACCTACTCGGGGAGCGCTGAGATCCTCGAATATATCGACGATATGGTCGACAAGTACGATCTTGCCCGGTTCATCCAGTTTGATACCGACGTGACTGCCTTGGAATTCGATGAGAGTGCCGGCATCTGGATGGCCGACACGGCAGATGGAAAGCGGTATCACACCCGGTCAGTTGTGATGGCCAGTGGACCACTTGCCAACGCCAGCTTTCCCGATATTCGGGGTATTGACTCGTACGGTGGAAAAAAGATCCACAGCGCTCGATGGGACCATGGCTACGATCTCGGCGGTAAGAGGGTTGCAGTCATCGGGACAGGCGCGAGCGCGGTTCAGATCATTCCCGAGCTCGTAAAGTCGGCTGCCTCGGTCAAAGTCTTCCAGAGAACGCCCGGCTGGGTGTTGCCCAGGGTGAACTTCAGGCATCCGGCCTGGGCGCGTTCGACCTTCACACACCTGCCGGTGAGCGAACAAGCGCTCCGCGACGCGTGGTTTTGGGCCCACGAAGTGATGGCAGTGGGTATGGTCTGGAACACCGCCGCGACGTCCGCGATACAGCTGGCGGCCAAGGCTCATCTCCGTCGGCAGGTGAAAGACTCCTGGTTGAGACGTCAGTTGACGCCCCATTTCAGGCCTGGATGCAAGCGCATGCTCATGACCAGTGATTATTACCCTGCGCTACAGGCGGATAACTGCAAGCTGATCAGCTGGCCGATCGCCACATTGTCACCCAACGGTGTTCGGACCGCCGACGGTGTCGAGCACGAAGTGGACTGTATCGTATTTGCCACTGGCTTCGATGTGGCCAAACGTGGCACCCCGTTCCCGATTAGCGGCCTCGGCGGTCGGAAGCTCGGCGATGAATGGTCTCAGGGGACATTTGCCTTCAAGAGCGTGAGCGTGGCCGGGTATCCGAACTTATTCTTCACTTTCGGACCGAATTCCGGGCCAGGCCACAACTCGGCGCTCGTATATATGGAGGCTGCAATTGACTATATAGTCAAGGCGATCAAGCTCCTTCAGCAAAATGACATCGGCACTTTGGATGTGAGGGAGGATCGTCAGGACCGCTATCACTCCGAAATTCAGCGCCGCCTTCGACGAACGACTTGGAATTCGGGGTGCAGCAGTTGGTATTTGACCGAGGACGGCTACAACGGCACGATGTACCCAGGTTTCGCGACCCAGTTTATGAGAGAACTATCCCGCTTGGATCCTCATGATTACGTGATAACCCGGCGCGACGATACACACGTCGAGCTGACGCAATCACTCTGAATACAAGTTTGCAAGGCTGACCGTCAGAACGGTGAAATACAGGAATGGATCGCAAGTCCGACCGTAATTACGAGATAATTATCATAGGAGCTGGATTTTCCGGCATCGGGTCTGGCATTAGCTTGATGAAGGCGGGATTTACCGACTTCTTGATGGTTGATGACGCCGATGGCGTAGGTGGTACGTGGCACTGGAACACCTACCCGGGTATCGCTGTCGATATACCGTCGTTCAGTTATCAATTCTCATACGAAATGCGGCCCTCTTGGTCGCGCACGTACGCCCACGGCAATGAGCTCAAAGCCTATGCCGAGCGATGTGTTGAAAAGTATCGGCTCTGGGACCATATTCGTTTCAACACAACCATTACCGAGGCTTGTTTCGACGAGAACGCAACACGGTGGCATTTGACCAGTGCCAATGGTGAGGAGTTCACGGCACGCTTCGTGATAAATTGCTCCGGCGTTCTCAGTCGGCCAAAGTGGCCTGAAATCAAGGGGGTGCGAGATTTCGCCGGCGTTACGCTCCACACGGCTAGATGGGACAATGCCAAAGATCTCAGCGGGAAGAGGGTTGCAGTAATCGGTACCGGTGCATCGGCGGTGCAACTGATACCCGAAGTCGCAAAGAAAGCAGAGAGTCTGACGGTATTTCAGCGAACTCCAATTTATTGTCTGCCGAAGCCAGACTTCCCCATACCGACGTGGGGTGGAAGGCTTCTACATTTCCTGCCGGGGGCACAATTGGCGACCCGGACCGCCAGCCAGGCGTTCGTGGAAATCACTTTCCCAATCGCCGCTCACTTTCATACGGTGATACCGTTCGCCGATGTCATGGAGAGCGCCGCAAAGCGGTACATGCGGCGTGAGGTCCATGACCCGACGACGAGAGAACAACTCATTCCGCGCTACTCGTTGGGCTGTAAACGACCCAGCTTCCACAATTCCTATCTCGCAACGTACAACCGGTCCAACGTTTCGCTCGAGACGAGCGGCATAACCCATATCGACCATGCATCCGTCCATACTCGAGACGGCAAAGCTCATCCCATTGACGTCTTGATCCTGGCCACCGGCTTCAAAGTGATGGAGTCGGGCAACATGCCAACTTACGTATTGAAGGGACGCGGCGGGCTGGAGCAGGCTACATGGTGGGACGAGCATCGACTGCAGGCCTTCGAAGGGGTGAGCGTCCCGGGATTTCCGAATCATTTCAACATCTTCGGCCCGTACGGCTACAACGGTTCCTCGTACTTCACGCTCATCGAGGCGCAGAGTCGGCACATCGTCCGGTGTCTTCGTCGCGCGCGGGCGCTGGGTGCTAACTGCGTGGAGGTCAAGAAGGAGGCGAACGACCGTTATTTCGCCGAAGTGCTAAGGCGGCGTCACAGACAGGTTTTCTGGCAGCCGAGCTGTTCCAATGCCAACAGCTACTACTTCGACAGGCACGGTGACGTTCCACTCCGTCCATCAACGACTCTGGAGACCTATTGGCGGAGCCGCACCTTTCGCCTCTCGGACTACCGATTCGAGAATCGGCCCGAAGAGGTGTGTCCCCGGTGACCAGAATGGATGCCCCTGACTGGCAGCCCAGTCTTGCCAGTCATCTCGTCGCGATGTCCTCGCGAACCACGCTGCGGCCACTGGCGCAGCTGATGCCATCAAACGCCTACGGACTTGCGGTGATGGATCGCGTGCTTCGAACAGCGCTCGTAGCCTCACGGCCTCGGCGCGGCGTCACAGTGCGCAAGGTTGACACTGTATTCGCCGGAGGCCCGGTTCGTGGGGACTGGATCACCACGCCTGCCATTAATCCGCATGCCAACCCTTTGCTGTACATCCACGGCGGCGCCTATTCTATGTGCTCGCCGGAGACGCACCGCGGTCTTCTTGGTGAACTCGCCTCGGCGAGCGGGCGCCCCATCTTCGCAGTGAAGTATCGTCTTGCCCCGCGGTATCCCTATCCCGCAGCCGCGGACGATGCGCTGAATGCGTATCGCTGGCTTACCAGCGGAGGGTCCCCGGGTTCTTGTCAGCGCACCGTCGCGGTTGCCGGCGATTCAGCGGGCGGTCAGCTCACGATGGCCACGGCCTTGGGCGCACGTGCAGTTGGATTGCCGCTCCCTGATGCGATGCTGCTGATGTCTCCCGTCCTGGATCTCAGGTGCGAACTTGCCAGAGCGCGTGAAATTCGCCGCCGGGATCCTTTTGCCTCCGCTCAATCAGCGGCGCGCGCTCTTGACCTCTACGTAGGTGGCGCAGATCGCGGAGATCCGCGCCTCAGCGTGCTTGACGCGGACCTCACCTCGATGCCGCCGATCCTCATTCAGGTGGGCGGGAGAGAAATGTTGATCGATGACTCGCGCCGTCTCGCCGAGCGACTTCAATCAGCTGGATCCCACGTCGAGATCCAGGTATACCGGGGACAGATCCATGTATTCCAGGCTATGTTCCGGATTCTTCCCGAAGCCCGAGACGCGATTCATCGAGCGGGACGCTTCCTTGAAGCCTCGGAAGTCAGGTGAAAGTGTCCGAACAGGCAATGCTCCTACACCTACACCACCTCGACCGCCGCAGCGTGAAGTCAGTCGTCTCTGCCTCATGAGCAGCAACTTCGCGACGGCCTGTCGCGCATACGATCCGTCGATCGTGATCATCGGGGCCGGCTTCGCCGGGGTTGCGATGGCCCACCGGCTGAAGAAGGACGGGTTCACGAACTTCACGATCCTGGAAAAGGCTGCAGACATCGGGGGTGTTTGGCGTGACAACACCTATCCGGGAGCGGCCTGCGACGTGCCGTCAGCGTTGTACTCACTCTCGTACAAGCCCAATCCTCGTTGGTCACGGCGATATGCCGAGCAACCCGAGATACTCAAGTACCTCCAACAACTCGTGGAGAGTGGCGGACTGGCCGCGCATCTGCGTACCCAGACCGAAGTTGTCGCAATGACCTTCGATGACCAGCTAGGGCGTTGGACCCTGGTTACGAACTCGAACGAGACAATAACCTGCGATGTCGTCGTCTCGGCCGTGGGTCAGCTCTCCTTGCCCCACGTACCCGTTATCGCCGACGCAGACACCTTCCAGGGGCCGCGCTTTCATTCGGCGCGTTGGGACCGATCGGTTTCGCTTCGCGGCAAGCAAGTAGCCGTCATCGGCACAGGAGCTAGTGCCATCCAATTCGTGCCACACATCGCCCAGGAGGCGGAGCATGTCACGCTATATCAGCGCACGGCTCCGTGGATCTTGCCGAAGTGGGACAGCAGGTATGGAGTCCTTCACGACAGGGTGAGCGAGTTATTGCCGATGGCGCTGCGCCTCGAGCGTTTCGCGGTATGGCTAATTTTCGAGTTGCTCGCTGTGACGCTAGTCGACGCGAAGCCCCTCTCACGCGTCCTCGGTGCGATCGCGCGCCGCCACCTACATCGGCAGGTTGCTAGCCCATCTTTGCGCGAGCAATTGATGCCTTCGGACGCGCCAGGGTGCAAGCGAGTGCTGTTCTCGAATGATTACTATCCAGCAATCGCGAGTGATCGCGTGTCGTTGGTGCCGAAGGCTATCGCAGAGCTCTGCGACAACGGTGTCAAGACCGTGGATGGAGAGTTTCGTCCTGCAGATGTCGTGATCTACGGAACCGGGTTTCGCGCCACCGATTTTCTCGCCCCGATGTCCGTGCGCGGCTCTCGCGGAGTCTCCTTGGCCGAGGTGTGGAAGACCCAGGCGTACGCATATCTGGGCATCACTGTCCCCATGTTCCCGAACCTGTTCCTGCTTTATGGTCCCAACACGAATGTGGGCTCGGGGTCGATCCTCTACATGATCGAGTCACAAGTCCGTCACATCGCAACGCTCATCAAAGCCGTGGCTGCTCATCCGGGTCATGCGATCGATGTCAGGACGGAGAGCGCGCAACGCTACAACACGCGCTTGAGAAGGCGACTACGGAGGTCGGTGTGGGCGCTGTGTGCGAGCTGGTATCGAACCTCGAGCGGGGAAATCCCGACGAACTGGCCGGGGCCTACCTTGGTTTATCGACTCCTTACCCGGAAGCCGCACAGCGGCGATTACGTCTTGAGAAACGTCGGGCGTCTAAAGGTCGGAGACCCTGCAGAACCGAGCCTGGCCGACTAAGGGCACGAGACGCGCACTTAACCGCTAGGCCAATAATGTCTAGATATTGACATCAATGGCATCTTTGTAAAGACTGGTGGACGCCGTCAAAGCGGCCCAGCGTCCAGGAGGAACCATGACGAATCACCTTCTCGCACCTGCGCACCACGTGAAGGAGCGGTTGTCCTCTGTGATCATGGTCCCCGCGCCTCACGCCGTCGACGACAGATGGCGTCGATGGAGCCGGGACTGGCCGGTTCGTGAACTGGCACCGGCACCCGCGGGCAGTGGATTGAAAGCCGTCCGGGGGGATGCCGGACTGCCCTTCGTAGGTCACACGCTCGACTACATCCGATTCGGCTCGGATTTCAGTCGAGAGCGCTACGACCGTCTGGGTTCGGTGTCGTGGATGGGCGCGTTCGGCACCAAGATGGTGGTCATCGCCGGCCCTGACGCCACTCGAGAGGCGTTCACGAGCGAAGCGAAAGCATTCTCTCAGGATGGCTGGTCCTTCCTGATCGACGCCTTCTTCCATCGCGGTTTGATGCTCATGAGCTTCGACGAGCACTTGATGCACCGGCGCATCATGCAGGAGGCGTTTACGCGTCCGCGCCTGACCGGATACGTCGAACAGGTAACGCCATGCGTTCGCTCGGCAGTGCCTGCGTGGCCGGTGGGCCCGTCGGTTCGAATCTACCCACTGTTGAAGGAACTCACCCTCGACATCGCTACCGACGTCTTCATGGGCGGCCGCGGCAAGGACGAGAGCGATGCTGTCAACAAGGCGTTCGTCGCTACGGTCCGGGCGGCGAGTTCCCTTGTGCGTGCTCCGCTTCCGGGAACCAGATTCCGCGCTGGTGTGCAAGGGCGGCGCGTTTTGGAGGACTACTTCTTCCGGCATCTGCCGGCCGCGCGAGCCGGTGAAACGGAGGATCTGTTCGCTGCTCTCTGTCAAGCCACGACCGAAGACGGGGAGCGGTTTTCCGACGAGGATGTGGTGAATCACATGATCTTCTTGATGATGGCGGCCCACGACACCTCGACGATCACCACCACAGCGGTCACCTATTTCCTTGCCAAGTATCCGCAGTGGCAGGAGGCTGCGGCTGCGGAAGCCGCGGCCATCGGTGACGGGTTGCCGGACATCGAGGCCCTGGAGAAGATGACGGTCATCGACCTCGTGATCAAGGAAGCGCTCAGACTGCTTGCACCTGTTCCGCTGGTGATGCGCAAGACGGTTCGAGATGTCGCCATCGATGGATATCACATCCCCTCGAACACGTTATGCGCTATAACGCCTGCCGTGAATCACTTCGATCGAACGATCTGGAGTGATCCGGAGCGGTTCGATCCCTCACGTTTCGACGAGCCTCGGCGCGAAGACCAACACCACCGATTCGCCTGGGTTCCGTTCGGAGGTGGAGCGCACAAGTGCATCGGCATGCAATTCGGGACGCTCGAAGTCAAAGCAATCCTGCACAGGATGCTGCGTTCGTTCACTTGGAAGGTTCCGGAGAACTATCACGTCCGATGGGACAACACCTCGCTGCCCATTCCGGTGGACGGACTTCCGTTGGAGATGAAGCGCCGATGACCGTCGACCACAGCCCCTACCTCGAACCCACGGAGTTTCTTGACTGGCAACAAGATTCGGTACGTGACTTCGTGTCATCGGCGATCCGTGGTGCCTGCGGCGACACCGAGAAGGCCATCGCCATCTTCACCGCGGTCCGTGACTCCATTTGGTACGACCCCTACACGGTGACCGACAACCCGCACGCGTATCGCGCCAGCACCGTCGCGACCGCAGAACGGGCCTACTGCGTCCCGAAGGCCGTGCTCTTGACTGCAGCGTGCCGAGCGGCGGGAATCCCGGCGCGGCTGGGGTTCGCCGACGTCCGAAACCACCTCCAGACCAAGGCATTGCGCGAGCGGATGGGTGGTAGCGACGTTTTCGTCTACCACGGCTACAGTCTCATGTTCCTCAACGGTGCGTGGGTAAAGGCCACCCCGGCGTTCAATCGCGAGCTGTGCGCACGCTTCGGTGTCTCGCCGATCGAATTCGACGGCCGTAGCGACGCGCTACTCCATGGTTTCACCGCTGACGGCACCCAGCACATGGAGTATCTGCGCGACCGGGGAGCCTACGACGATCTACCCCTAGCAGACATCCTGCAAGCACTGAGAACGCATTACGGCACATTCATCGATCAGCCGAACAGCCGTCCCGACCTCTTCGCCTGAAAGGGCACTACACGATGCAAAGCACAATGCAAAATGTTCCGCTCACGGTGTCGGCGATCGTCCAGCATGCGGCAGCCATACACGGTGACAGCGAGGTCGTCACTCCGACCGGAAATGGATATCGGAGAACGCCTTACCGCATTGTGCTGGCGCGAGTGGCTCGCCTTGCCAATGCGCTGCGCAGTCTTGGCGTCACGGCAGACCAACGCGTGGCCACCTTCCAGTGGAGCAACCAGGAACATCTGGAGGCCTACTGTGCGATTCCCTCCATGGGCGCGGTCCTGCACACGCTCAACATTCGTTTGGCCCCAGAGCAACTGGCGTACATCGCCAATCACGCGAGCGATCAGATCGTCCTAGTCGACGCTTCGGTTGCCCCGTTGTTGGCGCGCGCGCTCCCAGCGATGGCGTCGGTGCACACCGTCATCGTCACCGGAGAGGGCGACCTTGCCCCGCTCCAGGGATGCGGGAAGACCGTTCTGCGTTACGAGGAAGTGCTTGCCGGCCAAGAAGAATCATTTGACTGGCCTGAGCTCGACGAGCTGTCCGCCGCGGCCATGTGTTATACGAGCGGTACCACCGGAGATCCCAAAGGCGTCGTCTACAGCCACCGTTCGACGTACCTTCACTCCCTGACCGCCTGCACAGCTAACGCTTTGTCAGTCAGCGAGGCCGACCGTGTGCTGGCCATCGTCCCAATGTTTCACGCCAATGCGTGGGGGCTTATTTACGCAGCGTTGATGTCCGGTGCGGATCTGGTACTGCCTGACCGGTATCTCCAAGCCGAACCGTTGGTGTCGATCATCGAAGACACCAGACCGACCTTGGCCGGTGCAGTGCCGACGATCTGGAACGATGTCGACCGATATCTGGATTCGCACCCTGAGCGGGACATTTCTTCGTTACGGCTGGTCGCGTGCGGGGGGTCTGCTGTTCCGCTTTCGTTGATGCGGGCATTCGAAGAGAAGTACGACGTGCCCATTGTGCAGGCCTGGGGTATGACCGAAACCTCTCCGTTGGCGACCGTTGCACGTCCGGCTCACAGAGCCGACGCGACGCGGCGCTGGGAGCTGCGCGCATCCCAGGGCCGACCGATCTGCGGTGTCGAAATCCGGTTGCGGGACGACGACGGGAAAGACGTGCCGTGGGACGGGCAATCAGTTGGGGAGATCCAGGCGCGCGGTCCCTGGATCACCGGGTCCTATTTCGGAAACAACGATACGGAGAAGTTCGACGAAGGATGGCTGCGTACCGGTGATGTGGGCAAGATCGACGCCGAGGGCTATCTGACACTGACCGACCGCTCGAAAGACGTCATCAAGTCAGGTGGCGAATGGATCTCCTCGGTGGAGCTGGAAAACACGCTGATCGGCCACCCTGCCGTGTACGAAGCGGCGGTAGTCGGCGTCGCGGACGATAAATGGCAGGAAAGGCCGTTGGCGCTTGTCGTCGTCCACCCCGGAACCGACGTTGACATTGACCAACTCCGATCGTTCCTTGCGGACAAAGTCGCCAAATGGTGGATTCCCGAGCGATGGAGCTTCGTGTCCGATATTCCGAGGACGAGCGTCGGAAAGTACGACAAAAAGGTCATCCGTGCGCGCCACTCTGCCGGCGAATACCTCATCGAAATCGAAACGTCATAACGTCAAATCCCTGGAATTCCAACAGTCGGAAGGTAATCATGTCCTCACCAATCTCTCCCTGGATGAATGCCGAATTACTCGAGCTTCGTGACCTCGCTGCGAAGTTCTTCTCGGCCGAATTGGCGCCGCATGCGAACCGCTTTGCAGACCAGCACCACGTCGACCGAGAACTGTGGAACCGAGCAGGCGAGCTGGGCCTGCTCTGCATGTCTATACCTGAGGAATACGGCGGAGGCGGTGGCACTTTCGCGCACGAAGCGGTCGTGCTTGAAGAGCAGGCCCGCATAGGTGACAGCTCATGGGGCGCGGGACTGCACAGCGGAATCGTCGCCCACTACATCCTGCAGTACGCGACTGAAGAGCTGCGCGCGCAGTGGCTTCCCAAGATGGCGTCCGGTGAAATGATCGGGGCGATCGCCATGACAGAACCGGGGACCGGGTCCGATCTGCAGAGCGTCAAGACAAAAGCCCTCCTGGACGGTGACGAGTACGTGATCACCGGCTCCAAGACTTTCATCACCAACGGCCAACAGGCCGACCTCATCATCGTTGTTGCCAAGACAGATCCGAGCCAGGGCGCTGCGGGCATCTCTTTGATCGTTGTCGAGGCTGACCGGGCGGGATTCCGGCGCGGCAAGGTTCTCGACAAAATCGGCCAGCGCGGCCAGGACACCTCCGAGTTGTTCTTCGATGAAGTGAGAGTTCCGCGCTCGCATCTACTGGGCCAGTCTGAGGGACAGGGCTTCATTCAGCTGATGACGCAGCTGCCACAAGAGCGACTCATCGTCGCGGTGGGGGCTGTCGCAGCGATGGAACTTGCCCTGGAGCAGACGCTCAAGTACACGCGTGAGCGGGAGGCGTTCGGTCGGCCTGTCTTTGGCTTTCAGAACACCAAGTTCACGCTGGCTGAAGCCGCGACAGAAACGCGCATCGCACGAGTGTTCCTCGACTACTGCATCGACCTGCACCTTGCGGGTCAACTCGACGTGCAGACCGTCGCCATGGCGAAGTGGTGGACCACTGAGCGAGCGATGAAGGTACTCGATGACTGTATGCAGCTTCACGGCGGATATGGCTACATGACCGAGTACCCCATCTCGAGGTTGTGGGTGGATCAGCGCGTGCAAAAAATCTATGCCGGCACGAACGAGGTGATGAAGGAAATCATCTCGCGTTCCCTATGACTCAGAGGAGTTGCCGCCCGCACGTTAGTCATCTAGAGGAGGAGGACTGATGGCATCGATGGTGGTGCCGTATCGCCACGACATGGGCGGCCACTGCGGATCGGGGGCTCTTCGGGATTTGACCGAATGGGCCGGGATCCGTTGGGGTGATGACACCCCGGACGAAGGCATCGTGTTTGCTCTCGGCGGGGCCCTCGACTTCTCGTATGTTCGCTCGGCCCACCTACGTCCACCGATCTACCTCGTTGGACGCAGCGCGGACCTCGAAGACGAATACTTGACCCGGTTGGGCGCGCGCTTCGAGTGTCGTTCGACAGACGACCCCGATCTCGGGTGGAAATGGGTGACCGAACAGATCGATGCCGGTACGCCGGTCATGGTGTGGACTGACATCGCCGAATTGCCCTATCTGAGAACGCGTCTGAGTATGAGCCGGCACGATGTCGTGATCGTAGGGTACGACGACGACGAGGAACTCGCCTTCGTGGTCGATAACGATCGCGATACACCTCAAGCCGTGCCTTACGAGAATCTACGGAAGGCGCGGGCATCGACGGGATTTCCCGTCCCCACGCGGCACACCACCTACGTAGTCGAGTGGCCCGGCGCGGCACCAGATCTCGGCAATGCTGCCCGGTCGGCCTTCCGTAGGTCCGCGGACGCGATGCAGGGTTCGTGTGTGAGCGCGCCGATCACCGAGGACTCCGATTGTGAAATTCAGGTGCGTGGGCTACCAGGGGTATCGACTTTTGTGGAGGATCTCAAGCGGTGGCCGAAGATCTTTGACGACGACACCCTCGACGGAGCCTTGTTTGCGCTGAGCGCCTTCATCGAAAAAGCCGGAACCGGAGGCGGTCTGTTCCGAGATCTGCAAGCACGTGGATGTCGGCGCGTCGCTGAAGAGTTGAGTTTCGAACCTGCGTTTAAAGCAGCGGAGGCTGCAAAGACCGCATCTGAGTTGTGGACCGCGGTTGCGCACGCCGCTTATGACCGCGGTGCAGATCCGCACCGAAGAGCGAGCGGCGCCGCGTCCGTGGCTGCGCAATTGCCGACAGCCGAACGTCGACTCGCGGAGGCGCTGAGGGAGGCAGGAGATCTACTCCTATGAGTTCTGATTGCTTCGGAGCAAGCCGAACTGGTTGCGACCCAGCAGATTTATTTGAGCGCTTTGAATTGTGTCATAGGAAGGGAGAATCACGATGGCTGTCTTCGCTGATGCGGAAGAGGTTTACCGCTACCTCGCCGGCATCTTTCGACGAGGTTTGGAGAACGAAGACCTTGCGAACAGACTTGCCGGGTCCGGGGTGGTGTTACGGATCCACTACACCGATCCGGATGCGGTAGTAACCGTGGATATGCCGGAGAAGGTCGTAGAGACCGGCGCGGACAGTGGCGTTACACCGAATGTCGAATTGTTCATGTCCGCGGATACCGGCAACAGGTTCTGGTTGGGGAAGGTGAACTTGACCATGGCGATGGCGAAAGGAACTGTACGAGCGAAAGGTCCTGTCACCAAACTGATCAAGCTCATACCGCAGGCAAAGAACCTCTTTCCGGAATACCGGGCAATCCTTGAGGCCGACAAGCGTCACGACCTGCTCAATGTGTGATGTCGGTGCGGTACCGCGCCCGGGCCCGGGTGAGCGGCGCGGGCCTCTGGGCGATGTGCCCGGAGATCATCCAGGACAGTTCGCGCGACCACCGTGCGCGGTCGGGATAACTACTCGAGAAGCGTAATTCGATAGAAGGGACTTCAACATGAAGACACGTGCGGCTGTTTTGTGGGGCTTGGAGCAGAAGTGGGAGGTCGAAGAAGTCGATTTGGATCCGCCAGGTCCCGGGGAGGTCCTCGTGCGGCTGGCGGCCACCGGCTTGTGCCATTCCGACGAACATCTGGTGACCGGCGACCTCCCGATCCCATTGCCGGTAGTGGGGGGTCATGAGGGTGCTGGCACAGTCGTGGAGTGCGGCGAAGGGGTTGAGGAACTGTCCGAAGGTGATTCTGTCATCTTGACCTTCCTTCCCTCGTGTGGGCGCTGCTCGTACTGCGCGCGCGGCATGGGCAATCTCTGTGAGTTGGGAGCGGCGCTCATGATGGGACCGCAGATCGACGGCACCTATCGCTTTCACGCACGAGGCGAGGACGTCGGGCAGATGTGTTTGCTCGGGACGTTTTCCGAGTACACAGTGGTGCCGCAGGCGTCCGTGGTCAAGATTGACGGCGGAATCCCCCTGGATCGGGCAGCCTTGATCGGTTGCGGCGTCACGACCGGTTACGGATCTGCGGTGCGGACTGGGGAGGTGCGCGCCGGGGACACCGTCGTGGTAGTGGGAGCGGGCGGAATCGGAATGAATGCGATTCAGGGCGCGCGAATCGCGGGAGCGCTGGCGATTGTGGCGGTCGATCCGGTGAAGTTCAAGCGAGAGCAAGCGAGCGGGTTCGGTGCGACGCACACCGCGGCCTCGATGGATGAAGCTTGGTCGCTGGTCAGCGATATGACGCTGGGCAAGCTGGCTGATGTCTGCATCCTCACCACCGATGTGGCTGAGGCCTCCTACACCGCGGAAGCGCTGGCCTTGGTCGGAAAGCGCGGGCGCGTCGTGGTCACGGCCATCGGGCACCCCGACGACTCATCGATCTCAGGATCACTGCTTGAAATGACGCTTTACGAGAAGCAGATTCGTGGCGCTTTGTATGGCTCATCCAATGCGCCGCACGATATTCCGCGACTGGTCGAGCTGTACTCCGCTGGGTTGTTGAAGCTCGATGAGTTGGTCACCCGCGAATACTCCCTCGACCAAATTAATGAGGGCTACCAGGATATGCGTTCAGGAAAAAATATCCGAGGGCTGGTCCGGTTCTGAAGAGCATCATGCCCACTGCTGGTCTCCATGTCCTTGCGTTGCTGCAGATCATGCGGCCGGGCCCCTTGGGTGGTTGGCGTCGGGTCCTTCTTTCCCGTCGTGAGGACGGCAAGCATCAGACACCTCATCGATCATCTATCACATTCTCTGGGAGGCTGAGATGACGGACGCTGGCACGACCACGGCAAGCAGGGATGGGGCTGCTCGTTTCGCTATCGCCCCGGAGGTGTGGACCACGCCGGAGCGACGAGCGCTGAGCCAAATGGCGCGGTCTTTCTCGGAACGTGAAATCGCGCCGAAGCTAGCGGAATGGGAGCACGTGGGTGAGATTCCGCGCGACCTGCATCTCAATGCTGCCGAGGTGGGGCTTCTCAGAATCGGGTTCCCGGAAGAAGTCGGCGGCAGCGGCGGCAATGCGATTGACTCTGCACTGGTCACTGAGGCCATCCTGGCCGCAGGCGGGTCCACTGGCGTCTGCGCCGCCTTGTTCACCCATGGCATTGCCCTTCCCCACATTGCCGCCAATGGCTCCGACGCCCTGATTCAACGATATGTCCGTCCTACGCTCGCAGGAAAGATGATCGGCTCGCTGGGCGTTACCGAGCCTGGGGCAGGCTCAGATGTCGCGAATCTGCGCACACGCGCGGTGCGCGAGGGGGACACCTACGTGGTCAACGGAGCAAAGACGTTCATCACCAGCGGAGTTCGAGCGGACTTCGTTACTACGGCGGTACGCACCGGCGGACCGGGTTACGGTGGAGTTTCATTGCTTGTGATCGACAAGAATTCGCCTGGATTCGAAGTGTCCCGCCGGTTAGACAAGATGGGGTGGCGATGTAGCGACACCGCCGAGTTGTCTTTCGTCGACGTTCGCGTACCGGCTGACAACCTGGTGGGGGCAGAGAACAGTGGGTTTTTGCAGATCATGCAGCAATTTCAGGCTGAACGGCTCGGCATCGCCGTCCAGGCGTACGCGACGGCGGGTCGGGCTCTCGACCTTGCCAAGAGTTGGGCGCGGGAACGTGAAACGTTCGGTAGACCCTTGACGGGGCGCCAGATCATTCGCCATAAGCTTGCGGAGATGGCTCGACAGGTCGACGTGGCGTGCACCTACACCCGTGCGGTCATGCAGAGGTGGCTAGCGGGGGAGGATGTCGTTGCCGAGGTGTCGATGGCCAAGAACACCGCTGTGTATGCGTGCGACTACGTGGTCAATGAGGCGGTTCAGATCTTCGGTGGGATGGGCTACATGCGTGAGTCTGAGATCGAGAGACACTATCGAGATTGCCGAATTCTCGGAATAGGCGGCGGCACCAACGAAATCATGAACGAGGTCATCGCCAAACGTATCGGACTCTAGCTACTTGATTGAATCGCCCTGACTTTCCCGGAGGCTCGGGTTATTGGATTCCGGCCAGGGGTTGGTCGGTCCCATGTGCATCGTGGAACGCGGCTTCGAACTCGGTGGGTGGGATGTCATTAAGGTAGCTGTGTAAGCGGCTGGTGTTGTGCCAGTACACCCAGCTCAGGGTCGCGAGTTCGACGTCCTCGACGGTCTTCCACGGCCTGGTGCGGACTGGCCCGTAGATCAGCTCCGCCTTGTAGTAGCCGTTCACCGTCTCCAGGGCATTATCGTAGCTGTCTCCGATCGTGCCGATCGAGCGGACCGCTCCGATCTCGGCGAGCCGTTCGCCATAGCGGATAGAGGTGAATTGCGATCCGGCATCGGAGTGACATGTCAAGCCCGGCAATGTGTTTCCGCGTGACCAACGAGCCATCTCCAACGCATCCAGCACCATGGTGGTACGCATGTGCGACGCTACCCGCCAGCCCACGATCATCGGGTCTGCTGCACCAATAGGTGACATCTGAGTTGGCTTGCCCAAAGCGGGCGGGCTGGAAGGATGTCAGTGTGCCTAGGCCCTACCCCCGTGAATTTCGCGACGACGTCGTCCGCGTTGCCCGTAACCGCGACGACGGGGTGACGATCGAGCAGATCGCCACCGATTTCGGCGTGCACCCGATGACGTTGACCAAGTGGATGCGCCAAGCCGACGTCGACGAGGGCGCCAAGCCAGGTAAGAGCACCAATGACTCCGCTGATCTGCGCGAGCTACGACGCCGAAATCGGTTGTTGGAACAAGAGAATGAAGTCTTACGGCGGGCAGCGGCGTACTTGTCGCAGGCCAATCTGCCGGGAAAAGGGTCTACCCGCTCGTAAGTGAGCTCGCCGCCGACGGGATTCCCGTCGCGGTGACGCGCCGGGTACTCAAGCTCGCCCGCCAGCCCTACTACCGCTGGCGGGCAAATCCCATCACCAATGCCGAACTCGTCGAGGCATACCGCGCCAACGCCCTGTTCGACGCGCACGGCGAGGACCCCGAGTTCGGCTACCGCTACCTCGTCGAGGAGGCCCGTGAGGCCGGCGAGCCGATGGCCGAGCGCACCGCCTGGCGCATCTGCTCACAGCAGCAGTTGTGGAGCGTGTTCGGCAAGAAGCGCGGCAAGAACGGCAAACCAGGACCGCCGGTGCACGACGATCTGGTCCAGCGCGACTTCACCGCTGAAACGCCAAACATGTTGTGGCTCAGCGACATAACTGAGCATTATACCGGCGAGGGCAAGCTCTACCTCTGCGCGATCAAGGATGCATTCTCCAACCGCATCGTGGGTTATTCGATCGACTCCCGAATGAAGTCACGCCTGGCGACCGCCGCGCTGCGCAACGCGGTCGGCCGCCGTGGGGTGGTCGCCGGCTGCGTGGTTCACACGGACAGAGGGTCGCAGTTTCGAAGTCGAAAGTTCGTCCAGGCCCTGCACCATCACGGCATGGTCGGCTCAATGGGACGTGTCGGCGCGGCCGGCGACAACGCGGCGATGGAGAGCTTCTTCAGCCTGCTGCAGAAGAACGTCCTCGACCGCCGCCGCTGGGCCACCCGAGAGGAGCTGCGGATCGCCATCGTCACTTGGATCGAACGCACCTACCACCGACGTCGCCGCCAAGGCGCCCTCGGCCGGTTGACCCCCGTCGAATACGAAGCCATCATGACCACGACGGCCAGTCAGGCCGCGTGACCGAAATTGTCACCTGATCGTGCAGCAGACCCACTTCCTGATAGAGCTTGGCACAGGCCTCTTTGGTAGGTGCACCGTCCTCGCGTGAGTCAGATGCATCGGGGTCGGGAGGCATATTAGACACGGCACGACCTTAGGACGGCGGTCTCACATGTCACGCCGACGCGCCGTTTGCTGTGGTGGGTCTGCTTCCGCAGCGCGGGGACAATATGGAGACCTTTCGGTCACATCGGTCACATCTGTCACAGGCAGCAAACACTCCGAAACGACAACAACCCTGCCTGAGCATTGCGTTTGCATGGTGCGCCGTCAGGGTTTCGAACCCCAGACCCGCTGATTAAGAGTCAGCGGCTGTCAGCGATGCCTGGGCTACCGGCGTCGCCGCGAAAACGTCAGAGTAGCTCTATCTGCTCAGGTTCCTCGACGCTAGGCCCGTTAAACTCCACCAGCGTATGACGGATCAATGGACGGTTTGTACGCCACTGGTTGGTCGAAGTCAAACAACCAGAACGCTATTTATCGACAATAGGTTGTTTGACAAGTAGTCACTGAGTAGAGTAACAGACGTGCTCTCTGCTTCGATTCCTGCCCGCTTGGTCGACGCAGGCGTGCGGATGGTGACTGGTGATGCACACAGCATCACATACCGAATCGATGGCCGCGCCGTAGTAGCGGACCTGGTTCTGGCAGAACGTGTGCCATCTCCGGCCGCAGTCCTTAGTCGTGTGCGCCGCCATCCAGGCCGCCGCGTATTCGTGGTGTGCGAGACCATCTCAGATGAGGCACGTTCAGCGCTCCTGGCTCAGGCTGACGTGGATCTCAGCGTCGGCAGCACCGGCGAACTGGTGCTCTCCGGGCGAACCTACCGAACGCCAACACCAGGACGGCCGCCCCGCGCCGCCAGCGAGCGCAGCTGGCGGCGGCGGGCGGCTGAACGGGTCTGTGTGCTTACGCGCGGTCACCTCCGCCAACGCGACATTGCCGCGGCCATCGGAGTTAGCCAGCAGGCGGTGTCCAAAATGACCGAGAAGGATCCGCTGCCGGACACGCCGATGACCGAGGCTGCGCGCCGGGAGCTCCTGGTGAAACTGGCATTGGTACCTGCGGACAGCGGACTTGTCGAAACGTACTGGTATGGAATGGATCCGGTAGTGGAGCAGGTGCGCAGTGCGACCCGACTCGGCGCCGAGCTCACCGTGCCGATCCTTGCTGGCGGCGAGGTCGCCGCCGACGTCCTGCGACCGTGGCAGGTACCAACCAGAGGTCTGGTCTATGCCAAAGAACTGGTCGACCTCTCCGAGTTCGGTTTGGTGGAGGCCACCGCCGAGGAAGCGACCTTGACTGTGCGGGTTCCCGCCGACCCGACCGTCTGGACGACCGCGGCCTGGTGGCGGCGGGTTCGTGATACGCAGCGTTCCGACATCATCACTGTGGATCCAGTGATTGCGCTTCAGGACCTCAGCGGCGGTGCCGATCTTGGCGACGGTGCACCGCAGCATCTCAGCGACTGGATCGTGCACCGGTGACCGGAACAGCATCGGTGCAAATCGCCTGCACTGCGGTGGCCGACGACAACGGAATGCGTGCACTGCGTGACGTGGCCGCAGTCACTGCCGACATCGAGTACCGCGTCATCGGCGGTCACATGGTGCGACTGCTGCGGCACGTCTACAACGTGTCGGGCATACCGCGACTGACCTCCGACGCAGACACCGGGATCGACGTCAACGTGGCGTCCACCGGGAACCTCCACGATCGACTCACCGCACTGGGGTACACCGCTGAGTGCGGCAACCGCTACGAGCGGGGTGAGCAAGCGGTCGACCTCTTAGTTCCCACCGCAGCCAAACCAGGCAAGCGGATCATCGGCGAACGAGCCTTCGACGGAGCGCCAGGGCTGCGGTTGGCGCTCGCCCTACCGCCGATCGAAGTCGCCGTCACAGCCCGACTCACCGACGGCGACACGGTTGAGTTCGAAATTCCGGTTCCCGACGTCGAGGCAGCATTCGTGTTGAAGATGCTGGCACGTACCGTTCGCGACTCCGAACGTGACCTCCAGGATATCGAGACACTACTGGAGATCGTCGCGTCACAACCCGATTACCACGCTTCGCCGTGGCGCCTGGGCGACCCCAAGATCACAAAGGCCGGCGAGCGCGGCGACGCTGCGCGTGTGGCAGCGCAGATGATCTCCAGTCCGCCGACGAGGGTGCCGGCCAGAGTGCGGGCGCTGCTCCGGCGCCATGTCGCCATCGTGTCGCGATGACGCACCAGCAGACAGTCGTTCGTTTCCGTGCGGCTACGCCGAGCGAAACGGTTTCGGTCTCGACGGAGCCGGCAAATGCTGAGCCGGAGCATTGACATGGCTGCTGGCTGCGCGGGTCCCCACGCCGGTGGCAATAACGGCTAGGTCGTTGTCGGCGGAGCGGCGTAGTCTAGTTACATGGATGTAGTTCCCGCGACGCCTGCCAACCTTGATAATGGTACGTCCTCGCCGGGACCTGGCGAATTCGCCGCGCAGGTCTATCCAGCAGCCGAGCGCGAGGCGGCTGGCCCGCGCCCCGAGCGCTTCCAGGTCCTCGCTCTCGATGGAGGGGGCGCCAAGGCGTTGTTCACTGCGCATGTGCTTGCACGTCTGGAGCAGGATCTGGGCGTTAGGATCACCGATTCCTTCGACCTCATTGCTGGCACGTCGGCGGGCGGCATCGTCGCACTGGGTCTCGGTGCGGGCCTCACGCCGAAGGAGATTGTCTCCCACTACGAAGAACTGGTCGAGAAAGTCTTTCCGGCGTCGAGGCGGCGAGGATGGCGCCGACCACGGCAGCTGAGATCGCCCATCTATGACGCAGAGGCGCTGCGGCAAGCGTTGACCGGCGTCCTCGGAGCCCGACTCCTTGGCGACAGCACGAAGCGACTCGTCATTCCCGCGTGGGATGTACAACGCGGGGCCGTGCACATCTTCAAGACTCCGCACCACACACGGCTGACCCGCGACTGGCGCATACCGATGGTGGACGTTGCACTGGCGACCTCGGCGGCGCCGCTGTACTTCCCCGCGGCGTACGTCGACGGACACAGGCTCATTGACGGCGGAGTATGGGCCAACAACCCGGCTGTCGTCGCGATCGCCGAGGCCGTCAGCATGCTCGGTGTTCCTCTCGACGCGATTACCGTCCTCAACGTCGGCACCATTGATCAGCTGACCGATCACCCCAAGCGCTTGGACCGCGGCGGACTCTTACACTGGGCAAGACCGATTGCCCCGCTGATCCTTAACGCCAGCAGCCGTGGCGGACAGGGCCTCGCCGAACACTTGATCGGCAAATCCAACTACACGCGCTTCGACGCTCTAGTGCCCGGCGGCCTCTACGCACTGGACTCGGCGGACCCAAAGGACGTGGCCGGCCTCGCTGCCTCAGTCAGCCGAGAACTCAGCCCTAGCTACACCGCGAAATTCGCTGACCACCAGGCGCCCGCATACACACCGGTGAACGGACGCCGACACCGCGACGATCCGGGCAGCATTTCACACACGGAGGCCCCCAATGCAACTCGCTGACCACTTCAACGTCTTGCTGAAAGACACGGTCAATCTCAGCCAGTTCAAACTGGACCTACTCAACCAGCGCGTCGAAGCCATCTACAAGGCACTCAAAGCCGACGTCGAAATCGGTGCGCTGATCACCGGCAAGACGCCGCAAGGCTCCTGGGCACACCGCACGATCATCAACCCCGTCGGTGACAACGAGTTCGACGCCGACTTCATGCTCGACATGAGCCAGAACCCGGACTGGGCCGACAACCCCAAGACCTACATCGATGAGGTCTACGCAGCCCTGCATCGGCACAGCACCTACGGCACCATGCCGCACTCACGTAAGTGCCGCTGCGCGCGGCTCGTCTACGCCAACTCCATGCACGTCGACATCGTCCCTCACCTCAACCTGGCCGACGGTCGAGAGGTCATCGTCAACCGCGACGACAACGAGTGGGAGCTGACGAACCCGCAGGGTTTCACCGATTGGATGAAGAAACAGGACTCTATCGCCAGCGGGAACTTACGCAAAGTGATCAGACTCATGAAATACCTTCGTGATCACAAGAATTCGTTCACCGGCACACGTTCAGTCCTGCTGACCACCATGCTGGGGGAGCAGGTAACAGACTTGCGCAAGCTCCTGGACCCGAGTTACTACAGCAACGTCCCCACAACTCTTCTTCATGTCGTGCAAGACCTCGACACCTGGTTGCAAGCGAACCCGATCAAGCCCTCCATCGCCGACCCGTCCGGTTCCGGCGTGACGTTCGACCACCGGTGGGGACCAGACCCCGAGAGCGCTCAGGCGACCTACAGCTACTTCCGTGACCGAATCCACGTGCATGCCGCCGACATCGAAGCGGCCTACGAGGAGAAAGACAAAGACCGCAGTGTCCAGCTGTGGCAGAACATCTTCGGCGACGGATTCAAGGCGCCGGCCACAACAACCGCTAGCGCGAAGTTTCCAGCAGCCACCTCTGCCGCGGACTCAACAGTGGGGCGCTCTGGTCGGGCAGGGTGACCAGACGCCACCAGCCCACGCTGACGGGCTGGCAGAAGCATCTCCTCGCCGAACTCAAAGCGCTAGCGCAACAACGTCCCAACGAAATCCAGGTCCGAGGAAGACCCACGCTCGACGCTAGCGGCGAGGCGTCGCTCCGCATCTCGCTACGCACGGCCGCCATCCCGCATCATCCGGGTGGCCTGCAACTTCAAGAGACCGAGGAGTTCATCCTTCAGCTTCGCCCCTCTTCGTACTCGCTACCGGCTATCGACGTTGATCACACTCGGTTTCTCGGCTACCCCCATGTGCTCGCGGGTCAACGACTATGCATCTATTTGGATCCTTCACGGGAATGGCAGCCGACGCTTGGTGTGGCCGGCCTACTCACCCGCCTTTGGGACTGGCTCGTCGACGCGGCCGCCGGAAACTTCGACGCCGCCACCGCCATGTACCACGCTGTTGGCGGAGTGCCGCATCAGGCACATGACACACCGACGATCGTTACCCGAGAACCCGGACCGGCGAAGCGCCACCAAACGGCTCACCTGATCGCCCGGTCAACGCACCGATACGACCTGACGTACTCGCCTGGAGCTGCCGGGCATCGCGTACCGGTAATTACCCTGGCCACCGCGCTGCCGTTCGGTGCCGCATCCACATTCGCGCTACTGCTTGCTCTCCTGGACGACCCCTACCTTGACCGCCTCGAAGGACGGGCTCCCCGGATCGCACCGCAATCGCCGGCGTTCCTCACCGCCCTCCTGGCGAGTGCGTTACGAAATCACCACGACGCCGAGCAATACTTCGTCCTCGCCGTGCCGCACCCCGCTGGAGGCCCACCCCACCTCTTGGGCGGACGGCTCCCCACCCCAACGGCGAATGCGCTCCGCGAGGTCGCGCAGCAACGGGGTGTGGGGGTTGTTCTCGACCCCGCGAAGATCAACACTGAAATCCCGATTGAGTGGTGCAGGATGTCCGACGAACGACCCGAAGTGACAACCCGCCGCGACGACGGCCGCCCCGTGAACGGATTTCAACGAAAGACTGTCCACATCTGGGGCTGCGGCGGGCTCGGATCATGGATCGCCGAATTCATCGCTCGCGCAGGAGCATCGGAGATCACCGTGTGCGACCCTGGCATCGTCACCGGCGGCTTGCTCGTCCGACAAAACTACGTCGAAGACGACATTGGCCGTTCCAAAGCCGAGGCACTCGCTGGACGGCTCCGCGCGATCCGTGATGACCTGACGGTCACCGTCGCAGAAGGGCACCTCCCAGAAGACCACACGTCATGCCTGGCAGCGGATCTCATCATCGACGCCACAGTGAACAACGGCATCACGAGCTGTCTCGATGCGTTGGCAACTGCGCCGACGCGAAAGGCATTGATCGCTCAGGTCGCCACAGACGCTCGCTCTGGCACGCTCGGCCTAGCCGTGCTGTGCGCCGCAAGCGCAACAGCGACAGTTTCCAGCATCGATCAAGACGCTGGCCGAACAATCCAGGGCGACAGCGGACTTGAGCTCTACCACACGCTGTGGCAAGAACCCAGCGATGACGAACTTATACCAACCAGGGGCTGCTCGGTCCCCACATTCCACGGCTCGGCAGCCGACCTCGTAGCGGTCGCAGCCACACTCGTCAACCTGATCGGAAGCCACCTCCAACAACCGGACTCCGCGGTTTCGGGCACACACCTCATCGCTCTGCCGCACGCGGCCAGCGGCCCCCGACACCACTTCCTCCCCGGTGTAACGCACCCCATGGATCACACAGCAGGGACAGAATGAGGGCAACGGAACGTCAACGCAATGCCCCATCAGAGGGCGTCATTGTCGAGCGTCTTCGCACCGAGGCAACCAACTGGATCAACGCCGTGGCGCTCCAATCAGGACGCATCGACCGACGCTTCAACAAGCGGCACGCCGACCACGTGGAACTCCAAACTCTTGAACGTGACCTGCACTTCTTCCTGTTAGCGGCGGTACGCCTGGCCGTGGCAGTCTGATTTGGCCCCAGGGGGACGGCTTGATTTGGCCCCGGTCGGGTGGTCGCGGGGTGTTGTTGTGACGGCCTGATTTGGCCCCACTTCGGTGACACGCCGTGTCGGTTATGACGGCTTGATTTGGCCCCACCTCAGCGTGGTCGGTGTCCGGATGGTCCGGATTACCGGTCGCGGAGGTCAGGCGTGCGAAGGGTGTCACGGGTGCAGCAGTTCGAGGCGATCCGGCGGGATCACCGGGTCGAGGGGCTTTCGATCCGGGGGTTGGCTGACAAGCACGGGGTGCATCGGCGCACGGTGCGCCAGGCGTTGGCCTCGGCGGTGCCGCCGGCGCGTAAGACCGCGGCGCGGGTGGCCCCTCGGTTGGAGCCGTTCAAGGCGGCGATCGACGCCATGTTGCTCAGCGATCTGGATGCCCCGAAGAAGCAACGCCATACTGCGCGGCGAGTGTTAGCCCGGCTGGTCGATGAGCATGGCGCACAGGGCTTGTCGTATTCGACGGTGCGTGATCATGTCCGCAAACGCCGCCCGCAGATCCTGGCCGATGCGGGTCGGCCCCTGGAGTTGGGGTATGTGCCCCAGACCTATGAGCCCGGCGCTCAGGCCGAGGTCGACTTCCACGACCTGTGGGTGATCCTGGCCGGAGTCAAGACCAAGACCACGTTGTTCACGATGCGGTTGTCCTACTCGGGGCGAGCAGCACACCGGGCCTCGATCACCGCCGGGCAGGAGGCGTTCCTGGAAGGCCACGAATACGCCTTCGCCCGGTTCGGCGGTGTACCGACCGACAAGATCCGCTACGACAACCTCAACAGCGCGGTCACGGCGGTCCTGTTCGGGCGATCCCGCCAGGAGAACGACCGCTGGATCGCGTTTCGCTCCCACTACGGGTTCGAGGCCTGGTACTGCCAGCCCGGCCACGAGGGCAGCCACGAGAAGGGCGGGGTTGAGGGCGAAGGCGGGCGTTTCCGCCGCAACCATTGCGTGCCGATGCCGGTGGTGGCCTCCATCGACGAACTCAACGCTGTGCTGGCCGCCGCTGATGAGGCCGATGACGCTCGCCGGGTCGGCAACCGGTCGACCAGCGTGGCCCAGGACTTCGCGGTGGAGAAAACCCTGCTGGGTCCGTTGCCCAGAGAGCCGTTCGATACCGCCCTGAGCCTGACCCCGCGGGTGGACCGCTACGCCCAGATCATGGTGCGCTGCAACCAGTACTCGGTGCCGGCCCGGTTCATCGGTCATCGGCTGCGGGTCAAGCTGTCGGCCTCCACGGTCACCGCCTATGACCGCAACCAGGTGGTGGCCCGCCACCAGCGGGCCATCGGTAAGGGCGCCAAAGTTCTTGACCTGGACCACTATCTGGAAATCCTGCTGCGCAAACCCGGCGCCCTGCCTGGAGCGACCGCGCTGGCCCAGGCCCGGGCGGCCAGGGTGTTCACTGCCACCCACGACCGGTTCTGGGCTGCGGCCCGCAGAGCCCACGGCGACGCCGCCGGGACCCGCGCCCTGGTCGAGGTGCTGCTGCTGCATCGCCGCTTGGACCACGCCGACGTACTGGTCGGGATCACCGCGGCCCTGGCCGTGGGTTCGGTCAACCCCGACGTCGTGGCCCTGGAAGCCCGCAAGGCCGCCGAGCACCGCGGCAGGACACCCAGCCCACACAACGATCAGGACACCGACGTGGTTGTCGATCTCATCCGGCGTCGCGCCGAGTTGCCCGCTGACACCCGGGCGCTGCCTTGCCTGGACAAATACGACGCCCTGCTCGGAAAGGAAAGCTCATGACCGCACGCCACGGCATGACCGAGTCGGCCGCGACCGCCGCCATCGACCAAGGCTGCCGCGTGCTGCGCCTGCCCACCATTCGTGAGCGCTTCGCCGAGATCGCCGCCACCGCCGAACGCGAACACCACACCTACCTGGGGTTCCTCGCTGAACTGGTCATCGCCGAATGCGACGACCGCGACCACCGCCGTGCCGAACGCCGCACCCGTGACGCCGGGTTTCCCCGCCCGAAACGGTTGGAGGACTTCTCTTTTGAAGCTAACCCCGCGATCAACCCGGCCCTCATCGGTCAACTCGCCAGCTGCCACTGGGTCAAGGCCGGCTACCCGCTCTGCCTGATCGGCGACTCCGGCACCGGCAAGAGCCACCTGCTCATCGGCCTCGGCACCCGCGCCGCCGAATCCGGCTACCGCGTCCGCTACACCCTGGCCAGCAAGCTGGTCAACGAACTCGTTGAAGCCGCCGACGACAAACACCTCACCAAACTCATCACCCGCTACGGCCGCGTCGACCTGCTGCTCATCGATGAACTGGGATACCTGCAGCTCGACCGACGCGGCGCCGAGTTGCTGTTCCAGGTACTCACCGAGCGAGAGGAACGCTCCGCGATCGCGATCGCCTCCAACGAGCCCTTCTCGGCCTGGACCAAGACCTTCACCGACCCCCGACTCTGCGCAGCCATCGTCGACCGTCTCACCTTCGCCGGCCAGATCATCGAAACCGGCAGCCACTCCTACCGACTGGCCCACGCCCGAACCACCCAGCCCCCCAAACCAGCCGGAGCCAAATCGAGCCGTCCTAGTGGGGCCAAGTCAAGTTGACATTGCCAGTACGCCTTCGCCGCTGTATCGAGCAGGTGTCTCGATACCAGTAAAGAAAGTTCTCACATCGCAGGTCAGCGACGGTCAGGCTATTGGTCCGGCCTGCCGCTCGCGGCGTCTCGATGCGGCGAGCAGCGAGGGCAGCTGCGCCTCGTCGTGATGCCAGCGCTGTGGCCTGCGACTTAGTTCCGGCGCCGGTCGTGGGTGCATGCATGCGTGGCGGCGGACGGA
Source organism: Mycobacterium sp. DBP42 (assembly GCF_005924235.1). Classification (NCBI taxonomy): domain Bacteria; kingdom Bacillati; phylum Actinomycetota; class Actinomycetes; order Mycobacteriales; family Mycobacteriaceae; genus Mycobacterium; species Mycobacterium sp. DBP42. The sequence continues at coordinate 236,304 of NZ_VCMY01000004.1, forward strand.
GGGCGGAGCGCAGGGAGCGGCGCGGACGGGAGCGCCAGCGGACGGGAGCAGAGCGAGCGTAGCGAAGCCTGCTGGTGGCCGCCGGTTCCTGCGGGTCGCGGGTGTCCAGGATCTGCGCCATCAGCCGCGACGGGGCTGCGGCATGGTGCTGGGGCTCGTAGGCTGGCGGTTGTGAGCGTAGTTTTGGCGCAGCGTGCACGGCGCGAGGCCGAGGCGCGGCTGGCTGAGCAGCCGCGGCGGTTGGCGCATGTCCGGGGGGTCGCGACGACTGCCGAGCGGTTGAGCCGGCGTTTCGATGCTCAAACGGCGGACTGTCTGGTCGCGGCGGGGTGGTTGCACGATATCGGTTACGCACCGTCGGTGCGCCGGACCGGTTTTCATCCCCTTGATGGAGCGGAGTTCGTGCGATCGGCGGGTTTCGGGGAGCTGGTCGCTTCCTTGGTGGCCTTTCATACCGGAGCGCACGCGGAGGCTGCCGAGCGGGGCTTGTCGGGTTTGTCCGCGTTCAGCGATCCGCCCAGCAATGTCCTTGATGCGTTGACTTTTTGCGATCTGACGACTGGACCTGACGGGGCGCCGATATCACCGCGAGATCGACTACGCGACGTGTTGGCGCGTTATGGATCCGAGGACCCGGTGCACCGGGCGGTCGACGCGGGCCGCGACGAATTGTTGGCGGCGGTCCGGCGAGTACGCGACTGGCTGTAGCCCAGCGGTCAGCCGAGGTAGGGGCTGTCGCGGCGTTGCAGGTAGTGCTCGACGCGCAGTCGCATCGACGGATGCATATCCAGGCCAGCGATGTCGTCGGGGGCAGTCCAGGCGATGTCGGTGCTTTCGTGGTCGATGGCGAGGGTCCCGCCGAGCACCGTGGTGGCGAACAGTAGCGAGAATTGTTGGCGCACTTCGCCATCGGTGAACGCGACCACGTGGTGGGGGTTGGTGTAGACACCGACCAGACCCGTGACTTCGACGTCGAGCCCGGTTTCTTCTTTGACTTCCCGCACGGCGGTGTCGGCGATGGTTTCGCCGATGTCGTGTCCGCCGCCGGGTAACGCCCACAGGGTGTTGTCGCGGCGTTTGATCAGCAGAATACGACCTTGTTCGTCGGTGACGATGGCCGAGGCGGACGGAACGACACTGTTGGGCGCCGGGGCGTTGGGGTCATTGTAGTAGTCGGTGCGCATCGGGGGTCAGCCTTTCGCGGTCAGCGGTCTGGCGCGGTTCCAGACCTGGGTGAAAGCGTCTTCGAGGGTGGTCCAGAGCCTTGGCTCATGGTGACGTGACAGAACCAGCACAGGGTTGTTGCGCCCGGGTGAGCCGTAGATGTGGAAGTTGACAATCATGGCGTCATCGACCCGAAAGATCGACGTGTAGAGCGCGGTGTCGTGGGTGCGAATGTCCAGCCCCGGGGTACAAGCGTGAGGGGCGAGCAACTCCACCGACGTGCGGCAGCGGGCGATGACAGCCTCGCCGATCCCTTCCTCCTCACCGCGCAAGATCGTGGTCGCAGTGTCGGGATCCCCGACGAGAAACCGCACCGACACACCGCGGGCGGCGGCGGCGAGCAGGGTGTCGAGGAATCCGTCGAGGGTGTCGAACAGGAACGTGGCCGCGAGCACGAGGATGTCGATGCCGGTGGTGGCGTCGGCGAAATGCTGCTGCCACGTCGTGATCGGCAGCTGAGTACGGCTGGCATACAGGGTCGCGGTGAATGGCCCACCCGCAGACGCTGTTGTCACTGCACGGGGGGTAGCGGCCGGGTACTGCTTGGGCCACAGGTCATGCGGAGTGCAGTCGAGCACCTCGCTGGCGCTGCGGGCGTTGTGTTCGCGAATTCTGTAGTCGCTATCGGCCAGCCAGCGTCGCACCGACTTGATATCGACACCCACCGCGGTGGCGAACCGCTGCGAGGACAGACCTTTGGCCTGTAGCCGCTGCGCGAGGCGATCGTTGGGAGTGATGGCGGCCTCGGTGCCGTCCTGCTCGTCCATCGTGTCAGCGCACATCTTCCCGTGTCGTCCGTATCCATCCTTCAGCGCGTGGTGTCTAGTTTGCCATGCGATTGCCGCCACCCTGCGGCGATAGTGTCGGTGTGATGTCCGTGGGTATGTCCGGCCGTGTCCGAAATGCCCGTGGATGTGTCGGAAATGTCGGCACATGTCTCTCGCAACGTCCGTGATGTCCACGTGAACTGAATCCAGCGCCGGACCGGCGTCAACATCTCACGAAAGGACTAGTAGGACAATGCGTTTGAGAATCGATACGTCTGGAACTCGTTTTATCGTCACCCGCGCTCCGGAGCCACGGCTGAACTTCGAAACCGGCGCCCCGAAAGTCGACACCGCCACCGGGATGCCGATGTACGCCACCCAGGTCCTCGCGCTGGATGACTCCGGCGGCGAAGTACTCAATGTCACCGTGGCAGGAGACCCCAAAGTTACAGTCACGCAGTCTATTTCGGTGGTTGGTCTGGTGGCCATCCCGTGGGCCCAAGGTGATCGCAGCGGGGTGGCGTTCCGCGCTGATGCCCTCACCCCCGCCACCGCCAGTGGTGCTGCGCCGAGTGAGCAGACACGCCCGCAGAAGTAACCCCAAGCGGGTGTGGGGTGCGGTGAACCGATCACCGCACCCCGCCACCCCGGGCATTGCTGTTGACCACACGCTCACGGAGGGCATCTCTCATGACATCGAACAATAAGAACACCACCAACAGTGGATCAGGCGATGACGACTGGTTCGGAGAACTGGTCATGTCGCTGTTCACCGCAGCCGGGTATGTGCTCTGGTGGGCGGTGCTGTTCCCGGCGATCAACGTGCCCATCATCGCCAGCCTCGTGCTTGCCATCAGCCACGGCCCACGCGTGGGCCTGATCTGCGCGATCGTGTGCAGTGCCGGGTATGCGGGCTGGGCCTGGCTCCAACCGGGGTCATTTCGCGCCTGGGTGACCGAACCGGTACGGCGGCGCTGGCTCACGTGGTCGCGCTACACCCGCACCTGGGAATCGACCTGCACCTTGCACGGCCTGACGGCCACACTCGGCGGCCGCACCCTCACTCCCACCCTGCGCACGGTGACAATCGGTAAAACCACCGATGTGCTGGCGGTGCGCATCGTCACCGGCCAGTCCGTGGCAGATTGGCATAAACAGTCCGACGCGCTGGCCGCCGCGTGGCGCGCCGACCGCATCAGCATCACCGCCACCTCGCCTGGCGAACTGCGCATCACTTTAATGCGGGCAGACGTGCTCGCTGAACCGATCGTCCTGCCCATGCCCGCCCCGGCAACCCCGGTGGACCTGGCGCTGGTGCGGGTCGGGATCACCGAAACGCGGCATTGGTGGCAAGTGCCGCTGCTCGGTCACCATGTGCTGATCGCCGGGGCAACCGGCGCAGGTAAAGGCTCAGTGCTGTGGTCGTTGATCGCCGGCATCGCCCCCGCGGTGAAGACCGGACTGGTGCGGTTATGTGTCATCGACCCCAAAGGTGGCATGGAACTCGGTGCCGGAGCACCCCTGTTCACCGTGTTCACCCACGACGCCACCGACACCACCCTGGAGCTGCTACGCCAGCTCGTCACGGTGATGCACGCCCGGGCGAATCGTCTGCGCGGCCACACCCGACTACACACTCCCACGACGTCGGAGCCGTTGTTCGTGGTAGTGATCGATGAAATCGCAGCACTGAGTGCGTATGTGACCGACCGCAAGGTCCGCACCGAAATCGAACAACTCCTGGGCCTCCTGCTCTCGCAAGGCCGCGCAGTCGGCATCAGCGTCGTCGCCGCGGTGCAAGACCCCGCCAAAGACACCCTGCCGTTAAGGCAGCTGTTCACGGTGCGGATCGGGTTGCGCCTGACTGAAGCCACCCAAACCACTATGGTCCTGGGACAGGGAGCACGCGATGCCGGCGCCGAATGTGACCGCATCCCCGACGCGACACCGGGTGTTGGCTACATGATGGTTGACGGCACCGCCTACGCCCAGCGGGTGCGGGCCTTCCACGTCACCGACCACGACATCACCGCGCTGGCCACTCGGTTCCGCCGACCCCCGAGCCGACCGAACAAGACCCACCATCCACACAACACCGATACCGGGCACACCGTGGGTGAGGGCAGCGGTGAATAGCTCCATGACATCGGCGCAGCTTGCCCTGCCGGGTGTTCCGGATACAGTTGATACCACCCGAGTGGTCGAGCAGATGGTGCGCCGGGCCGCGTCGATGGGATACCAATCCTGGTGGCGACGAGCAGAATCCGTCGGATTCTGCGCTCACCCCATCCAGCTGATCGGTACCGATGAGTACGGGCGTCAGCGGGTGGTGTGGACGCGGTGCAACAACCGTCGCGCCCACATTTGCCCGTCGTGTTCAGATCTCTACGCCCGCGACACCTGGCAACTCGTGCACGCCGGCGCTGCGGGAGGCCACCACGGCATGCCCACCGCGGTGGGCGATCATCCGCAAGTTTTCCTCACCCTGACTGCCCCCAGCTTCGGGGCCGTCCACACCGCCACGACGTCGGGGGACAAGAAAGCGCAGGTATGCCGAGACCAGCACCGGATCGGCGGCTACCGCCGCTGCCCGCATGGAAAACAATTGTGGTGCAGCATGTCCCATGATCATGGCGACGAGCGGGTCGGTCAGCCGCTCTGTCCGGAGTGCTACGACTATGCCGGGCATGTCCTGTTCGCCTGGCATCTTCCCGAACTGTGGCGACGCTTCACCATCACCATGCGGCGCACCCTCCGCAAAGAACTGAAAGCCACCGGTGTGGATCCGGATGCGGTGCGGGTGAGCTTCATCAAAATCGTCGAACTGCAAGCCCGCGCCATCCCACACATCCACGCCCTGATCCGCCTGGACCCCCAAGACGACCCCGATCAGACCGATTGGGAATCACCCATCGGTGCAGTCGAACTCGCCACCATCATCCAACACGCCGCCCGCACCGTCACGCTCACCATCGACGATCCGACCGCTGATACCGATGCGCGGACGATGCGTTTCGGCACACAGATCGACACCCAACCCCTCGCCGCATCCGCAAAACCAGTGAAAAGTGCTCCACCAGAACCAGAACCAGAACCAGGGTCAGGCTCAGGACGGTCCATGTCTGGCCGGCTGGTGGCACGCTATCTCGCCAAGTATGTCACCAAATCCTTGGTAGACCTCGGAATCAGCGCGCGCCGCCTATCTACGGAAGCCATACCCGACCTGGACGTGTCAGAGCATGTGCGGACCATCCTGACCACCATCAGCGATCTCGCGGACAAAGGACTGTCCGGCATCGGGCGGTGGTTGCACACCCTCGGATTCCGCGGCCACATCACCAGCAAATCCCGCCGTTATTCCACTACCATGACCGTGCTGCGCGAACAGCGCGCCATTTGGACGCGTGAAGAACGCTTGAAAAGCACTGCATACCAATACGATCCCAACTGTGACTTCGCCGGTCGCGATGATCTGGTGGCGTGGGAGTTCGAACGTGCCGGCCTCGGCAGCCTCGGCGATCGCAGTCTCGTCTATTCCGCGGCCCTCCAACGCATCCACTCCCGCCTCATCGGACTGGTAGAAGCACGTCGCCAAGCCCACAACGAACAATGGGATCCGCTAGGGGCAAGCGATGGCTGAAAGATGCCCGACTACGACACATGCTCGCTCCGAGTGTGACGTTCGAGTCGATGCTCCGAACATGTCAGAGGGAGGTGTTGAAATTGACCTGCCGAACCGGTATCGGCTCCCGCGCGAGGCCAACCGCGCGCTGGTAAACGTCATACTGGCTATGCGGGACCGGACGCCTAGATCAGGGAGGGGAGTGGCATGAGCCTCAGGTTCGCCTTCTATGGCCGAGTGAGTACCGAGGACGCCCAAGATCCGGAGGCGAGCCGCAGCTGGCAGAAACGTCGTGCCATCGATCTGATCAGTCCGCATGGCGGCGTCCTCGCCGCCGACTACTTCGATATAGGCCAGAGCCGGTCGCTTCCCTGGAAACGCAGGCCGGAGGCTTCACGTCTGCTCGCAGATGTCACTTCTCGTGGCCGTGGCTTCGATGCCGTCGTGATCGGGGAACCTGCTCGCGCGTTCTACGGACCGCAATTTGCGCTCACCTTCCCGGTGCTCACGCACTACGGGGTCGGCCTATGGGTGCCTGAAGTTGGCGGAGCGGTTGATCCCGGATCCGAGGCACACGACCTCGTGATGACGCTCTTTGGCGGAATGAGCAAGGGAGAACGTGCGCGAATCCAGATGCGCGTGCGTACCGCGATGTCGGCACTCGCGCAGGACACAACCAGATACCTCGGCGGTCGCCCACCGTACGGTTATCAACTCGTCGATGCCGGCCCGCACCCAAACCCCGCCAAGGCAAGTCTTGGGCAGCGTCTTCACCGCCTGGAGCCTGACCCCGAGACCGCCCCGACCGTCGAGCGGATCTATCGCATGTATGCCGATGGTGCTGGCTTGCGCTTCATCGCACAGCAGCTCACCGACGATGGAGTGCCATCACCGAGCCAATACGACCCGGCACGGAACCGGCATCGTGACCCACGTGGATGGTCCCATTCGGCGATCCGCGCCATTCTCGACAACCCTGCGTACCGCGGTATCCGTGTCTGGGGCAAGCAGGAGAAGTATGAGGTCCTTTTGAACCCCGATGATGTCGCCGCGGGATATGAGACTCGCATGCGGTGGCGCGATCGGGCCGACTGGATCGCACCCGATCGACGCACGCACGAAGAGCTGATCCCTGATGAGCTGGCGCAGGCTGTTCGTCTCCGGATGCAGGCGCGGCGTGGTCCCGGTCGCGTGTGCAGCAGAGAATCGACAGTGCCGTATGCGCTGCGTGGGCTGCTGTTCTGCGCCGCATGTGGACGGCGAATGCAGGGCGCCGCCCGGCCGGGGAAGCAAACAACGCGGATCCTCTACCGTTGTGAGTTCGGCAAGTCACGTTCTGTACCTGTGGACCTGAGTGATCATCCGCGCACCGTCTATCTCCGCGAAGACGCAGTGACAGCGCGACTCGACGAATGGATCGCCACTCTGGCCGATCCAGAAGACCTCGCACGCGGGCAAGACGTGGACCCGGCGGCCGGACCTGGCTACGCCGCCTTGCAGCGCCAGCTGAGCGAGGCGAATGCCAAAGTGGCTGCCTTGATCACCGCCGTGGAGTCTGGCGTGGCCGTTGAGGATCTAACTGCTGCGTTGCGTCAACGTACCGCCGAGCGCGACGAGCTGAGGGCACGCGTTGAGCGAGTGGAGCGGCCCCGCGCCATGTGTGCCGCCGAGATCAGTGAGTTAGTTAAGGAGTTAGGCGGACTGTCGGTCATCCTCGGCGCGGCAACCGGAGCTGAGCGCGCCGAGGTGTACGCAAGCTTGGGCCTGCGTCTCGACTACGACCCGCATCTTCGGCGAGTCACGGCGACTGCCGACCTGAGTCGTGTCGCCGGATGTGTCCGAGGGGGGACTTGAACCCCCACGCCCGTTAATAGGGCACTAGCACCTCAAGCTAGCGCGTCTGCCATTCCGCCACTCGGACCTGCCAGCCTCGCGGGCTGGGCGCCTAAGGTTATCGGATTGGGTGCCCAAGACCCAAACCGGTGCCCCGGAGTGAATCGGTGGTACCAATGGACTCTGTGACGGTCCCCGCCTCCAGCGCGGACGAGGTAGTCGATCTCGTCAGTGCGCTCATCCGATTCGACACCTCCAACACAGGTGACCCGGCAACCACCAAGGGTGAGGCCGAGTGCGCCCACTGGGTGGCCGAGCAGCTGCAGGAGGTCGGCTACGAGACCGAGTATGTCGAGGCCGGTGCGCCCGGCCGGGGCAATGTGTTCGCCCGGTTGCCCGGCGCCGACTCTGGCCGCGGCGCGCTGATGATCCACGGTCACCTCGACGTCGTGCCGGCCGAGCCCGCCGATTGGAGCGTGCACCCGTTCTCCGGTGCGGTCAAGGACGGCTATGTGTGGGGCCGTGGCGCGGTCGACATGAAGGACATGGTCGGCATGGCCATCGCGGTGGCCCGGCACTTCAAGCGTTCGGGCATCGTCCCGCCGCGTGAGTTGGTGTTCGCGTTCGTCTCCGACGAGGAGCACGGTGGTACCTACGGCGCGAACTGGTTGGTGGACAACCGCCCAGATCTGTTCGAGGGCGTCACCGAGGCGATCGGTGAGGTGGGCGGGTTCTCGCTGACCGTGCCCCGCAAGGACGGCGGCGAGCGACGGCTCTACCTGATCGAAACCGCCGAAAAGGGACTCTCCTGGATGCGGCTGACCGCACGCGGCCGGGCCGGGCACGGGTCGATGGTGCACGACGACAACGCCGTCACCGCCATCGCCGGTGCGGTGGACCGGCTGGGCCGGCATCAGTTCCCGCTGGTGCTCAACCCGGCCGTGGAGCAGTTCCTCACCGCGGTGGCCGAGGAGACCGGCTACGACTTCGACGTGAACTCGCCGGATTTGGACGGCACCATCGCCAAACTCGGTGGCGTGGCCCGGATCGTCTCGGCCACGCTGCGTGACACCGCCAACCCCACCATGCTCAAGGCCGGCTACAAGGCCAACGTCATCCCCGCCTCGGCGGAAGCCGTGATCGACTGCCGGGTGCTGCCTGGTCGCAAGGAGGCCTTCGAGCGCGAGGTCGACGCGTTGATCGGCCCCGATGTCACCCGCAGCTGGGAGCGGGACCTGCCGTCGTACGAGACCACGTTCGACGGTGACCTGGTCGACGCGATGAACGCGGCGATCCTGGCGCTGGACCCCGAGGCCCGCACGGTGCCCTACATGCTCTCGGGCGGCACGGATGCGAAGTCCTTCCAGCGGTTGGGGATTCGCTGCTTCGGATTCGCGCCGCTGCGCCTGCCGCCCGATCTGGATTTCGCGGCCCTGTTCCACGGCGTCGATGAGCGGGTACCCGTGGACGCACTGCAGTTCGGGGCCGGCGTTCTGGAACACTTTTTGCGGAACTGCTGACCGCACGACTAACGACGAGAGGGAACCATGAGCACATCTCCGTACGACAGCCTGCCGAAGCTGCCGACGTTCACCCTGACCTCCGAATCGGTCACCGACGGGCAGCCGCTGGCCAATGATCAGGTCAGCGGGATCATGGGGGCCGGTGGTTCGGATACCTCGCCGCAGCTGAGCTGGTCCGGTTTTCCGGCCGAAACCAAGAGTTTCGCGGTGACGGTGTACGACCCGGACGCCCCGACGGCCTCGGGTTTCTGGCACTGGGCGGTGGCCGATCTGCCTGCCTCGGTGACCGAGTTGCCCGCCGGCGCCGGTGATGGTGGCGACCTGCCCGGCGGCGCGGTCACGCTGGCCAACGACGCCGGCCTCAAGCGCTACATCGGTGCCGCCCCGCCGGCCGGTCACGGCCCGCACCGCTACTACATCGCCGTGCACGCGCTGCCGGTGGAGTCACTGGAACTGCCCGAGGGGGCCACCCCGGCCTACCTGGGCTTCAACCTCTTCGGGCAGGCCATCGCCCGCGCCGTCATCCACGGCACCTACGAGCAGAACTAGTCCCGAGGGCGCGGTGGAGGTCAGCGCGCAGCTGATCCCACCGCGTCGCTCAGCGATGCGAAGCCGCCGGCGCGCAACCGCTCGGCGATGCCGTCGTGGATCTGTTTGGCCCACAACCCGCCGCCGTAGATGAATCCGGTGTAGCCCTGCAACAGGGTGGCCCCGGAGGTGATCCGTTCCCACGCGTCGTCGGCGGTTTCGATGCCACCGGCGCTGATCAGTACCAGCTTGTCACCCACCCGCGAGTACAGCTGCCGCAGCACCTGCAGGGATCGGTGTGCCACCGGGCGCCCCGAGATTCCGCCGGTGCCCAGGTCGGCGACACCGGGTGTGGCCAGGCCCTCCCGGGATACGGTGGTGTTGGTGGCGACGATCCCTGCCAGCCCCAATTCGACTGCCAGGTCGGCGATTTCGTCGATATCGGCATCGGAGAGATCGGGGGCGATCTTGACCAGGACGGGCTTGTCGGTCTCGGCCTTGACTGCGGCCAGGATCGGCCGCAGCGATTCCACGGCCTGTAGATCCCGCAGTCCGGGGGTGTTGGGTGAGCTGACGTTGACCACGACATAGGCGGCCAGCGCGCTGACCAGCCGGGTGCTCTCGGCGTAGTCGGCCACCGCGTCGGAGGGCGGGGTCAGCTTGGTCTTGCCGATGTTCACCCCGATCGGGACATCGGGGGTGTGCTGGGCCAGCCGGATGGCCAGGGCGCCGGCGCCCTCGTTGTTGAATCCCATCCGGTTCAGCAGCGCGTGGTCTTCGGGCAGCCGGAACAACCGGGGCTCGGGGTTGCCCGGTTGAGGTTGCGCGGTGACGGTGCCGACCTCGGCATACCCGAAGCCCAGGGCACCCCAGGCCTCCAGCCCGCGGCCATCTTTGTCGAATCCGGCAGCCAGGCCCATCGGTCCGGCGAACCGGACGCCGAACACCGTGCTGGCCAGTACCGGATCGCTGGGCGCCAAGCGCCGCGCCAGTGCGCGGCGCAGGATCGCGGGACCGGTGACCGCACGCAGGACGGCGAAGACCCACAGGTGAATCCGTTCCGGCGGGACCAGAAAGAACGCCCGCCGCAAGGCCGCGTAGATCACAGCGAAGGCGCCTTGGGCGTGCCCGGCATGGATGACGCAGTTTTCTTGCGGCGCAACAGCACCCGTCGGCTCCCATCTGTGTATGCCCGCACCCGGGTCAGTTCCCAGCCGCGGTACTCGGCCTCGATCGACAAGCGGATCGAGGCGCTGATCCTGGTGACATCCGGCGGTAGCCGCAGCGGTATCCAGTCGTATTCCTCGGACAGATCCTCTGCGACGACTTTGTCCCATCCGGGAGGCATGCGGCCCTGCTGGATGGTGGTCATCGGCGACCCGATGCGGTGCGGATCACCTGCACACCGGCTCCCGAGCCGGACACCACGTAAAGGGTGTCCGTCTTGTCGTCGTAGGCCAGGGAGTTCGGTTGCTGCACGGTTCGATAACGCACCTTTTCCACCGGTATGCCGGTGGAGAGATCGTAACCAATCACGGTGTTGGCCGCGGTCTGCGACACCCAGGCCAACTGGGCGGATCCGGCCAGGCCGTAGGGGGCGGCGGGCACCGGGTAGCGCTGCCGCATGATCAGCGGATCGGCGCCGAACACGAGTAGCTCGTCGCCGCGGGTGTCGGCGACCAGGACGCGTCCGCGCGCATCGGCGGCCATGGTGGTGGCGCCTTCGCCGGCCCGCAAGGCTTGGGCGGCTTTCGTGCCGCTGGCGTTGACGGCCGTCACCGAAGTTTGTCCGCGATCCAGAACTACGGCGGTATTTCCTTGTGTGACAAGTGAATCCACCCGGGCGAAGATCTTGAGCCGGGCAGCCACGGTGTGGTCGCCGCCCAGGGTGTAGACAGCTCCGTCGGCGGTGCCGAGCACCGGATTGCCGTCGGCGCGCAGCGCGATCGCGGTGAAATCCACGCCCTGGGCGCCGTCCACATCGATCCTTGCGGGCTTGGCCGAGGCCACGTCGACCCGGAAGTATCCGCCTCGTGTGGACGCCAGGACGTTGCCCTTGCCGTCGACGCTGAGCGCCGTGGCCGCGGGCAGCAACGTCACGTCGCGCCGCTGTTGCCTCCCGGACAACAGGCTCAGGGTCGACTGACCTTCGGCCCCTGGGGTCAGAACGACCAGCGTTCCGGTTGCTGGGTCGAACACGGCGCCCGCGGCGTGCCCGCTCAATTCCCGGATCTCGCCGTCCGGGGTGGCCGCCACCGGCGGTGAAACTGCGGCCTGAGCGGGCTCGATGGTGGGCGGTGGAGCGTCGGCGGGGTTGGACGTACAGCCCGCGGTGAGCAGCAGGGCCAGCGCAAAAAGGCCGGCGCGAACTGGCTGACCTGCAGGAATTGGGCGCAACGGATGGCTCTCGATCGGAAACGGATATCGGTGACGTGCAGGAATCCAGTTTAGGCATGGCCGTCGGTCGGAAATGGTCGCGTCTGCAACCAATGCGGCATAAGTCGAGGTATGGTTCGACCATGACCCTCGCCGCAGACCGGGAACTCGACAACCGAGAGTTTGCTATGGAGGATATTTCCACTGGTGTACACGCTAGTGGGTTTGGCCAAGTTGGCGATGGCCGGAGTTTTTCGTTCCACATCGAGCGTCAGCAGCTGATGATCGAGATCTACCGCCCGCGGCTGTCCGGGCCGGTCCCGATCGACGACGATGTGGTTGCCGTGGCCACCCGCAAACTGACCGATATCGACCTGACTGATGAACGCAGTCTGTCGGCAACGGTGCGCGACGCGGTCGCCGACGCGCAGCCGGTTTCGCGCGCCGGTCGCTGAGGCATCCCTGGAGCACTTGCCACGGTACGGTCGTCGTCGTGACTGACGTCGGTGCCATGTCCTGGCTGCAAGTTGTCGTGTTGTCGATTGTCCAGGGGCTCACCGAGTTTCTGCCGGTCTCGTCCTCTGGGCACCTGGCGATCACCTCGCGGGTGTTCTTCGACGACGACGCGGGTGCCTCGTTCACCGCGGTCACGCAGTTGGGAACCGAGCTCGCGGTCCTGATGTACTTCGCCCGGGACATCGGACGCATCATCAAGGCCTGGTTCGCCGGTCTGACCAACGCGGCGCACCGGTCGGCCGACTACTGGCTGGGCTGGTGGGTGATCATCGGCAGCATCCCGATCGGTGTGTTCGGGCTGTTGTTCAAAGACGAAATCCGTACCGGCGCACGCAATCTGTGGTTGGTTGCCACTGCGCTCATCGTGTTCTCGGCGGTGATCGCCGTGGCCGAGTACTACGGCAGGCAGGTTCGTCGCGTCGAACAGCTGACCTGGCGTGACAGCATCATCGTCGGCCTGGCCCAGTGTCTGGCCCTGGTGCCTGGCGTGTCCCGATCGGGAGCGACCATCAGTGCCGGCCTGTTTCTGGGGATGGAACGCGAGCTGGCCGCCCGGTTTGGTTTTCTGCTGGCGATCCCCGCGGTCTTCGCCTCGGGCATTTTTTCGCTGCCCGATGCGTTCCACCCGGTCGGGGAGGGGATGAGCGCCAGTGGCGCCCAGCTCCTGGTGGCTACCGTGATCGCTTTCGTCGTCGGCTTCGCGGCCATCGCCTGGTTCCTGAAATTCCTGGTGTCGCACAGCATGTACTGGTTTGTCGGCTACCGGGTGGTGCTGGGTGCGGTGGTGCTGGCGCTGCTGGGTACCGGGGTGGTCGCCGCACAATGACGGAGGAGTCGAAATGACGGTGATTCTGCTGCGACATGGCCGTTCGACGTCGAACACGGCGCATACCCTCGCGGGTCGCAGCCAGGGCGTCGACCTCGACGAGCGCGGCGTCGAGCAGGCGGCCGGCGTGGTCGCGCGGATCGGGGAACTTCCGGTGACCGCGATCGTGCATTCGCCGCTGCTGCGCTGCGAGCGCACGGTGGCACCGCTGGCCGAGGCGCTCGCGCTGCAGCCGATCGTCGACGAAAGGCTCACCGAGGTGGACTACGGCAGCTGGACCGGTCGGGCGATCGGGGAGCTGGTCAAGGAGCCGCTGTGGGCGGTCGTGCAGCAGCAGCCCAGCGCGGCGGTGTTCCCCGACGGCGAGGGGCTCGCTCAAGTGCAGGCTCGCGCGGTTGCCGCGGTGCGGGAACGGGACCGAGCGCTGGCTCAGCAGCATGGCGCCGACGTGTTGTGGGTCGCCTGCACCCACGGCGACGTGATCAAGGCGGTGCTGGCCGATGCCCTCGGCGTGCACTTGGACGGGTTCCAGCGCATCACCGCGGACCCGGCGTCGATGAGCGTGATCCGCTACACCGAGCTGCGTCCTTTCGTGATGCACATCAACCACACGGGCACCCAGTTGAGCGCCGGGCTGGCGGCCAAACCCGCCACCGACGCGGTGGTGGGTGGGTCCACCAACTGACCAGTGAGACCGCTACCGGTATTTTGGAAGGTGTCATGGCCCGCGCAATTCATGTATTCCGCACTCCCGACCGTTTCGTCGCCGGGACAGTCGGCCAACCCGGCAACCGAACGTTTTACCTGCAGGCTGTCCACGACAAACGGGTGATCTCGGTCATCCTGGAAAAGCAGCAGGTGGCCGTGTTGGCCGAGCGGATCGCTGCCTTGTTGACCGAGATCAATCGCCGCTTCGGCACACCGATCCCGCCCGACACCGGCGAGGTGAGTGATCTGCTGCCGCTGGTCACCCCGGTCGACGCCGAGTTCCGCGTCGGGACGATGGGGCTGGGCTGGGATTCGGAAGCGCAGACGGTCGTGGTCGAGCTACTCGCGGTGTCCGAGGGGGAGTTCGACGCCTCGGTGGTGCTCGACGATGCCGAGGACGGCCCCGACGCGGTGCGGGTGTTCCTCACCCCGGAGTCGGCACGGGAGTTCGCCACCCGGTCCAACCGGGTCATCTCGGCCGGACGTCCACCCTGCCCGCTGTGTGATGAGCCGCTGGACCCCGATGGTCACATCTGCGTGCGTACCAACGGCTATCGGCGCGGTGAGGTGGCCGGGTCCGAAGATGACGCAGATTCCTGACGGCGACGACGGCTCGGTACTGGCCGACGGCGAACTGACGGTGATCGGCCGGATCCGGTCGGCGAGCAACGCCACGTTCCTGTGCGAGGCGACTTCCGGTGAAACCCAGGTGCACTGTGTGTACAAGCCGATCCGGGGCGAGGCGCCGCTGTGGGACTTTCCCGACGGCACCTTGGCCGGCCGTGAGTTGAGTGCATACCTGATCTCGTCCGCCTTGGGCTGGGATATCGTGCCCCGCACGATTATTCGGGATGGCCCAGCCGGTCCGGGGATGCTGCAGCTGTGGGTGGATCAGCCCGGGGACCAGGTGGGCGACGAGCCCGACGCCGGTCCCGATCTGGTGGATCTGCTCCCGGCCGGACACCTCCCGCCGGGATTCCTGCCGATCCTGCAGGCCTACGATTACGCCGGCGACGAGGTGACACTGGTGCACGCCGACGATCCCCGGTTGTTCCGCATGGCGGTGTTCGACGTGCTGATCAACAACGCCGACCGCAAAGGTGGTCACATCCTGGCCGGGCTCGACGGGGCTGTCTACGGGGTGGACCACGGAGTGAGCCTGCATGCCGAGGACAAGCTGCGGACCGTGTTGTGGGGCTGGGCGGGCAAGCCTGTCGACGATGAAACTCTGGCCGATGTCGCCGCGCTGCGCGCCGGTTTCGCCGGTCTGGCAGAGCAGTTGTGCGGTCACGTCACCGACCTGGAGATCGCCGCGTTGCGATCCAGAATCGTTGGGCTACTGCACAATCCGGTGATGCCGACACCCGATCGGCATCGGCCGATCCCGTGGCCGGCCTTCTAGCGGGCCCGGCCGAACCCTTCGAACGGATTCCACGACTGGCTACCGCGCACCGCGTGCAGGTAGTAGGCGTAGTTCGCCGTCGACATCGCCAGCGCGCCGATGGCTATTCCGACGGACCGCCCGATCGTGTCGCTGACATCGAGGACCGTCAGCACCACTCCCGCGGTGATCGCGATTCCCAACAGTGTCAAACCCTTGCGCCACATACCCTTTACGAAGAAATAGAGCGGGCCGAACAGGAACGCCAGGATGTTGGAGGTGAGCCGCAGCTTGGCCATGAAGCTGAGATTGCGGTACGCGGCCTTGGCCTCGGGTGAGGCGCTGGGCAGGCCGTAGGCGTTGAAGAAATCGAACTTCCAGCGCCACGAGTCGGACAGGTTGTCGACAGGGGTCTGCTCGGTCATGGATCTCCTCTGTAGCGGCGGCGGGACCTGACAATACCGGCGCAACCGGCCCCGCCAACGCACCAATTCGGTGCGCCGACGATACTTGGTCGATGCACGCGACCGACGCCGACCTGGCTGCCGCAGTGGCCAAGGAGGCCGGCGAGCTGTTGCTGGCAGTCCGCGAACAAGTCGGTTTCCACGATCCGTACTACCTCGGTGACGAAGGGGACCGCCGTTCCAACGCGCTGATCCTGGACCGCCTGGCCCAGGCCCGTCCCGGTGATTCGGTGCTCAGCGAGGAGGCGGTCGACGACCTGTCCCGCGTCGATGCCGACCGGGTCTGGATCGTCGACCCCGTGGACGGCACCTACGAGTTCTCCCTGCCCGGCCGTGAGGACTGGGCGGTGCACATCGCCCTGTGGCAGCGTTCGGTGGGCGCCGAGGGCGGCCTCTCGGATGCGGTGGTGGCCCTGCCCGCCCGGGGCGAGGTGTACCGCAGCGACACGATCACGCCACCCGGGCCGCGCCGGCCCGGCCCCTTGCTGATCACCGCGAGTTCGAACCGACCTCCGGCAGTGCTGTGGCGGATGCGTGAGCAGCTGGACTTTCGGATGGTGCGCATCGGCTCCGCCGGGGCCAAGGCGATGGCCGTGGTGCGCGGTGACGTCGACGCCTACATTCACGCGGGCGGTCAGTGGGAGTGGGATTCGGCCGCGCCCGCGGGGGTGGTGCTGGCCGCGGGCCTGCACGCGTCCCGGTTGGACGGCTCGGAGTTGCGCTATAACCGCGCCGACCCGTACCTGCCGGACTTTCTGATGTGTCGCAAAGAGCTGGCGCCGATCCTGCTGGAGGCGATCGGGGTGGCTCGATGATGCGGGAATGGAATCCAGGGCGGTGTTGTCTGACTTGGGAGAACTGTGTGGGACCGACCGGCGGGAGGCCGTCCTGAGCGAGCACCTTAGAGTCGAGGCCATGCGATCGTGGTCGGCACCGTCAGTCCCGGTGCTGGAGGGGAGTGGTCCGCAGCTGCGGCTGTACGACAGCGCCGACAGGCAGGTACGCCCGGTGACCCCCGGGTCGACCGCCACGATGTACGTGTGTGGCATCACGCCGTACGACGCCACCCATCTCGGTCACGCCGCGACGTATCTGACCTTCGATCTGGTGCATCGGCTCTGGCTGGACGCCGGGCACACGGTGCACTACGTGCAGAACGTCACCGATGTGGACGATCCGCTGTTCGAACGGGCCGACCGCGACGGGATCGACTGGCGTGACCTCGGCGACCGGGAAACCCAGCTTTTCCGCGACGACATGACCGCCCTGCGCGTGCTGCCGCCGCAGGACTACGTGGCCGCCACCGACGCGATCTCCGAGGTGGTCGAGCTGGTGGAGAAGATGCTGGCCTCCGGCGCGGCCTACGTGGTCGACGACCCCGATTACCCGGACGTGTACTACCGCGCCGACGCCACCGTCCAGTTCGGTTATGAGTCGGGCTATGACCGCGCGACCATGCTGCGGCTGTTCGGCGAGCGTGGTGGTGACCCGGACCGCGCCGGTAAGGGCGACGAACTCGATGCGCTGTTGTGGCGGGCGCAACGGCCGGGTGAGCCCAGTTGGCCCTCGCCGTTCGGCGCAGGCCGGCCCGGTTGGCACGTCGAGTGCTCGGCCATCGCGCTGACCCGTATCGGCTCGGGCCTGGACATCCAGGGCGGCGGCAGCGACCTGATCTTCCCGCACCACGAGTTCTCCGCCGCGCACGCCGAATCGGTCACGGGGGAGCGGCGTTTCGCCCGCCACTACGTGCACGCGGGCATGATCGGCTGGGACGGTCACAAGATGAGCAAGAGCCGCGGCAATCTGGTGCTGGTATCGCGCCTGCGCGCCGACGGTGTCGATCCGTCGGCAGTGCGGCTCGGGCTGTTCGCCGGGCACTATCGCAGTGACCGGTTCTGGAGCGACGAAGTTCTCGCCGAGGCCGACGCCCGGCTCAAACGTTGGCGTGCGTCCGCCGCGCTGCCGGCCGGGCCGGATGCCACCGACGTGGTGGCCCGGGTGCGTCAGTACCTGGCCGACGATCTCGACACGCCGAAAGTGCTTGCCGCACTGGATGGTTGGTGTAGCGACGCGCTGGCCTACGGTGGTCATGACACCGGCGCGCCGCGACTGGTGGCCGATACCGTGGACGCGCTGCTCGGCGTCGAACTCTAGGGCCTCGTCGCACGCGCCCCGGTGGGGTACGTTGCGGCAATGGGTTCTGTGAACGGCAAAGTCGTCTTCATCACCGGCGGAGCACGCGGTATCGGCGCAGAGGTGGCGCGCCGGCTGCGCACCAGGGGCGCAAAACTGGTGCTCACCGACCTCGACGAGGCACCGCTGAGCGCGTTGGCCGCCGAACTCGGTGCCGAGCATGTGCTGACGGCGCTGGCCGATGTGCGCGATCTGGCCGCCATGCAGAAGGCTGCCGACGCCGCGGTCGAGCGATTCGGCGGCATCGACATCGTGATGGCCAACGCCGGGATCGCCAGCTTCGGTTCGGTCATGCAGGTGGATCCCGAGGCGTTCAAGCGGGTCGTCGACATCAACGTGGTGGGGGTGTTCAACACCGTCCGTGCGACCCTGCCCGCGGTGATCAAGCGCCGCGGGTATGTGCTCGTGGTGTCCTCCCTGGCGGCGTTCACCTCGGCGCCCGGGCTGGCGGCCTACCACGCCTCCAAGGCCGGCGCCGAGTACTTCGCCAACACCTTGCGCCTGGAGGTGGCCCACCTCGGCGTCGACGTCGGCTCGGCCCACATGAGCTGGATCGACACCCCGTTGGTGCAGGACGCCAAGTCGGATCTGTCGGCATTCCGGGAGATGCTGTCCAAGCTGCCGCCACCGCTGAACCGGACCACCACCGTCGACGCCTGTGGCGCGGCCTTCGTCAAGGGCATCGCGGGACGCAAGAAGCGCATCTACAGCCCGGCGTGGGTGGGGGCGTTCCGCTGGATCCGGCCGTTCGTCACCACGCCGCTGGCCGAGCGCGACATCCTCAAGTTCACCCCGACGCTGCTGCCCAAACTCGACGCCGAGGCCGCCGCGCTGGGCCGGTCCACCAGTGCCCGCATCGAGGCGCTGGAGAAGCCGGAAAACTAGCGACCTCTACGCCGCAGATAGCGCTCGAATTCCGCGGCCAGCGCGTCGCCGTCGATCTTGCCGAGCGCCTCGTGCATGTCGACTTCGGCGTCGCCGCGCTGTTCCAACGAGGCGACGTACTCCGCGATCTCCTCGTCCTCGTCGGTCATCTCGGTGACGGCCTGCTCCCACTCCTCGGCGGCCGCAGGCAGGTCGGCCAGCGGCACCTCGACGTCCAGCACGTCCTCGACCCGGCGCAGCAGGGCCACGGTCGCCTTGGGGTTGGGCGGCTGCGAGACGTAGTGCGGCACGGCGGCCCAGAAGGTCACGGCCGGGATGCCGGCCTGCACGCAGGCGTCCTGGAACACCCCGGCGATCCCGGTCGGGCCCTCATAGCGGGTCTCTTCCAGACCGAAGAACTTCGCCGAATCGGCTGAATAGGCCGAGCCCGACACCGGCACGGGCCGGGTGTGGGGTGTGTCGGCCAGCAGCGCGCCCAGGATCACCACGGTCTGCGCGTTGAGTTTGTCGGCGATGGCCAGCAACTCGGCGCAGAAGGTGCGCCAGCGCATGTTGGGTTCGACGCCGTGCATCAACACCACGTCACGGTTGCTGCCCGGGGGACGGCAGTGCGAGATCCGCATCGACGGCCACACCAGCTCGCGGGTGACGCCGTCTACCTGGCGGATCACCGGGCGATTCACCTGATAGTCGTAGTACGACTCGTCGTCGATTTCGACGATCGGTTGGGCTTCCCAGATCGCATCCAGGTGGTCCAGCGCGTCACTGGCCGCGTCGCCGGCGTCATTCCAGCCCTCGAAAGCCGCCACGATGGTGGCTTCCTTCAAATCGGGCAGGTTCATCGGCCGGCCGGCGTTCGGATACGACGGGGTCACACCTAAAGCGTAAGCCTTGGCGGGTGTCGATGAGCCCGTTGTGCGGGCGGGTCGCGGCGGTGCCGAACAGCGCTGTTCGATAGACCGACTACGCTGTTGAGGTGACTGCCGCTGACACGTCTGCCCGCGACACCGACCCGCTCGACACCTTGTCGATGCGCGTTGCGGCCGGCGCCGGCGCGGTCGAGATGAAATACGGTCAGCTGCAATCTGGTTAGCCCTCGGGGTCGGGGTCCATCGCGGCGAGGAGTTGGGCGTCCACATGTCTGTCGAATGACGACGTAGACTCGTCTGGTCGAGAGGCGTTGCAACGGTTCCGGGTTTCTGCCCGTAGCCGCCACGCTCGGCAGAGTCAAGGACGCCTTCCGTTACGGAAGGGACGTACGTGACCATCGTTAAGTCGAACAGCGCGACGACGAACACCTTCGCGCCCAACATCCGCCCGGACTGCACTGACGAACTGGCAGCTTCTCTGCGTCGGCGGATCATGGTGATCGACGGTGCGATGGGCACGGCCATCCAGCGGGACCGGCCGGACGAGGCGGGTTACCGCGGCGAGCGGTTCAAGGACTGGCCGAATCCCGTCCAGGGCAACAACGACCTGCTCAACCTGACGCAGCCACAGATCATCGAGGACATCCACCGCGAGTACCTCGAGGCGGGCGCCGACATCTTGGAGACCAACACGTTCAACGCGAACGCGGTTTCGCTCTCCGACTACGGCATGGAGGAGCTGAGTTACGAGCTCAACTACGCCGGTGCGGCCCTGGCGCGGGCTGCCTGCGACGAGTACAGCACCGCCGACCAGCCCCGGTATGTGGCCGGGGCGCTGGGGCCGACGACGCGGACCGCATCGATCTCGCCGGACGTCAACGACCCCGGAGCTCGCAACGTCTCCTACGACCAACTGGCCGCCGCCTACCTCGAAGCCGCCAACGGACTGGTCGACGGTGGTTCCGACATCATCATCGTCGAGACGATCTTCGACACGCTGAACGCCAAGGCCGCGGTGTTCGCCATCGAAACGCTGTTCGAGCAGCGCGGACGCCGCTGGCCGGTGATCATCTCGGGCACCATCACCGATGCCTCCGGCCGCACCTTGTCCGGCCAGGTCACCGAGGCGTTCTGGAATTCGATCCGGCACGCCAAGCCGATAGCGGTCGGCCTCAACTGTGCTCTGGGCGCACCTGAGATGCGGCCCTACATCGCCGAGATGTCGCGAATCGCGGACACCTTCGTCTCGTGCTACCCCAACGCGGGCCTGCCCAACGCCTTCGGCGAGTACGACGAGTCCCCGAAGCGGCAGGCCGGCTACGTCGCCGAGTTCGCCGAGGCCGGCCTGGTCAACATCGTCGGTGGTTGCTGCGGAACCGCGCCTGCGCACATCGCCGAAATCGCCAAGGTCGTGGACGGTGTGCCGCCGCGCGCGCTGCCGGAGATCTCAGAAAATCAAGCGGCGACTCGTTTGGCCGGTTTGGAGCCGCTCAACATCACCGAGGACTCCCTTTTCGTCAACATCGGCGAGCGCACCAACATCACCGGCTCCGCCCGGTTCCGGAACCTGATCAAAGCCGAGGACTACGACACCGCGCTGTCGGTGGCCCTGCAGCAGGTCGAGGTCGGTGCGCAGGTCATCGACATCAACATGGACGAAGGCATGATCGACGGCGTGGCCGCGATGGACCGGTTCACCAAACTGATCGCGGCCGAGCCGGACATCAGTCGTGTGCCGGTGATGATCGACTCCTCGAAGTGGGAGGTCATCGAGGCGGGCCTGAAGAACGTGCAGGGCAAGCCGATCGTCAACTCGATCTCCATGAAGGAGGGCGAGGAGAAGTTCATCCGCGAGGCCCAGCTGTGCCGCAAGTACGGCGCCGCCGTCGTCGTGATGGCCTTCGACGAGCAGGGACAGGCCGACAACCTGGAACGCCGCATCCAGATCTGCGGGCGCGCCTACCGGATCCTGACCGAAGAGGTCGGCTTCCCGGCCGAGGACATTATCTTCGACCCGAACTGTTTCGCGTTGGCCACCGGCATCGAGGAACACGCCACCTACGG
The DNA here is from genome assembly GCF_005924235.1 of Mycobacterium sp. DBP42. Lineage (NCBI taxonomy): Bacteria > Bacillati > Actinomycetota > Actinomycetes > Mycobacteriales > Mycobacteriaceae > Mycobacterium > Mycobacterium sp. DBP42. The sequence continues at coordinate 258,083 of NZ_VCMY01000004.1, forward strand.
CATCGACTTCATCGAGGCCTGCGCCTGGATCAAGGAGAACCTGCCCGGGGTGCACATCTCCGGCGGCATCTCGAACGTGTCGTTCTCGTTCCGGGGCAACAACCCGGTCCGCGAGGCGATCCACGCGGTGTTCCTGTACCACGCCATCAAGGCCGGCCTGGACATGGGCATCGTCAACGCCGGCGCGTTGGTGCCCTACGACTCGATCGACCCCGAGCTGCGGGACCGCATCGAGGACGTCGTCCTGAACCGGCGCGAGGACGCCGCCGAACGGCTGCTGGAGATCGCCGAGAGGTTCAACACGAAGAACTCCGGCGAGGGCGACGATCGCGCCGCGGCGGAGTGGCGCAGCCTGCCCGTCCGCGAGCGGATCACGCACGCCCTGGTCAAGGGCATCGACGCCCACGTCGACGACGACACCGAGGAGCTGCGGGCCGAGATCGCCGCCGCGGGCGGCCGTCCGATCGAGGTGATCGAGGGCCCGTTGATGGACGGCATGAACGTCGTCGGCGACCTGTTCGGTGCGGGCAAGATGTTCCTGCCGCAGGTCGTGAAATCGGCCCGGGTGATGAAGAAGGCCGTCGCCTATCTGTTGCCGTTCATCGAGGCGGAAAAGGCGGACACCGCCGCCTCCGGCGGAACAGCGAGCAAAGACACCAACGGCACGATCATCATGGCGACCGTCAAGGGCGATGTCCACGACATCGGCAAGAACATCGTCGGGGTTGTGCTGCAGTGCAACAACTTCGAGGTGATCGACCTCGGTGTGATGGTGCCCGCCCAGAAGATCCTGGACGCGGCCAGGGACCACAACGCCGACATCATCGGACTGTCCGGCCTGATCACCCCGTCGCTGGACGAGATGGTCAACTTCGCCGTCGAGATGGAACGCGAGGGGCTGGAAATCCCGCTGCTGATCGGTGGCGCGACCACCTCGCGCGCCCACACGGCCGTGAAGGTGGCGCCGCGCCGCAGCGGTCCGGTGGTCTGGGTCAAGGATGCGTCCCGCTCGGTGCCGGTGGCCGCCGCGCTGCTCGACGACAAGCAGCGGCCGGCCCTGCTGGAGGCCACCCAGAAAGACTATGCAGCGCTTCGGGAACGGCACGCCCAGAAGAACGAGCGGCCGATGCTGACGCTGGAGAAGGCCCGTGCGAACCGGACCCCGATCGAATGGGACGGCTACACGCCGCCGGTCCCCGCACAAGGTGTGGGAATTCGCGATTTTCATGATTACGACCTCGCCGAACTGCGCGAGTACATCGACTGGCAGCCGTTCTTCAACGCCTGGGAGATGAAGGGGCGGTTCCCCGACATCCTCAACAACCCGGCGTCGGGTGAGGCCGCCCGCAAGCTGTACGACGACGCCCAGGAAATGCTCGACACCCTGATCAAGGAGAAGTGGCTGCGTGCCAACGGGGTGATCGGGTTCTTCCCGGCGAACGCGGTCGGCGACGACATCGAGGTCTACACCGACGAGACCCGGACCGAGGTGCTGACCACGCTGCGAAACCTGCGCCAGCAGGGCGAGCATCGCGACGGTGTCCCGAACCGCAGCCTCGGCGACTTCATCGCGCCCAGAGATACCGGGGCACCGGACTATATCGGCGCTTTCGCCGTCACCGCCGGCCTGGGCAGCCAGGACAAGATCATGGAGTTCAAGGCAGCCCTCGACGACTACAGCGCGATCCTGCTGGAGTCGCTCGCCGACCGGCTGGCCGAGGCGTTCGCCGAACGGATGCACCAACGGGTCCGCGAGGAGTTCTGGGGTTACCAGCCCGACGAGGATCTGGACAACGAGGAACTCATCGGCGAGAAGTACGTGGGCATCCGCCCGGCCCCCGGCTATCCGGCGTGCCCCGAGCACACCGAGAAGGTGACGCTCTTCCAGTTGCTGGATGTGCAGGAGCGGACCGGAATCGAGCTGACCGACTCGATGGCGATGTGGCCAGGTGCTGCCGTCAGCGGGTGGTATTTCTCGCACCCGCAATCGCAGTACTTCGTCGTCGGCCGGATGGCGCAGGACCAGGTCGCCGACTACGCGAGGCGCAAAGGCTGGACCCTGGCAGAAGCCGAGCGCTGGCTGGCACCGAATCTCGGCTACAACCCGGAGGACTGACCCAGCCCCGAAACCGGTTGCGCTGGAACCTTTCCGGTTCCGGCGCATTGGTTCTGGCTAGGCGAACAGGTCCCGGTTACGGGCTGCCCACTGCGCCACCGATTCCGCCGGTGTGCCCGTCAACTGCCCGACGTTGTCGTTGGCCGCCTGGGGCTCCAGGTCGCCGTCGAGGAGGTCGAGATACCAGTGGGCGCCGTCGCCCATGACGGGGCGCAGCAGCGCCTCGGCTTCGGCGCGGTTGCACCGCTGCATGTCGACCGGGGTGCCGATGCCTGCACCGATTTGTCTGGCGATGTCGGCGCGTGACAACGCGACCGGCCCGGTGAGCTCATACATCGCGCCCAGGTGGGCATCCCGCGGCGCTGTCAACAGATGGGCCGCCACCCGGGCGATATCGTCCATCGACACCGGCGCCTCGACATGCTCCGGATTGACGTCGCGGACCGTGCCGGTCTTGATCTGCGGGGCCCACATCGTGAAGTTCTCACAGAACTCGCCGGGGCCGAGTTGGGTGTGTGCCAGACCGGAGGCGGCGACCGCCTGGGCGTACTCGGCCCAGTGCGCGTCGCCGGACAGCGCCACCACGTACTGCACACCCGCCCGCACCATCATTTCGAGCGTCCGGTCGATGGTCGCGGGGAATGGAGCCAAGTACACGCATTCGACGCCTTCGAATGCCGACGGCAGCGTCTCCGGTTTGCCCAGATAGCCGGTGATTGTCGTCACAGATTTCGGTAGCGCTGCCTTCTGCGGGTTTGCGGTCAGTGCGCGGACGTCCCCGATATCGCTGCCGCCCAAACGAATTAGTTCGTCCACGACACGCCTGCCGATGTTTCCTGTGGCTCCCGTCACCAATACCGTCATGATGCCAGGCTATCGGCGCCCTCCGACAATGCCAGAATGGCTGTCATGCGTGCGGTGCTCTGGGATATGGACGGCACGCTCGTCGACTCCGAAAAGCTCTGGGACATCGCCATGCACGCGCTCTACACGCGTCTGGGCGGGGTGCTCACCGCTGAGGTGAGGGAATCGACGGTCGGCGGTTCGTCCGAGACCGTCATGCGGATCGTCTATGAGGATCTGGGGCTGGAGCCCGAAGCCGCTGCGATGGCCGCATCGGCCGATTGGTTGCACGACTACACCGGCGAGCTCTTCGAGCAGGGATTACCGTGGCGGCCGGGTGCCCAGGAGATGCTCGACGGCCTCACCGCCGCGGGAGTCCCGATGGCCCTGGTGACCAACACCCGCCGGGATCTGGCTGAACGGGCCTTGAACAGCATTGGCCGCCACTACTTTTCGGTGACCGTCTGCGGTGACGAGGTCGCCAGCGGCAAGCCGGCACCTGACCCGTATCTGCGGGCGGCCGATCTTCTCGGCGTCTCCACCACGTCCTGCCTGGCGATCGAGGATTCGGTCGCCGGCACGGCGTCCGCCGAGGCCGCCGGCTGCCCGGTATTGGTGATACCCAACGATGTCGAGGTGCCCGGCGGTCCGCTTCGTCGGCACGTTTCTTCGCTGGCGCATCTCGATGTCGACGGGCTTCGCGCGGTGTATCACGAACTGAATTCCCAAGCCGGAGAACGCACCGCCTGATCGGGCCCGTGTGATTCAATGTGAGCCTGATCACGCGTTGCTGCGGAAGGGCGTTCCATGACTCACGGACCGGTCGACGATCCTGCATCGGCCCTGGATTACGAGGAATCCGAGCACAGCGGCCGAGTGGTCCGGATCGCGTCGGTGGCCGCATTGGGCGGGCTGCTTTTCGGGTATGACAGCGCGGTGATCAACGGCGCGGTGGCCGCGCTGCAGGATGAATTCCAGATCAACAACGTAGTTCTGGGTTCAGCGGTGGCTTCGGCGCTGCTCGGGGCCGCGGTGGGCGCGCTGACCGCGGGTCAGCTCGCCGACCGGATCGGCCGGCGGTCGGTCATGAAGCTCGCGGCATTGTTGTTCTTCATCAGCGCGATCGGTACCGCCGTCGCCACCCACATCTGGCTGGTGGTCATCTTCCGCATCATCGGTGGCCTCGGTGTCGGGGTGGCCTCGGTCATCGCGCCGACGTACATCGCCGAGACGGCCCCGCCTCGCATCCGTGGGCGACTGGGCTCGCTTCAGCAGTTGGCGATCGTCACCGGAATCTTCCTGTCCTTGTCGATCGACTACCTACTGGCCCATTTGGCCGGCGGCTCCCGCGAGGAACTGTGGTTCGGGCTTGCGGCCTGGCGGTGGATGTTCCTGGTGATGGCGATACCGGCACTGGTGTACGGCTTGCTGGCCTACACCATCCCGGAGTCTCCTCGCTACCTGGTCGCCAAGTTCCGGATTCCGGAGGCACGCAAGGTTCTTTCGATGCTGCTCGGCGAGAAGAACCTGGAGATCACCATTCACCGGATCGAAGACTCGCTGAAATCCGAGAAACCGCCGTCCTGGCAGGATCTGCTCAAGCCGCGGGCCTCCGCGGGCAGGTTCGCCGCCTGGGTTCGGCGCTACGTGTGGCTGTTGCTGTTGCTGTGCATCGTGTTGGCTGTCCTCTCGGTTTCATTGGGCTTGTGGCTGCTGGCGGTGGTCTTCGCCGCGCTCGGCATCGGGGCGGCCGTCATCAGTGGGCTGTACGGAATCGTCTGGATTGGGTTGGGACTGTCCATATTCCAGCAGTTCGTCGGCATCAACGTGATCTTCTACTACTCGAATGTGTTGTGGGAGGCCGTCGGATTCGAGGAGAGCCAGGCCTTCACCATCACGGTGATCACGTCGGTGACCAACATCGTCACCACGTTGATCGCCATCGCGTTGATCGACAAGATCGGGCGCAAGCCGCTGTTGCTGATCGGCTCCACCGGTATGGCGATCACCCTGGGCACCATGGCCGTGATCTTCGGAACCGCCCCGCAGGTCGACGGTCAGCCTCAGCTCGACGGTGCGGCCGGGCCGATCGCGCTGATCGCGGCGAACCTGTTCGTGGTGGCCTTCGGCATGTCGTGGGGCCCGGTGGTCTGGGTACTTCTGGGCGAGATGTTCCCCAACCGCATCCGGGCGGCGGCGCTGGGCTTGGCGGCTGCGGGCCAGTGGGTGGCGAACTGGCTGATCACCGTGTCCTTCCCGGAGTTGCGGAACGTGCTCGGCGTGGCCTACGGCTTCTACGCGCTGTGTGCGTTTCTGTCGTTGCTTTTCGTGTGGAAGTGGGTCGGGGAAACCAAGGGCAAACACCTTGAGGACATGCACGCGGAGGCGTTGAGGGCGTAGTGCTCGCCGGCAGCTCAATCGGCCGGGAGTGGGGGAGGCTCGTAGTCGTCTGAATACGGACCGCAGCCGACGCCGCGGGCGATCTCGACGGCCGCCTCGATCAACTGATCCGGTGCGAGGTCACGGTGGGCCAGATAGACCTCACACCGTCCGACAACCACCCACGTACTGGACAATTGCGGCTGCACCAGGGCGAATTCGTCCGGTGCGGAGCGTTGTGCCGCGTACGTTCCCGGGGTGAGTTCGCCGCCGTAGCGCAGTTCTTCGACTTCGGCGGCGAAGTCGTCGACGGGGTGGATCGACACGGTCAGCCTCGGCGCCGAGGCCACGTCGTCGCCCCAGGACGCGGACAGGCAATCGAGCGGAAGGATCGGGTTGGCCAGACGATTGTTCTGGACCAGGCCGTCCATCGTCAGGTGTTTGGACAGGATCGCGTGGATCGCGGTGACCCGGGCAGTGTAGGTCGGCAGCTCGTCGCCGACTGGTTCGCTCACCCTTCTATTGCACCGCACGAATCGACCCCTGCCGAGCATGAAACAATTCATGCCTGTGAAGACCTTCGAGGCCCTGTTTGCCGAACTCAGCGACAAAGCGCGCACCAGACCTGCCGGTAGCGGCACGGTCGCCGCACTTGACGCCGGCGTCCATGGGCTGGGCAAGAAGATCCTGGAGGAGGCCGGCGAGGTGTGGCTGGCCGCCGAGCACGAGAGCGACGAATCGCTCGCCGAGGAGGTCAGCCAGTTGCTGTACTGGACCCAGGTGCTGCTGATCTCCCGGGGCCTGACCCTTGACGACGTCTACCGGAAGTTGTGAGCCGTGGCCGAACAGATGTTGCGCGTCGCGGTGCCCAACAAGGGCTCGCTCAGCGATGCGGCCGCCGAGATCCTCTCCGAGGCCGGGTACCGGCGCCGGCGCGACCCCAAGGACCTGACCGTCGTCGATCCGGTCAACAACGTCGAGTTCTTCTTTCTGCGGCCCAAGGACATCGCGATCTATGTGGGTTCGGGGCAGCTCGATCTGGGCATCACCGGACGGGACCTGGCCGCGGATTCTGACGCCCCGGTACGCGAGCGCCTGTCACTGGGCTTCGGCAACTCCACCTTCCGGTACGCCGGCCCGGCCGGGCGCGAGTGGACCCCCCAGGATCTGGCCGGCAAGCGGATCGCCACCTCGTTCCCGAACCTGGTGCGCAAGGACCTTGCCGCGCAGGGGATCGAGGCTTCGGTGATCCGATTGGACGGAGCGGTGGAGATCTCGATCCAGCTCGGCGTCGCTGACGTAATCGCCGACGTGGTCGGCTCGGGTCGCACGCTGGGACTGCACGACTTGGTGGCATTCGGTGCACCGCTGTGCGAGTCGGAGGCGGTGCTGATCGAACGCGATGGCCCCGACGGCGACGACAATGCCTCCGCGCGGGATCAGCTGACGGCCCGTGTGCAGGGCGTGGTGTTCGGCCAGCAGTACCTGATGCTGGATTACGACTGCCCGCGTTCGGTTCTGGAGCAGGCCACCGCGGTGACACCGGGCCTGGAGTCACCGACCATCGCCCCGTTGGCGGACCCGGATTGGGTGGCCGTGCGGGCTCTGGTGCCGCGCCGTGACGTCAACGCCATCATGGATGAGATCGCCGCGATCGGCGCCAAAGCGATACTGGCATCAGATATTCGGTTCTGCCGTCTCTAGCGCGCGGATACCGCACTCCTTGATCGGCGCGTGCCGTGGCACGTTGCGTGTTAGCGTCCGGGTGACAATTTCAGGCCTCGGAGGTCGGCGTGACGCATTTTCTGGTTCTGTTGTTGGCTCTTCTCATCGGCGTGGTGGCCGGGTTGCGGGCGTTCACCGCGCCGGCCGCGGTGGCGTGGGCCGCCGCGCTGGACTGGATCAACCTCGACGGCACCTGGGTCGAGTGGTTGGCGCATCCGGTCACGGTGACCGTGTTGACCATTCTCGCTGTGGTGGAGTTGGTGACCGACCAGCTGCCGCGGACGCCAAGCCGTAAGACACCGGTACAGTTCATCGCCCGCCTGATCACCGGTGCGTTCGCCGGTGCGGTGATCGGCACCGCGTGGGGCTACACGTTCACCGCGCTCGGTGCGGCACTCGTCGGTGCCGTGCTCGGCACCCTGGGAGGCTACGAGGCGCGAAAGCGGTTGGTCGGCCGCAACGATGGCCATGATCTGCCGGTCGCCCTGTTCGAAGACGCGGTCGCCGTACTCGGCGGTTTCGCGGTCGCGGCCCTGACCTCCGTGCTCTAGCGCATGGCGGCTGCGCAGAGTTTCGACGCAATCGTCATCGGCGCGGGTCAGGCCGGGCCGCCGCTGGCGGGCCGATTGACCGCGGCGGGGCAGACCGTCGCAGTGATCGAGCGCAAGCTGGTCGGCGGCACCTGCGTCAACTACGGCTGCATTCCCACCAAAACCCTTGTGGCCAGTGCGCATGCCGCCCACCTCGCGCGGCGCGGCGCGGATTTCGGTGTGGGCACAGGCGAAATCGACGTCGACATGGCCAAGGTCAAGGCCCGCAAGGACGAGATCATGCTCGCCGATCGCCACGGAGTCGAGGACTGGCTGCAGGGCATGGACGGGGCGACGCTGATCCGCGGCCACGCACGTTTCGTCGACCCGCACACCATCGACGTCGACGGCTGGTTGCTGCGAGCTGACCGGATCTTTCTCAATGTCGGTGGCCGGGCGGTGGTCCCGGAGTTCCCCGGCCTGGACGGCATCGACTACCTGACCAACGTCGGCATCTTGGACCTCGACGAGGTGCCCGAGCACCTGGTGATCGTGGGCGGTAGTTACATCGCGCTCGAGTTCGCGCAGATGTACCGCCGGTTCGGGGCCCGGGTCACGGTGATCGAGAAGGGCCCGCGGCTGACCTCCCGCGAGGACGAGGATGTGTCGGCCACCATCGCCGAGATCCTGCGCGCCGAGGGGATCGACGTGGTGCTCAACGCGACCGGTATCCGCTTTGCCAAGCGGGACAGCGGTTTCGAGGTGACGCCCCGCGACGGTGCGGATCCGATCGCGGGGACACACCTGCTGCTCGCGGTGGGACGGGCGCCAAACACCGACGACCTCGCGCTGGAGAACGCCGGTGTGGATCTCGACCAGCGGGGCTACGTCGTGGTCGACGATCAGCTGCGCACCACAGCCGAACACATTTGGGCGATGGGGGACTGCAACGGCAAAGGCGCGTTCACTCACACGTCCTACAACGACTTCGAGATCGTCGCCGCGAATCTGCTCGACGACGATCCGCGCCGGGTCAGTGATCGCCTCACCACCTATGCGCTCTATATCGACCCGCCGCTGGGCCGGGCCGGGATGACGGTTGATCAGGTGCGGAAGTCCGGCCGAAAAGCGTTGGTGGGCAAGCGCCCGATGACCAGGGTCGGTCGTGCGGTGGAGAAGGGCGAGACCCAGGGCTTCATGAAGGTGGTGGTGGATGCCGAGACCGAGGAGATTCTGGGAGTGGCCATCCTCGGCGTCGGTGGGGATGAGGTGGTGCACTCGGTCCTCGACATCATGACGGCCAAACTGCCCTACACCGCGATATCGCGCACGATGCACATCCACCCCACCGTCAGCGAGCTGGTACCTACGATGCTGCAGGAGCTGAAGCCGCTGGACTGAGCGTGCGGCCGATATTGAGCTGACGGGTCACCAGCGCGACCCGGTGCCCTAGGTGGCGGCAGGTGCGCACGTCGGAGGGGTGCACCTGATCGGGGTTGGCGTCCACGTTGGTCTGGGCGCCGGCGCCCAGAAAGAAGCCGAGCCGGTTGAGATCGTCCTCACTGCTGAACGAGGTGTTCCAGCCGGTGCTCAAACCCAGATTCACCCAATGCATGTGGTGCTGGGCGGCGAAGACCGCCAGTGAACTGAGCGTGTTGAGCTTGTCGCCGCTCTTGCCGCCGGAGTTCGTGAAACCGGCCGCCACCTTGTCGCGCCACCTGCCTTCCATGCACCGGGCGCCGGTCTTCTCGGCGAAGGCCTGAAATCCCGCCGACACGTTGCCCATGTAGGTGGGGCTGCCGAAGATCATGGCGTCCACGTTGTCCAGCACGTCCCAATCCCGCTCGGTCATGGTTTCGACGTGCATGACGGTGGCGTCGGCTCCGGCGTCGGCGGCGCCGGCCGCGACCGCGGTGGCCAGGGTCGCCGTGTGGCCGAATCCGGAATGGTGGACCACCGCGACGGCGGGTGCGGCGATGTCAGTTCCGTTGTGGGGCATCTTCGTTTCCTTTTCGTGGGGTCCATTGGGTGCCGAGTGATTGAGCGACGTCTTGATAGCGCCGGGCCCAGTCGGGGAGGGGGGCGCCGGCGAGGAATGCCTCCAGTCGGTCGAGGTAGGCGTGGGTGCCGGGGTGGAATCCCTGACCGTCGGAGACCGTCAGGCCGCGGTGGCTGAAGCGGAGCAGGGTGCCGTCGCCGTCGGGGATGAGCTCATAACGCACGACGCCGGGTTCAGGTGCGGACAGGATCGGCTGGTTCCATTCGTGCTCGAAAACCCTTGGCGGGTCCCATACCCGGATCCGCCCGGTCATCGTCTTCTGTTGTGCCGGGATCGGCGGCGAGTGGGGAATCATCTCGATTGTGCCGCCTTCGCCGGCCTCGATCGTCGTTTCGCCCATCCATTGGTTGCGTTGTGCCGGATCGGTGATGGCGGCCCACACCGCCTCGACCGGATAGGGCAGCCGCCGTTCGAAGTTCAGCGCGGCCCGGTCGCCCTCGACGGTGAGTTTTCCTTCGCGGCTGGTCATTTCGTCTCCTTGTGTGTCGACTTGAGATGACGTTCCAGGGCGTCGAGATGATCGGCCCAGTAGCGCCGATACCGTTCGATCCAGTCATCGATCTGCATCAGGCCGTCGGCGCGCAAGGCGTAGATGCGGCGTTGCGCGTCGGGCCGGACCTCGACCAGGCCGACCTCACGCAGTATCCGCAGGTGTCGTGACACCGTGGGCTGGGTCAGTCCGGGCAAGGTGGCCACCAGCTCACCTGCGGTGCGTTCACCGTCGACCAGGGCGTCGAGCAACGCACGGCGGCTGGGTTCGGCGACCGCTTCGAACACGTCCATGCCTTGAGTATTGCACTGCGTCTATATAGACGCAAGGGAATATATCTGCTGAAGCGTAATACCAGCGCCTACGCGCAACCCGCCAATGCAGGGTCGCGTAGATTCTTTGAGGACCAATCCGAGCACCTGACACAGCAGCATTCAACGAAGGCCATCATGTCCGAGGATCAGAACGCAGACGTTCCACCGAATCACCTCTCCATCGACCCGCGGAGCGCCTTCTACGACGAAGAGGTGCTTCTCCGCGACGTGGGTATCCGCTTCAACGGCGTCGAGAAAACCAATGTCCACGAATACGACGTGGCCGAGGGCTGGGTGCGTGTTGAGGTCCCTACCGCGAAGGATCGCCGCGGAAATCCTATGGTCGTCAAGCTCAGCGGCACGGTTGAACCTTATTTCCGGTCGCCCCAGTAGGGGCGCGGTCTAGTTGCCGGATCGGAGCGCGGCGCGTTGCAGGCGTAGCTGGCCGATCTCCGCGGCGTTCTTGGTCAACTCGACGTTCAACCACAACACCATGTCGGCCAGTGACCGGCCGGAATCGGGTCCCCACGGAAACGTCGCGGGCCCAAGGAGATCCGTGTCTGTCAACGACTCCAGCAGGCTGCGCCACTGAGCGCTGAGCGCATTGATCCGCTGCACGGCAGTGCCGGGCCCGGGCCAGTCGATCTCGGAGCGTGGCGGTGGTGTTCGGCCCTGGGCCTGCGCCACCGCGCTGGTCCACCAAAAGATCATGTGCCAGGTGAGCCAGCCGATGGTCGGTACCGGAATCGGGTCGGGCTCGGTGTCTGCCCAGTCCGGCCACCATCGACCCGCAACGTCCCGGTGCACCGTCCACACCCGAGGGCCGGGCTCCCACAGGTGATCCTCGTCGGTCAGCGCCGACAGGTGCAGGTCGGTCAGCGCCCAGGCCAGGTCGAACTGACGGCGCAGCTGCGCGATCACGGTGCCCGCATCACCAGCAGCGTCTGCGCGGACGTGCCGATAAACCCTTTGCGGTCAAAGATTTCCGCTGTTGTCACGCCGATCCCATCGGGTCCGATGGAGCCGCGGGCCCGCACCGCGAAGTCCGAGCCCTCCGGCAGGCGGTGAAGGTGTACGGCGGTGTCGGTGTTCATGAAGACGAACTTCTCCGGATCCAGCGCCGCGCCGATACCGTTCGCCGAATCCACCACGAGCGCCAGGCGCTGAAGAGCCGTCGTCTCCTCGTCGTCGACCACCGGCGTCAGCGGACTCATCCACGCCACGGCCGCCTCGCCCTCGGCGGTGCGCTGCCGTCGCCACGACACGCTCTCCAGGTAGCCCGGCGCGCCTTCCCAGTTGTGTGCCACGTCGGCCGCCTCGCCCTCCACCAACGGCGGGAAGCGATCGGTGACCACGTCACTGGTGTCGCTGGGCGCCAGCAACCAGGCGGTCACCCGGGCCACCGCACGCCAGCTGCCGTCGGGCCGGGCCGCCTCCATCTCCGAGACCACCATCGAGATCCGTGATCCCGGCCGGTCCACCCAGGCCCGAACCCGCACCGGCGCAACCGGAATCGCGCCGAGGATGTCCAGCGTCAACCGTCCGACGCGCAGCCCCGAACCCGCGGTCAACTCCTCGATGGACTTGGTCAACAACGCCAGCGGCGGCGAGCCGTGCTGAATGGCCGGATCCCAGTTGCTCCGGGTGTCGGCGGTGGATTCGAACAGCTGGTACTCACCATCGGCACCGAGCCGACGGTAATGACACCCGATCATGCAGCTCCTGATTCTGGCCACCCGGGATACGGCGGCGGGGTGCCGCCGAACGCCGGGCACAAACTCTGATGTGCGCACCACGAGCACAACTTCGACGGGTTGGGCCGGAAGTCGCCCGTGGCGCCGGCCGCTTGGATGGCCTTCCAGATCGCCATCAGCGTGCGCTCGAAGCGCAGCAGCTCGTCGTGCTCGGGGGAGTAGTCGAGCACCTGACCGTCGGCCAGATACAACAGCCGCAGCCGCGACGGCATCACCCCGCGCGAGCGCAGTAACGCCACCGCGTAGAACTTCATCTGGAACATCGCCTTGAACTCGGCCTGCGCCCGTGCCTCGGGCGGGGCCTTGCCGGTTTTGTAGTCGACGACGCGCAACTCGCCTGACGGTGCGACATCGATGCGGTCGACGAAACCACGTAGCAGGGTGCCGTCGGCCAATTCGACCTCGAGGCGGTGCTCACAGCACTGCGGATCGAACCGCGTCGGATCCTCCAGTCGGTAGTACCCCGACAGCAGGGCCCGGGCCTCGGCAAGCAGCGTGGCCGGGTATTCGGTGTCGGCCAGCTCGGGCTCGGCCGCCACCACCTGCTCCCACGCCGGCTCGACCAGTGTCAGCGCGGTGTCATGCACCCGCTCGGCCGCGGGCAGCCCGTACAGCTGCTCCAACGCGGCGTGCACGAGCGAACCACGCAGCTGGGCGGTGGACCGAGGCTCGGGGAGCCGGTCGATGGCGCGGAACCGGTACAGCAGCGGGCACTGCTTGAAATCGCCGGCCCGCGACGGCGACAGCGCCGGGCGGCGCGGTAACGGGGCCGGTTCGTCGTTCACATCCGTAAGCCTAGGACGCAGGCCCGACAATCTTCCGCAGCCCCGCGCACCTGGCCCAGTGGGTGTACTGGCAGGCTGGACGTCCGTGGCAGCGAAGAGACCGACCGGACCGTTTGCCGTTGGCGACCGGGTGCAACTCACCGACGCCAAGGGGCGGCGCTACACGATGGTGCTCAACCCCGGCGGCGAGTTCCACACCCATCGCGGCATCATCGCCTTCGATGACGTGATCGGGCTGCCGGAAGGCAGCGTGGTCAAATCCACCAACGGCGATCAGTTCCTGGTGCTGCGTCCTCTTCTGGTCGACTACGTGATGTCGATGCCGCGCGGCGCACAGGTGATCTACCCGAAGGACGCCGCGCAGATCGTCCACGAGGGCGATATCTTCCCGGGCGCCCGGGTGTTGGAGGCAGGCGCCGGCTCCGGCGCGCTGACCTGCTCGCTGCTGCGCGCGGTCGGCCCCGAGGGACGCGTGACATCCTACGAGATCCGCGACGACCACGCCCCGACCGCCGAGAAGAATGTCATCACCTTCTTCGGTGAGCGGCCCGACAACTGGGACCTGGTGATCGGTGACCTGGCCGACTACGACGGCCCGGAGATGGACCGCGTGGTGCTCGACATGCTGGCACCCTGGGAGGTGCTGCCGGCAGTCTCCAAAGCGTTGGTGGCCGGCGGTGTGTTGATCATCTACGTCGCCACTGTCACCCAGCTGTCGCGGGCCGTGGAGGCCCTTCGCGAGCAGCAGTGCTGGACCGAACCTCGGGCCTGGGAGAGCATGCAGCGCGGTTGGCACGTGGTGGGCCTGGCGGTGCGCCCGGAGCACAACATGCGCGGCCACACCGCGTTTCTGATCAGCGCCCGCAAACTCGCACCGGGTGCGGTGGCGCCAATCCCGCTGCGCAAGAAGCGTCAGCTTGCGGTGGAGTCTCAGATGGCCGGCGAGTCCGAGCCGGACGACTGACGGATCAGTCGTCGCTGTGGTGCAGGCCCCGACGGGTGGACAGCAGCTCGAGTTCGGGGCGACCGGCCACCATCCGTTCGGCGGCGTCGAGCACGTCGATCACGTGCGCCCGATCGGCGGCGACCAGGGCGACCCCGATGCCGGCTCGGCGATGTAGATCCTGAGCTCCGGTCTCGGCGGCCGACACGGCGAGCTTGCGGTGCAGCTCGGCGATCACCGGCCGGATCAGCGAGCGCTTCTGTTTGAGCGAGTGCACGTCACCAAGCAGCAGGTCGAACTCCAGCCAGCCGATCCACATGGCGGCTCAGCGCGTCGGAGCGTCCGGCGAACCCGCCGCCGATCCCATCTCGAGCAGAAGATCGGCGGTGTGCCGGGTCAGCTGCCAGCCGTCGCCGTGCGGGGTGAATTCCATCGGGAAACTGAAGTGGCGGTCCGAATCCTCGCCGCCGGCAGTCACCTTGACGGTCGCCACCACGTTGGCAGGCTCGGTCTGGGACCAGGCCAGGTCGGTGGCTTCGAAGGCCAGGGGGCTGAATCCGTTGTCGGCCAGGGCGCGGCCGAACTTGTCCAGCGCGGCGGCGTCATCGGCGGTGCCCTGTTCGACCAGGACGACCTTTTCCGCGCCGGGGACATTGACGTCGGCAAGCCGGTCCAGCACGCCGGTGAGCGCTTCGGGAGCGGGCAGTGGCGCGGCGGGCGGTGCGGCCGGCGCCGTGGTGGTCAGCGCACTCGTCATCGGGTGCGAGGTTTTGGCCGGATGGTCGCCGCTGCTGCACCCACATAGCCCGAGTGCCGCCACGACCGTGGCGGCACTCAGGACTGCGATGCGGGTGCGGTTCAACTACCTACTCAGCCGACGGAGGACAGCAGGTTGAGCGCGGAGCCCTTGGAGATCTGCCAGCCGGTCGGGCTCGGGCCCGCGACGAACTGGATGTTCTGGGTGGCGGTGCCACCGAGGGCCGAGGTCGCGGTGACGTCGGCGTAGGCCACGCCGCCCTGGTCGTCGATGTTGGCGATGTTGAAGGTCAGCGGGAACTTTCCTTCAGCGGCGGCCCTGTTGTAGGCGCGGTCCGCGGCGATGCTCTCGATGCGGCCGATACCGCCCTGGATGTAGGGGGCCTTGCCGCTGAACGAGCCGCCGCTTGCCAGCGCCTGCAAGGTCTGCACCAGCGGGGCCTCCAACTGCGGCGCGGGGGCGGCCGGCAGCGGCGCATCGAACACCACCGGCTGGACGGCGGGCGCGGCCGACATGCCGCTGGATGCAATAGATGTCACACCCACCGCTGCTCCGCTCACCACGGCTGCGGCTGCGGCTGCGGTGAGAAAGCCGGTAACGAGGGTTTTCGGGGTCACGACTGTCCTTTCGATCGGACCAACTGAACTTAGAGGCTAACAGTGGTGCTGGTGTGTCTCTTTCCTAGAGCACACACAATGGCTGAATCGCCGGTAGCGTTGAAGTTGTTACTGCACCAACTTGCGGTGCGGGAGGGAGCGCAATATGAGTGAGTCAGAGCGTTCGGAGGGCCATGCCGAGAGCTTCTCGGCCGGCTACTCACAGCCCATGTCCAGCGATGATGCCGCCGAGCTGGAATCGCTGCGCCGTGAGGCTGCGCTTCTGCGTGAGCAACTGGAAAACGCGGTAGGGCCCCAGAGCGGGCTGCGCAGTGCCCGCGACGTCCACCAACTCGAGGCGCGGATCGACTCGCTCGCGTCGCGCAACGCCAAGCTCATGGACACCCTCAAGGAAGCCCGCCAGCAGCTGCTCGCCCTGCGTGAGGAGGTGGACCGGCTGGGTCAGCCGCCCAGCGGTTACGGCGTGCTGCTCGGCACCCACGAGGACGAGACCGTCGACGTGTTCACCTCGGGCCGCAAGATGCGACTCACCTGCTCGCCGAACATCGAGACCGCCTCGCTCAAGCAGGGGCAGACGGTCCGGCTCAACGAGGCGCTCACCGTGGTCGAGGCCGGCAATTACGAGGCGGTCGGTGAGATCAGCACGTTGCGGGAGATTCTGGCCGACGGCAACCGCGCCCTGGTGGTCGGTCATGCCGACGAGGAACGCATCGTCTGGCTGGCCGAGCCGCTGATCGTGGCCGAGGATCTGCCCGAGGCCGCCGAGGCTGTGCTCGACGACAGCCGGCCGCGCAAACTGCGCCCCGGTGATTCGCTGCTGGTCGACACCAAGGCCGGATACGCCTTCGAGCGCATCCCGAAGGCCGAGGTCGAGGATCTGGTGCTCGAGGAGGTGCCGGATGTCAGCTACAACGACATCGGCGGCCTGGGCCGGCAGATCGAACAGATCCGCGACGCCGTGGAGCTGCCGTTCCTGCACAAGGAGCTCTACCGCGAGTACTCGCTGCGTCCGCCCAAGGGCGTGCTGCTCTATGGCCCGCCCGGTTGCGGTAAGACGCTGATCGCCAAGGCCGTGGCGAACTCGCTGGCCAAGAAGATGGCCGAGGTCCGTGGCGATGACGCGCGCGAGGCCAAGAGCTACTTCCTCAACATCAAAGGCCCCGAGCTGCTGAACAAGTTCGTCGGTGAGACCGAGCGTCACATCCGGTTGATCTTCCAGCGCGCCCGCGAGAAGGCGTCCGAGGGCACCCCGGTGATCGTGTTCTTCGACGAGATGGACTCGATCTTCCGCACCCGCGGCACCGGCGTCAGCTCCGACGTCGAGACAACCGTTGTGCCGCAGCTGCTTTCGGAGATCGACGGTGTGGAAGGGCTGGAGAACGTCATCGTCATCGGCGCCTCCAACCGCGAGGACATGATCGACCCGGCGATCCTGCGGCCCGGCCGCCTGGACGTCAAGATCAAGATCGAGCGGCCGGACGCCGAATCGGCGCAGGACATCTTCAGCAAGTACCTCACCGAGGCCCTGCCGGTGCACGCCGACGATCTCGCCGAGTTCGGCGGTGACCGCGCGCTGACGATCAAGACGATGATCGAGAAGGTCGTGGACCGGATGTACGCCGAGATCGACGACAACCGGTTCCTGGAGGTCACCTACGCCAACGGTGACAAGGAAGTCATGTACTTCAAGGACTTCAACTCCGGGGCGATGATCCAGAACGTGGTCGACCGCGCGAAGAAGAACGCCATCAAGAGCGTCCTGGAGACCGGTCAGCCCGGCCTGCGCATTCAGCACCTGCTGGATTCGATCGTCGACGAGTTCGCCGAGAACGAGGACCTGCCCAACACCACCAATCCCGATGACTGGGCGCGGATCTCGGGCAAGAAGGGCGAGCGGATCGTCTACATCCGCACCCTCGTCACCGGCAAGAGCTCGTCGGCCAGTCGCGCGATTGACACCGAATCCAACCTGGGGCAGTACCTGTAGGCGGTGTCTCGGGCTACCCGCTTCGAGCCCTCAGGGTTGCGCCGTGTGGGTGCGGTACCGGTCGCGCGCCACGAGGGTCAGTCGTAGGTCGTCGAGCAGTGGGTCGAAGAACCGGTTCCGCTGCTCGACGTCCGAGACCGCCCTGGCGCTCAGGTACATGAACGTCAATGCGGCCAGGAACATGGTGGTCTGGATCAGCGCCTGAGGAACCGGGAACGTCATTCCCAGCAGTTGGCCATCTGCGGACCCGTTGCGGGTCCAGGCGGCCAGCAGTTCGGGGCTGAGCACGATCAGGCCCAGCACGAAGAAGATCAGTGCCGTGACGATGGCGACGGTCAAGATCTGCACTATTTGCGAGAGTAAGAGCACGAACACCACATTGAGTCGTTCGGGCTTCGACAGCCCTACCCGGCGCGGCCGATCGGCCATGTCGGCGAACGGTGTGCCGCTCAGGCGCCCGTCGTCTTCGGGTTCTTTGGCATCGGGCCGAAGGATCGGCCGCACTCGCTCCAGCGTGCTGGAGCCCAGGAACACCGTGGCGACCGCGAAGAGGAACGCCAGCGCCAGCCAGAGGCGGGTCCGGCTCAACGTCGATGCCATCACCCACACGTAGGTGTTGAAGAACACCAACACCGTCAGCAGGACCACCGGCAGTGCCCGGACGAACAGGCTGCCCACCGATGCCAGGTTCGAGATCGTCACCTGGGCCGCGAAACTCATTATCGATCCGATTCCTGTTGCAGTGCAAAGCAATACCGCCGCAATGACCAGCAATTCGATGACGAGGTTGACGCCGCTACGGGCGGTCATCCCACCGTAGAACCCACTGGCCACGGTCAGCAGCACGGCCACCGTGGAGGCCGCTCCGGCACTGCGTGAGGTCCCGAGCCGCGCGACCGCCCAGCCGATGATCGCGGCGATGGGCAACACCAGCAACAGCACCGCAAGCACAAACCACTCGGTGCGTGTGGGGCTGCCGTCGATGGCAATGGTGTGCTTGCCGGTCACTGCGACCACCAGCACCGAGCTCAACGTCACCCATGCGTAGGCGGCCAGGGCCGGCGCGGACCGGGCCCACACCGACCGCACCAGCGCGCCGGGACGCAGCACCGCGGGTAACCCGTTGGCCAAGAACCAGCGTTCGGCCTCGACGTGGTCGGCGAATTTTGACGTCACCTCGAATACTGCACCAAGCAATCACTGCTTCGGCAAGCACTGGTGCCGAGATCGGTGCAGTGTGTCGTGGGTCTCACTCTGCTGCCCACGGATCCCATGGTGTTGCCCGGACCACAGCGCGGAGACTGAAGAGAATGAGGTGAGGGAAAAGGCCATGTGCATTCCCGCGCCCTATCGGGAATGCGCCTGCCAGCGATTATTAAAACTTGATTGGAATTTCTGAGTGGCTCGGTGACTGGACAAATGCCGGGCGCGCGCGGTCGGTTTTGCCGGCGCGATCGCCGGTGGTGACCCGAGGCACCCGGTGCTGCGAGGGTGGTACACGCGCGCCAATGTAACGATCAGATAACAGCGCTAACAATTTTCTGAGATTGACGAATCGCGAAGTTAATGCAGGTCAAAGCAGGTGAATGCAGACGGAATATCGGTCCTGACGCGGTGTCGGCGCTTGATCCCGGCACTGCGGTGTGCTTACGTCGAGGGCACCGATGGCTTGAAACTGACGATGATCGCTGAGAAGTTCGGTGGTGACTTTTAACTCGATATGCGTGTTTTAGAAAGCGTTCCGGGACGCCATTCCCGGGAAGAATTCCTGCGCGCCCCGCGGGGTACCGATGCGATTGGCATCCGTGACCTCGCCGAAGCGACCGGGGTGCTGGATGTGAATTCCACCTACGCCTATCTGTTGCTGGCAACCGATTTTGCTGCGTCGTCAATCGTGGCCGAGCGCGACGGTGAGCTGCACGGATTCATCACGGGCTACCACCCGCCGCCACGGCCGGACGTCCTGTTCGTCTGGCAGGTCGCCGTGGCCCCCTCGGCCCAGGGCGGGGGACTGGCCTCCACGATGCTCGACGCACTCGTGCACCGGGTCCGCACACAGCGCGACGGCCGCCCGATCACCGTCGAGGCGACGGTGGCGCCAGGCAACGCAGCCTCACGCGCGTTCTTCGGGGCCTTCGCGCGCCGGCACGGTGTCCCGCTCGTCGAGGACCCGCACTTCGAGCGCAACCTCCTCGACGCCGACGGGGCGCACGAGGATGAGCCGATTCTGCGGATGGGGCCCATCACCACTCCGCTCTCGCGCTGAAATCAGTTATCTGATAACTAGTTTGATTCGATTGGAAGGATTATCCCTTGCTGCTCGCTACGACAGCTCCGTTGACCGAGTCTGACCTTCCCGACGTGTTCAGCTCGGTCGAGTCCGAGGTCCGCAGCTATTGCCGCAGCTGGCCCACCGTCATGAACCGTGCGGCCGGCTGCTGGGTGACCGACACGGCGGGCCGTACCTACATCGACTTCTTCGCCGGGGCGGGTGCGCTGAACTACGGCCACAACAACCCCGCGCTGAAGGAGCCGTTGCTCGAATACCTGGCCTCCGACGGAATCGTCCACTCGCTGGACATGGCCACTGCGGCCAAGCAGAAGTTCCTGGAGACCTTCGAACAGCTGATCCTGCGCCCGCGCGGGCTGGACTACAAGGTCCAGTTCCCCGGCCCCACCGGCGCGAACTCGGTGGAATCGGCGCTCAAGCTGGCCCGGAAGGTGACCGGCCGCGAGTCGGTTATCAGCTTTACCAACGCATTTCACGGCATGACGCTGGGTGCGTTGTCGGTGACCGGCAACTCGATGAAGCGAGCCGGGGCGGGCATCCCGCTGGTGCACGCCACCCCGATGCCGTACGACAACTATTTCGGCGGGGTCACCGAGGACTTCCAGTGGTTCGAGCGCGTGCTCGACGATTCGGGCAGCGGGCTGAACCGGCCCGCCGCGGTGATCGTCGAAACCGTCCAGGGTGAGGGCGGTCTGAACGTCGCGCGGATCGAATGGCTGCGTGCACTGGCCGAGTTGTGCCGTAAACGCGACATCTTGCTGATCGTCGACGACGTCCAGATGGGGTGTGGCAGGACCGGGCCGTTCTTCAGCTTCGAGGCGGCCGGCATCGTGCCCGATATCGTCACGATATCGAAGTCGGTCAGCGGCTACGGCCTGCCGATGGCGCTTACGCTGTTCCGCCGCGACCTCGATGTGTGGACACCGGGGGAGCACAACGGAACCTTCCGTGGCCACAACCCGGCGTTCGTCACCGCCACCGCGGCGCTTGAGACGTATTGGCAGAACGACGAATTCAGTGCCGAGACGGTGGCGAAGTCTGAGCTGACGCGGGGCCGCCTCGACGAGATCGCGGCCGCTCACGACGGTGTGACCGCTCGTGGCCGCGGATTGGCCCAGGGCCTCAAGTTCGACCAGACGGAACTGGCCGGGCAGGTGTGCCGGGCGGCGTTCGACCGTGGTGCCCTGATGGAGACCAGCGGACCTTCCGACGAAGTGGTCAAACTGCTACCGCCGCTGACGGCTTCGCCCGCCGAGTTGTCCGAGGGGCTCGACATTCTTGCCGAGTCTGTCGCCGTCACGCTGGCCTGAGGGAGACATTGACATGATTGTTCGCACCACTGCCGAGATCACCGGGACCGACCGTGATGTGGCCGATGCCACCTGGCGCTCCAAGCGCATCATCTTGGCTGGCGACGGCGTCGGTTTCTCGTTCCACGAGACCACCATCGAAGCCGGTTCGGTCAACGAGTTCCACTACCAGCATCACGTCGAGGCGGTGTGGGTGATCGAGGGCACCGGCACGCTGACCGATCTGGAGACCGGGCAGCAGTATCCGCTGGCCGACGGAACCATGTATCTGCTCAACAACCACGACCGCCACCGCGTCACGTGCGATGAACAGCTCCGGATGTTGTGCGTCTTCAACCCGCCGGTTACCGGGCGGGAGGTGCATGACGAGAACGGCGTTTACCCGGCGCCGCAGTCGGTCGCATGACGGCACAGCAGGACACCGAACTATCGGTGATGAGTGCAGTGACCGACGATCGGTACCCGACGCGGCTGGAGCATGCGATCGAGCCGATACCGCGCCACGAGCCGGTGGTGTGGGGCAGCGTGGCCGATGGCCCGCTGAGTCAGCCCCATCTCGACGGCTTCTCCGACTACGGCTATCTCGTTGCGCCCGAGACGGTGTCGGACGATTGGCTGCCGCCGCTGCGGCACGAACTCGACCGGATCGCAGCGGATCTCGACACTGATGATCCGCGGGTGATCCGTGAGCCCGGCGGCACGATCCGGTCCATCTTCGAACCGCATCTGCTGAGCGACCTGGTGGCCAAGGTGGTCCGGCTGGACACGGTATTGCCGGTCGCGCGTCAGCTGCTCGGCGGCGATGTGTACATCCACCAGGCGCGGATCAACCTCATGCCGGGGTTCACCGGGAACGGGTTCTACTGGCATTCGGACTTCGAGACCTGGCATGCCGAGGACGGAATGCCGGCGATCCGTGCCGTCTCGTGCTCGATCGCGCTTACCGAGAACTACCCGTACAACGGGTCGCTGATGGTGATTCCGGGGTCGCATCGCACGTTCTATCCGTGCGTCGGTGCCACGCCTGAGGACAATCACGACACCTCTCTGGTGGCGCAGAACATCGGCGTGCCCGACGAGACGACCCTGACCAAGGCCGTCGACGAGCACGACATCCACCAGTTCACCGGTCCGCCCGGAACCGCACTGTGGTTCGACGCGAATCTGCTGCACGGCTCGGGGTCCAACATCACACCCCTGCCGAGGTCGAATGTCTTCCTGGTGTTCAACTCGGTGGACAACGCGCTGACCGAGCCGTTCGCCGCCCCGAAGCCTCGGCCGGAATACCTGGCGGCTCGGAGTACAGACGCCGTCACCTAGGCTGGCCCCATGCAACGGATTATCGGAACAGAGGTCGAATACGGCATCTCATCGCCGTCCGATCCGACCGCCAATCCGATCCTGACCTCGACTCAGGCGGTGCTGGCATATGCGGCGGCCGCCGGCATCCAGCGCGGCAAGCGCACCCGGTGGGACTACGAGGTCGAAAGCCCGCTGCGCGACGCCCGCGGCTTCGACCTGTCGCGGGCGTCCGGACCGGCCCCGATCGTCGATGCCGACGAGGTGGGCGCGGCCAACATGATCCTCACCAACGGTGCCCGGCTGTATGTGGACCATGCGCACCCGGAGTACTCGGCACCCGAGTGCACCGATCCGATGGATGCGGTCATCTGGGACAAGGCCGGTGAGCGGGTGATGGAGGCCGCGGCTCGCCACGTCGCAAGCGTGCCCGGCGCGGTCAAACTGCAGCTGTACAAGAACAACGTGGACGGCAAGGGAGCCTCCTACGGGTCGCACGAGAACTACCTGATGAGCCGGCAGACGCCGTTCTCCGCGGTGATCGCCGGGTTCACGCCGTTCCTGGTGTCCCGGCAGGTGGTGACCGGCTCGGGCCGCGTCGGCATCGGACCCTCCGGCGACGACCCCGGCTTCCAGTTGTCCCAGCGGGCCGACTACATCGAGGTCGAGGTCGGCCTGGAGACCACGCTCAAACGCGGCATCATCAACACCCGTGACGAGCCACATGCCGACGCTGACAAGTACCGGCGGCTGCACGTCATCATCGGTGATGCCAACCTGGCGGAGACGTCGACCTACCTCAAGGTGGGCACCAGCTCGCTGGTGCTCGACCTGATCGAAGAGGGCCCGCAGTTCGGGCTCGATCTGTCCGATCTGGCGCTGGCCCGTCCGGTGCACGCGGTGCACGTGATCAGCCGCGATCCGTCGCTGCGCGCGACGGTGGCGCTGGCCGACGGTCGCGAGATGACCGCCCTGGCGCTGCAGCGGGTGTACCTGGAGCGGGTGGCCAAACTGGTCGACATCAAGGACGCGGATCCGCGGGCCTCGCATGTCGTCGAGACCTGGGCACACGTGCTCGACCTGCTCGAACGCGATCCGATGGAATGTGCCGAGATTCTGGACTGGCCGGCCAAGCTGCGGTTGCTGGAGGGATTCCGCCAGCGCGAGAACTTGGGCTGGCAGGCGCCGCGGCTGCACTTGGTCGATCTGCAGTACTCCGACGTGCGGCTGGACAAGGGCCTGTACAACCGGCTGGTCGCGCGCGGTTCGATGAAGCGCCTGGTCACCGAACAGCAGGTGATCGAGGCGGTGGACAATCCGCCGACCGACACCCGCGCGTACTTCCGGGGCGAATGCCTGCGCCGGTTCGGTTCGGATATCGCCGCGGCCAGCTGGGACTCGGTGATCTTCGACCTCGGCGGCGATTCGCTCGTTCGGATTCCGACGCTGGAGCCACTGCGCGGCAGCAAGGCGCACGTCGGCGCCCTGCTGGACTCGGTGGACAGCGCCGCCGAACTCGTCGAGCAACTCACAAACTGACCATTTCCGGCGGTGAGCTATCCCGGGCAATCCGGGTGCCGACCGGTACTGTGGAAGGACCGGTTGGGCGGTTAGCCCTACCGATGACAATTGCAGGAGGCAGCGATGGCTCAAGAGCAGACCAAGCGTGGCGGTGGCGGCGGCGAGGACGACGACCTCCCGGGTGCATCGGCCGCCGGCCAGGAGCGTCGCGAGAAGCTGGCCGAGGAGACTGACGATCTGCTCGATGAGATCGACGACGTGCTGGAAGAGAACGCAGAAGACTTCGTGCGCGCATACGTTCAAAAGGGCGGCCAGTGACCTGGCGCGAAAACTTGTCTCTGCCCCAACCCCTCTCCGGTACTCCCTCTGTAGCAATGGATCTGTCGTCCTTCTCTGAACTGCTGCGTCGACAGGCCCCCGAACTGTTGCCGGGTAACCGTGTCGCCGACGGCACGATCAACCCGACCAACGCGGTGCCGCACGGAACGACCATCGTCGCGATCAAGTACCCCGGCGGCGTACTGATCGCCGGTGACCGCCGCGCTACCCAGGGCAACATGATCGCCGGTCGCGACGTGCAGAAGGTCTACATCACCGACGACTACACGGCGACCGGCATCGCGGGCACCGCTGCCATCGCGGTCGAGTTCGCTCGCCTATACGCGGTGGAACTCGAGCACTACGAGAAGCTCGAGGGTGTCGCCCTGACATTCGGCGGCAAGGTGAACCGGCTGGCGATCATGGTGCGCGGCAATCTCGGTGCGGCACTACAAGGTTTCGTGGCGCTCCCGTTGCTGGTGGGCTTCGATACCGACGCGCCCGACGCCGAGAATGCGGGTCAGATCGTGTCGTTCGATGCCGCGGGCGGCTGGAACATCGAGGAGGAGGGTTACCAGTCGGTGGGCTCCGGCTCGATCTTCGCCAAGTCGTCGATCAAGAAGCTCTATCCGCAAGTGGTGGATGTGGATTCCGCGCTTCGGGTGGCCGTCGAGTCGCTCTACGACGCAGCCGACGACGATTCGGCCACCGGCGGTCCCGATCTGGTGCGCGGCATCTATCCGACCGCGGTGACGATCGGTGCCGAGGGCGCCGAGGTGGTCACCGAGGAACGCATCGCCGAGCTGGCCCGCGAGGTCATCGCGCGCCGGACCCGGACGGGCGGTGAGGGGTAAATGAGCTTCCCGTATTTCATCTCGCCCGAGCAGGCGATGCGTGAGCGTTCCGAATTGGCGCGCAAGGGCATTGCCCGCGGTCGCAGCGTGGTGGCGCTGGCCTATGACAGCGGCGTGCTGTTCGTGGCGGAGAACCCGTCGCGGTCGCTGCAGAAGGTCAGCGAGCTCTATGACCGGGTCGGTTTCGCTGCCGTCGGCCGGTTCAACGAGTTCGACAATCTGCGGCGCGGCGGTATCCAGTTCGCCGACACCCGCGGCTACGCCTACGACCGCCGCGACGTTACCGGCCGTCAGCTGGCCAACGTGTATGCGCAGACGCTGGGCACGATCTTCACCGAGCAGGCCAAGCCCTACGAAGTTGAACTGTGTGTGGCCGAGGTGGCGCACTACGGCGAGACGAAAGCTCCGGAGCTGTACCGGATCACCTATGACGGGTCGATCGCCGACGAGCCTCATTTCGTGGTGATGGGCGGAACCACCGAGCCGATCATCACTGCATTGAACGAGTCGTACGCGGAGAATGCCGACTTGGGCGCCGCGGTCAAGATCGCGATCGAGGCACTGAGTGCGAGCGGCAACGGCTCCGAGCCGCGCATACTCGGACCCGCAACCCTCGAGGTCGCGGTTCTCGACGCCACGCGGCCGCGCCGCTGCTTCCGCCGGATCACCGGGGCAGCACTGGAAGCTCTTCTGCCTGAACCAGATTCGGCTTCAGATTCGGATTCCGAACCGGCTGAGTAGCCGCGATGGTCGAGCCGGTCAGCCCCGTAGCGCCAGTGCTGACCGGCGCCAGGATTCTGCGCCAGAACTGGGTCGACCTGACTTTTCTGCACTGGCCGGTTGCCCCGGGCCGAATCACGCACCTCTTTCCGGCCGGAACCGCCCCTGACACCTTCGACGGGGCGAGCTACGTCGGCGTGGTGGCCTTCCGGATGACGGGCACCGGCTTCGGCCAAGGGCCCGGACTGCTCGGCAGTTTCCTGGAGACCAATGTGCGGTTGTACTCGGTTGATCGCACCGGGCGTCGCGGCGTCGTGTTCCTGAGCTTGGACACGCCGAGGGTCGATGTCGTGCTTGCGGCCCGTGCCGCGCTGGGAGTCCGCTATCGGTGGGCCCGGATGTCGTACCACCGGGCCGGGGACCGGCACGTCTACACGACGGCGGTGCGTTGGCCGCGAAGCCGGGCCCGTAGCCGCATCGAGGTGGAGGCGGGCGATCTTCTGACGCCGGGGCAGCTCGACCATTTTCTGACTGCGCGCTGGGGTTTACACGTCGCCCATGCCGGACGCACCTGGTACGTGCCCAACGAGCACCCGGCCTGGTCGTTACGGTCTGCCGAGCTGCTGGGGTTCGATGAGTCCGGACTGTTCGCCTCGGTCGGCCTCGACGGGCTGTGCGACGGGCCGCCTGCGCACGTCGCGTTCAGCGACGGCGTGCCTGCCCAGTTCGGGTGGCCGCTGCGGGTCGGCACGCCCAACCGATCCCGTTGACCACGGTTTCGGCGGTGCCGCCAACACCGGCGTCGGCGCAGCGAACCGGGTCGACCGCCGCCTCACGTCGTGCTTTACAACGGATGTCAGCTGGGTCACAATAAAACGAACGCCATTCGTTTTAGGAGACGACAGATGATCACCCTGACTGCCGCCGCGCCGGAGTCGCTGTCCCGAAGCGCCGACTCGACGCGTCCCCTTCTGCGGGTCGGGCTGGTGCAGCACCGGTGGCGGCCCGATGCGGGCGAACTGGTCAAGGTGCTGCGGAACGGCATCGATCGCGCGGCCGGCGCCGGTGCCGCGCTCGTCTGCCTGCCGGAGATAACCCTGTTGCGGTACCCCGCGGATACCCCGGCCGCATCGAATCCCGGCGCATCGGCGGAGGATCTCACCGAAGGTCCGACCTTCGCCCTGGCCGCTGAGGCGGCCCGCGCCAACGGCGTCTTCGTGCACGCCTCTCTGTACGAAAAGGAGCCGGCCGAAGACGGATTGGGCTTCAACACGGCAATCCTGGTGACCCCGTCGGGGGAGTTGGCCGGGCACACCCGCAAGCTGCACATCCCGATCTCGGCCGGCTACTACGAAGACACCTATTTCCGTCCGGGTCCCGGACCGTCCACCGGCGAGGCCGCCCCCTATCCGGTGTACAACCCGGAGGGTCTTGGTGCCCGCGTCGGCCTGCCGACCTGCTGGGACGAATGGTTCCCGGAAGTGGCGCGCAGCTATTCACTCGGCGGTGCCGAGATTGTCGTCTACCCGACGGCCATCGGTTCGGAACCGGTGTTCCCGGCCTTCGACACCCAACCGCTGTGGCAGCACGTGATCGTCGCCAACGGCATCAGCAGCGGCCTGTTCATGGTGGTGCCCAACCGCACCGGTGACGAGGGCAAGGTCAGCTTCTACGGCTCGTCGTTCATCTCCGACCCGTTCGGCCGGGTGCTGGTACAGGCTCCTCGTGACGAAGAAGCTGTGCTGGTCGCCGATCTGGATCTGGATCAGCGCCGGGACTGGCTGGAGCTGTTCCCGTTTCTGCTCACCCGGCGGCCGGACACCTACGCCGCGCTGACCGCGCCCGTCGACGTGGCGCATCCGTATGGGCTCGGCCACGAAGCCACGGCGGTCGTGAAATGACCACCTACCGGATGCCGGCCGAGAGTGCACCGCAGGATCGGGTGTGGATGGCGTTCCCGTCCGCAGGCTATTCGCTCGGCGACAGCGCGGCCGAACATCACGAAGCGCGCAGCACCTGGGCGGCAGTCGCGCACGCGGTGCTGGAGTTCGAGCCGGTGACGATGGTGGTGGATCCCGCCGAGATGGCCGCGGCCCGGCGCTACCTGTCCGC
Source organism: Mycobacterium sp. DBP42 (assembly GCF_005924235.1). Classification (NCBI taxonomy): domain Bacteria; kingdom Bacillati; phylum Actinomycetota; class Actinomycetes; order Mycobacteriales; family Mycobacteriaceae; genus Mycobacterium; species Mycobacterium sp. DBP42. Next base: position 285,806 of record NZ_VCMY01000004.1, read on the forward strand.
TGCTGTCGACATCGTCGAGGCGCCGCTGAACGACGCCTGGATGCGCGACATCGGTCCCACCTTCGTGCATACCGGGGACGGCTCGGTGGCTGCGGTGGACTGGGTGTTCAACGGTTGGGGGGCCCAGGATTGGGCGCAGTGGGATCGGGACTCGAAAATCGGTGCCGCCGTGGCTGACTGGTCTGGCGTGCCGGTGGTCGATTCGCGCCTGGTGAATGAGGGCGGCGGAATCCAGGCCGACGGGCTGGGCAGCGTCCTGCTCACCGAAACCGTGCAACTGGATCCCGGCCGCAACCCCGGATCCACCAAGGCCGATGTGGAAGCCGAGTTGGCCCGCACCATCGGTGCCGACCACGCGGTCTGGCTGCCGCGCGGGCTGACCCGCGACTCGCAGCGCTTCGGCACCCGTGGGCACGTCGACATCGTGGCGGCGATCCCCGCGCCCGGGCGGTTGATGCTGCATACGCAACGCGCGGCCTCACATCCGGATCACCTGGTGTGCAAGGAAATTCGGGCAGCGATTGAGCAGACGCACGATGTCGCCGGGCGGCCGTGGGAGATCGTGGAGCTACCCGCTCCCGACCAGTTGACCGATGCCGGAGGGTTCGTCGACTACAGCTACATCAATCACCTGGTGGTCAACGGCGGGGTGATCGCCTGTGCGTTCGGCGATCCGAGGGACGCGGACGCAGCGGCGATACTGGCCGAACAATATCCGGGCCGCCGGGTCCTCAGCGTCGATGCCCGTCCGCTGTTCGAACGTGGCGGTGGCATTCACTGCATCACCCAGCATCAGCCTTCGCCCTTCCTGCGGTGATCAGATTGCCGGCCCGCCGGCGGTGACCAGATTGCCGGCCCGCCGGCGGTGATCACACGGTGACGGCGCTGACGTCCGGCGTGTGTTCGCGCCGCCGGCCGACGTAGGTCAGCCACAGGCCCATGGCGGTCAGCAGCGGGAAGAAGATGCGGGCAGCCATGGCCAGCCCGCGCAGCGCCACGAACCAACCGAACAGGGAGATGAGTGCCGCCGTGACGCGGTACCAGTACTGGTGGAACGCGATCACGATCAGACCCATCATCAGCATCACCGCGCAGGCTGTGGTCGCCGACGACAGCCTCGACGCAGTCGCCAGCTGCATGCCTATTTCGGCGCGTCGGCCGCCTGGAAGGCCGACAACCCGGAGATCGTGGCCGTCCTGGTCAACCTGTGGCGGGACGAGAACGCGCTGTTCCGTCAGAAGCCGGCCAAGGAATCCATGCGCACGCGGTCGCGGCCGAGGGCGACGGATCCAGTGGTGTCGAGGCCGGCGGTCCGCGCGCGCAGCGGGTGGTCGGCGCATAGCCGGTCACACCACGTCGGCCCGGCTCGGATCGGTGATGCCGGTGCCGATCAGCCCGAGCATCTGCGCGATGTGCAGATTTTGCCGCACGGTCACCGCGCGCTTGTCCACCGTTGCGGTGAACCACCCCGTAAGCTCGTTAGCGTGCAGCGACGAATCATGGGTATCGAGACGGAATTCGGTGTGACCTGCACGTTCCATGGCCATCGCCGGCTCAGCCCCGACGAGGTTGCCCGCTATCTGTTCCGGCGGGTGGTGTCGTGGGGCCGCAGTTCCAACGTGTTCCTGCGCAACGGTGCGCGGTTGTATCTCGACGTGGGCAGCCACCCCGAGTACGCGACCGCCGAATGCGACAACCTGACCCAGCTGGTCACCCACGATCGCGCCGGCGAGCGCGTCCTGGAAGACCTGCTGATCGATGCCGAGCAGCGGCTCGCCGACGAGGGCATCGGCGGGGACATCTACCTGTTCAAGAACAACACGGATTCGGCGGGCAACTCCTACGGCTGCCACGAGAACTACCTGATCGTGCGGGCCGGTGAGTTCTCCCGGATCTCCGATGTGCTGCTTCCGTTCCTGGTCACCCGCCAGCTCATCTGCGGTGCGGGCAAGGTGCTGCAGACGCCCAAGGCCGCCACCTACTGCCTGAGCCAGCGTGCCGAGCACATCTGGGAGGGCGTCTCCAGCGCGACGACCCGGTCACGTCCGATCATCAACACCCGCGACGAGCCGCACGCCGACGCCGAGAAATACCGTCGGCTGCACGTCATCGTCGGTGACTCGAACATGTGCGAGGCCACCACGATGCTCAAGGTGGGTACCGCCTCGCTGGTGCTGGAGATGATCGAGGCCGGCGTCCCGTTCCGCGACTTCTCCCTCGACAACCCGATCCGGGCCATCCGCGAGGTGAGCCACGACCTCACCGGGCGGCGCCCGGTCCGGCTGGCCGGCGGGCGGCAGGCCAGCGCACTGGATATCCAGCGCGAGTACTACAGCCGGGCCGTGGAGTATTTGCAGACCCGTGAGCCGAGCAGCCAGATAGAGCAGGTGGTCGATCTGTGGGGCCGCCAACTGGACGCGGTCGAGAGCCAGGACTTCGCCAAGGTCGACACCGAGATCGACTGGGTGATCAAGCGCAAGCTGTTCCAGCGCTACCAGGATCGCTACAACATGGAGCTGTCGGACCCGAAGATCAGCCAGCTGGATCTGGCCTACCACGACATCAAGCGTGGTCGCGGGGTCTTCGACCTGCTGCAGCGCAAAGGACTGGCCGCTCGCATCACCACCGACGAGGACATCGACGCCGCGGTCGACACCCCGCCGCAGACCACCCGAGCCAAGCTACGCGGCGAGTTCATCAGCGCCGCACAGGAAGCGGGCCGGGACTTCACCGTCGACTGGGTGCACCTCAAGCTCAACGATCAAGCCCAACGCACCGTGCTGTGCAAGGATCCGTTCCGGTCGGTCGATGAGCGGGTCAAGCGCCTGATCGCCAGCATGTGAGCTCTAAGCTTTCATCTCGTGGCGGTATCCAAAGTCGAGCGGTTGATGAACCTTGTCATCGCCCTGCTGTCCACCGATCGTTTTCTGCCGGCAGAAAAGATCCGCAAGATCGTCCAGGGCTACGACGACAGCGCCAGTGACGAGGCGTTCTCGCGAATGTTCGAGCGCGACAAGAACGAATTGCGCGATCTGGGAATTCCGCTGGAGACCGGCCGGGTGTCGAAGTTCGATCCCACCGAGGGGTATCGGATCAACCGCGAGGCGTACGCGCTTCCGGCCGTCGAGCTGACCACCGACGAGGCCGCTGCCGTCGCGGTGGCCACGCAGCTGTGGCAGTCACCGGAGTTGATCACCGCGACCCAGGGGGCGGTGCTCAAGTTGCGGGCGGCCGGTGTGGACGTCGAGGGTGGTGATCCGGCGGTCGCGATCACCACCACCGCGGTGTTACCCGGCATCCGGGGTTCGGAGAAGGTGCTGGGAACCTTGCTGTCGGCCATCGACACCGGCCGGGTGGTGCAGTTCGACCATCGCTATTCGCGCAGCGATCCCTACACCACGCGCACCGTCGAACCGTGGGGAGTGGTGACGCATCGGGGTCGTTGGTACCTCGTAGGTCATGACCGGCTCCGTGACGACACCCGTACCTTCCGGCTGTCCCGGCTCGGTGAGGCGGTCGCCGCGATCGGCGAGGCCGGTGCCGTGCAGAAACCCGACGGCGTCAACCTGCGCGAGGTCGTCGAGCGCGTCGTTGCCGAGTCGCCGACCGGGGAGCAGGCCCGGGTCTGGGTGGCTGACGGGCGGGCCACCGCCTTGCGGCGCCAGGCCACCGCGACCCAGGCGCGAACGCTGGCCGGTCGCACCGGGGAGGAGATCACCGTCGACGTCGGGGGATACGACAGATTGGCCAGAGAGATCGCGAGTTACGGGGCCGACGCCGTGGCGCTGGCACCGCAATCGCTGCGCGAGGACGTGTTGGTGCGGTTGCGGGCGCAGGCGGGCCGCGCATGAGCCAGGTGTCGACCCGGCTGGTCCGGATGCTGAACATGGTGCCGTACTTCCAGTCGAACCCGAAGGTCACGCGCGCGGAGGCGGCCGGGGCGCTGGGGGTGACCCCCAAGCAGCTCGACGACGACCTACGGCAGTTGTGGATGTGTGGGCTGCCCGGATACAGCCCCGGCGATCTCATCGACTTCGATTTCGAGGGTGACACCGTCGAAGTCACGTTCAGTGCCGGCGTGGATCGCCCGCTGCGGTTGACCTCTACCGAGGCCACCGGCATCTTGGTCGCGTTGCGGGCTTTGGTCGATGTGCCCGGCATGGTCGATCCGGAGGCCGCACGCAGCGCGATCGCCAAGATCGAATCCGCCGCCGGCAGCAAGCTGGCGGCCGTCGACGAGCCGGCGCCGTCCGAGAGCGTCGCCGCCGCTGCCGTGCGGGCTGCGGTGCGCGACGGGCGGGCGGTGACACTGGAGTACTACTCGGCGTCGCGGGACTCGTTGAGCCGTCGCACTGTCGATCCGATCCGGGTCGCACTCGTGGGCGACAACAGCTATCTGGAGGCGTGGTGCCGCACTGCCGAGGCGGTGCGGTTGTTCCGTTTCGACCGCATCGTCGACGCACAGGTGCTCGACGAGGCGTCGGAACCGCCGCCACCGGCGGTGCAGGCCGGCCCCGACACGTCATTGTTCGACGCCGATCCGGCGCTGCCGTCGGCCAGCCTGCTGGTTGATGCGACTGCGGCGTGGGTGTTCGACTATTACCCGCTGCGGGTGGTCAACGAACTGCCCGGCGGAGCCTTCGAAGCGGCGATGACCTACGCCTCCGACGAGTGGATGGCCAGGTTCGTCCTCGGTTTCGGCTCGGCGGTCACGGTGTTGGCCCCGCAGTCGTTGGCGCAGCGCGTGCGTGACGCGGCCGCTGAGGCGCTGCGTGTCTACGACGCCGACGACGCACGCGGGTAGACTCGGCACGGACGTCTGGAGGTAACCAAATTGGGTGGTCTACAACCCTGGCACTGGGTCATTGTCATCGCGGTGTTCGTGCTGCTTTTCGGCGCCAAGAAGCTGCCGGATGCCGCGCGGTCGCTGGGCAAGTCGATGAGGATCTTCAAGTCGGAGATCAAGGAGATGCAGTCGGATTCCTCCTCCTCGGCCGAGGCCCCGCCGGCCAAGCCGATCGCCTCCGAGCGGGTCGACGCTCCGGCTCCCGAGCAGTCTCCGGACCGCCACACGGCCTGACCGGTCCGGCACCTCATCGCGGCCATCGCCCGCGATGGACGTGCCGTGTCTACGACCAGGCCGCTAGAACACGCCCGTGACCTCCGGATTCATCAAGAAACTCGATCCCCGTCGCCGCCGTTCCCGGGTCAATCCCGACGGCACGATGTCGTTGGTCGACCACCTACACGAGCTGCGCAATCGTCTGTTGATCAGCGTGCTCGCCGTTGTCCTGACGACAATCTTCGGCTTCCTCTGGTACACCAACGGCTTTTTCGGCCTGAACAGTCTGGGGGAATGGCTGCGCGGCCCGTACTGCGCGCTACCTGACTCGGCGCGGGCGACCATCGCACCCGACGGTGAATGCCGACTACTGGCCACCGGCCCGTTCGACCAGTTCATGCTGCGCCTGAAGGTGGCGCTGGCCACCGGGTTGGTGCTGGCCTGCCCGGTATGGCTCTACCAGTTGTGGGCGTTCATCACCCCAGGCTTGTACAAGAAGGAACGCCGCTTCGCGATGGCGTTCGTCGGTGTCGGCGCGGTGCTGTTCATCGCGGGTGCCATCCTGGCCTACGTGGTCCTGGCGACCGCGCTGGGCTTCCTGCTCACGGTCGGCAGCGATGTGCAGGTCACCGCGCTGTCGGGTGAGCAATACTTCGGGTTCTTGATCAACCTGTTGCTGGTGTTCGGCATCAGCTTCGAGTTCCCACTTCTGATCATCATGCTCAACCTGGTCGGCATGCTCAGCTATGAGCGGCTCAAGGTCTGGCGCCGCGGACTGATCTTCGGCCTGTTCGTGTTCGCGGCGTTCGCCACGCCGGGCTCTGACCCGTTCACCATGCTGGCGCTGGCCTGCGCGCTCAGCCTCCTGCTCGAGTTCGCCATCCAGATCGCGCGGGTCAACGACAAACGCAAGGCCCGGCGCGCGGCGCTGGAGGTGCCCGAGGATGAGGCCGCGCCGATCCCGACGGCGGAATCGATTGGACGGCCCGAACCGGTGACAGAGCCGGATTTGGGGGCGGCAAGGATCGACATCGACGACGATGCCACCTGATTCGGGTGACCGACCCGGCGTTGAGCTGACCAGGTTCACCGCCGAATATCCGTTCGCCCTCGACGATTTCCAGCTGCGAGCGTGCCGCGCACTGGAAAACGGCCACGGCGTATTGGTGTGCGCACCGACCGGGGCCGGCAAGACGGTGGTCGGTGAGTTCGCGGTGCACCTGGCGCTGGCGGCGGGCGGCAAATGCTTCTACACCACACCGATCAAGGCGCTGAGCAACCAGAAGCACAACGATCTGGTGGCTCGCTACGGCGCGGAAAAGATCGGGCTGCTCACCGGCGACCAGTCGGTCAACGGTGACGCCGACATCGTGGTGATGACCACCGAAGTGCTGCGCAACATGTTGTATGCGAATTCGCCTGCACTGCAAGGACTTTCCTATGTGGTGATGGATGAGGTGCATTTCCTGGCCGACCGGATGCGCGGTGCGGTGTGGGAAGAGGTCATCCTGCACCTGCCCGAGGACGTGCTGCTGGTCAGCCTGTCGGCGACAGTCAGCAATGCCGAGGAGTTCGGCGGCTGGATCCAGACCGTCCGCGGCGACACCACCGTCGTCGTCGACGAACACCGGCCGGTGCCACTGTCGCAGCACATGCTGGTCGGCCGTCGGCTGTTCGACCTGTTCGAGGGCACCCACAGCTCGCTCGTCGACCCGGAGCTGTTGCGTCACATCAGCCATCGCCGCGAGGCCGATCGACTGGCCGACTGGCAACCGCGCGGGCGGGGCCGTGGACGTGGCACCGGAGGCCGCCCGCACCTGTACCGCCCGCCCAGCCGGCCCGACGTCATCGCCACCCTCGACGCCGCTGGGCTGCTGCCCGCCATCACTTTCGTGTTCTCGCGTGCCGGTTGCGATGCGGCGGTCCAACAGTGCCTGCGGGCGCCGCTGCGGCTGACCACCGACGAAGAGCGCGCCCGGATCGCCGATATCGTCGAGCGTCGCTGCGCCGACCTGGCCGAATCCGATCTCATCGTCCTCGATTACCACCAGTGGCGCGAAGGCCTGCTGCGCGGGCTGGCCGCCCACCACGCCGGCATGCTTCCGGTGTTCCGGCACACCGTGGAAGAGCTGTTCACCGCAGGCCTGGTCAAGGCGGTGTTCGCCACCGAGACCCTGGCACTCGGCATCAACATGCCCGCCCGCACCGTGGTACTCGAGCGGCTGGTGAAGTTCAACGGCGAGCAGCATGTCCCGTTGACGCCGGGGGAGTACACACAGCTGACCGGGCGCGCAGGCCGCCGCGGCATCGACGTCGAAGGTCATGCCGTGGTGCTGTGGCGGCCCGACGACAGCAACGCCGAACCCGCCGAGGTCGCCGGGCTGGCCTCCACCCGAACCTTTCCGCTGCGCAGCTCGTTCGCCCCGAGTTACAACATGACCATCAACCTGGTGCAGCAGATGGGTCCCGAACAGGCCCACAAACTGCTGGAGCGTTCCTTCGCCCAGTACCAGGCGGACCGGTCGGTGGTCGGGTTGGTGCGGGGGATCGCGCGCGGCGAGCGGATGATGGGCGAGCTGGCCGCCGAACTCGGTGGGGCCGACGAGCGCTCGCGCGAGGAGCCGTGGACTGAGCCGCCCATCCTTCAATACGTCCGGTTGCGGACCAAGATCGGTGAACGCGAACGCGCGCAGTCGCGGGCATCGAGGCTGCAGCGGCGCAGGGCCGCCACCGACGCCTTGGCCGCGTTGCGGCGCGGCGACATCATCACCATCACCCACGGCCGCCGCGGCGGACTGGCAGTGGTGCTGGAACCTGCCCAACGCGACAGCGACGATCCCCGGCCGCTGGTGCTCACCGAACATCGTTGGGCCGGCCGGATTTCGTCAGCCGACTACTCGGGGGCCTCGGCCCCGCTGGGAACGATGACCCTGCCCAAGCGCGTCGAACATCGGCAGCCCCGCGTACGCCGGGACCTGGCTTCGGCGTTGCGGTCGGCCGCCGCCGAACTTTCGGTGCCTTCCAAGCGCGCGACCCGGGGCGCCCCGGCCCCGGAACGAGATGTCGACCCCGAGCTTGCCGGACTGCGTGAACAGCTGCGCAGTCACCCGGCGCACCAACTACCGGACCGTGAGGCTCAGGCCAGGATCGCCGAACGCTATCTGCGCATCGAGCGCGACAACGCCCAGATCCAGCAGAAGGTGAACGCGGCGACGAACTCGCTGGCACGCACCTTCGACCGGATCGTGGCGCTGCTCAGCGAACGCGGCTTCGTCGGAGTGCACAACGAGGGCGAATCCAAGCCGGATCTCAAGGTCACCGATGCCGGCCGGTTGCTGGCCCGCATCTACAGCGAGAGCGACCTGTTGGTGGCCGAGTGTCTGCGTGCCGGGGTGTGGGACGGTTTGCAGCCCGCCGAACTGGCAGGCGTGCTGTCCGCTGTGCTCTTCGAATCGCGCGGGGACACCGCGGGCGGCACCGTGGGAGTCGACATTCCCACCGCGGGCCTGCGCCGCGCACTGGCCCAGACCCGGCGAGTGTCGGCGGACCTGCGAGGTGACGAACAGCGGCACCGGTTGGCTCCCGGCCGCGAACCCGACGAGGGTTTCGTCACCGCGGTCTATCGCTGGGCTACCACCGGTGACCTGGGCGCCGCGCTCGCGGCCTCCGATGTCGGCGGTTCAGGTTCGGCGCTGTCGGCCGGCGATTTCGTCCGGTGGTGCCGGCAGGTACTCGATCTGCTCGACCAGGTGCGCAACGCCGCGCCCACGCCCGCGCTGCGCAATACCGCGAAACGCGCCGTCAACGATGTTCGTCGCGGCGTTGTTGCTGTTGATGCGGGGTAGGGTGTTTTTGGCTACACCCGAACAGGATCAAGGAGAACCATGAGCGGACCGCAGGGACCTGACCAGGGACAGCAATGGCCCGGTCAGCAGCCTGAGCCCGGAGGGGACCAGGCGCAGGGTGCCGAGGCGTGGCAACCGCCCACCCCCGCATCCGAGGACCCCACGCCTCAAGCTCCGGCCTGGCAGCCGCCGGCATACACGCCGCAGCAGTATCCGTCGTACCAACCGCCTGCCCAAGGCGTGCAGCAGCCGGATTACTCGCAGCCCCAGCAGCCGCAGTACCCGGGAACCGAGCAGTACGGCCAGCAGGCGTACCCGGCTCCGGGCCAGCCGCAGTACGGCCAGGTTCCGGGCTACGGTCAGCAGCCGCAGTACGGCCAACCCGGCCAGCCCCCGCAGTTCGGTCAGCCGGGGCCATACGGCCAGCCGGGCCCGTACGGCACTCCCGGCCAGTTCGGGCAATACGGTATGCCGGGTGCCGAGGCGGGCTCCAAGCGCTCGCTGGCGATGGTCGGCGGCATCGTCGGCGGCCTGGTGGGTCTCTTGCTGGTCATCCTCGCGGTGACCGCGTTCTGGCTGCCGGGCTGGGCGATGACGACCAAGCTCGACATCAACAAGGCACAGAGCGGCGTCGAGCAGATCCTGACCGACAAGACCAATGGCTACGGCGCGACGAAGGTCACCGGCGTCAAGTGCAACGACGGTGAGAACCCGACGGTCAAGAAGGATTCGACCTTCGACTGCGAGGTCACCATCGACGGCACCAAGCGCAAGGTCACGGTGACGTTCAAGGACGACAAGGGCACCTACGAGGTCGGTCGACCCCGGTAGCCCTGCGGTCCCGCCGCCGGGCTAGGGGTTGGGCAGTAGGTCCAGGGCCGACTGCAACCGGCTGATCGAGGAGGCCACCCCGTACGCCGCGGCAAGTTCGGCGACCCGCGCCGGGTCCTTGGCGGCCAGCGGCAGCGCATCGGTCGCACCGGACAGTGTCACCGGCGCATCCGTGGCCACCCGGACCACCGGTTCGGCGGCGGCCACGTAGTCGGCGGCGGCCAGCAGTTTGGCCCGGTGCGCTTTGGACAGTGACGATTTCGGGTCCTCGGCGGCCGCCTGGATACCCCGCAGCGAGCCGTGTTGGGCCAGCAGCGTCGCGGCCGTCTTCTCGCCGATCCCGGGCACCCCGGGCAGTCCGTCGGACGGGTCACCGCGCAGCAGGGCCAGCTCGGCATATGCCGGCCCGGCCCGGTCGACGGGCACACCGTAGGTCTCGGAGACCTCCGCCGGGCCGAACTTCGTCGCCTTGGCCAGTCCACGGCCGATGTAGAGCACACGCACGGCAGGCGCCGGCTCGTCGCGCACCAGTTGCAGTAGGTCACGGTCCCCGCTGACGACCACCACCGGATCGTGCTGCTCGCGCGTGGCCAGCGTGCCGAGCACGTCGTCGGCTTCGAACCCGGGCGCCCCGGCGGTCACGATGCCGAACGCGTCGAGCAAATCCATGATCATCTCGACCTGGGGGGTGAGGTCGTCGGGAACCTCTTCGACATCGGGGAGTCCGTCAGGCTGGGGTTGCTCCACCCGATGTGCCTTGTACGACGGCACCAGGTCGACCCGCCACTGCGGCCGCCAGTCATCGTCGCGGCACACCACCAGCCGACGCGGCCGCTCCCGGGTGACCAACGTGGCGATCGAGTCCAGGAATCCGCGTACCGCGTTCACCGGTCTGCCGTCGGGTGCCTTGATCGACGACGGCACACCGAAGTACGAGCGGAACCACATGCTGGCACCGTCGAGCAGCAGAACCGGGTCGTTCACTGGATCCTCCCGAACACATATGAGGCAGCGGTGACGGCTTTGTTGCCGGCACCCTCGTCGTACAAGGTGGCCCGCACCGCCATGGTGCCGCTCGCACCAGCCAGCAGCTGCGTGTCGACACGGAACGGTCCGGCCTTGCCGCGCGCCAGAAACATTACGTGAGACGAAATACCTTGCAGCGCATCGGTATCAGAGGCGGCAACCGCTGCCTTCATTGCGGCAGTTTCCAGGATCACGAACTGCGGGCCGATGTGCAGCGCCGCGTCCGGCGAGGCCATTTCGACCGCCAGTTCCGGCAGCGCCCAATGCCCGTCAGATCGCTTCTGGCCGCCGAACACCTGCCACAACGACGGCAGGTCGGGCCCGTCGATGATGTCGATCGGGTCGACCGGCATCTTCTCCAGCCCTTCCGGGGGCGTGCCGATCGAGATGCCCTGCCCCTCGGTGAGCGCAATGACCCGCTCCGGGTTGTCGGCGTCGACGATCACCGACCGGCTGTAGGCCAGCTGCCTGCCTTGCTTGAGTACCTCGGTGTCGACCCGGATGCGCGCGACATCCGCGGCCGGGTCCAGCACCTGGCAGGAGTGGATGACCGGGTTGGGTACGGCCTCCAGATCGCTCACGCCACCGCTGTCCGGCGACGAGATGCCCAGCACGGCCAGCAGCACACCGCCTGCCGGGTTGCGCATGTCGCGGCGCAACGTCACCGTGTCGTCGACCGGACCCAGGTCCATGGAGGAATACGAGCGCCCGAGGTAGCGGTAACTCAACAGGCCGCCCCAACGCCTGCGCAGCTCAGCGGCATACGCCTCCGGATCGTCGGTGAGATCCCGGATATCGCGCAACATTCCAGCGACAGTAGTAGACGGGCACCGATTAGCCTCGATGCCATGACCGTCAGCCGATTCAGCACCGATGTCTACGCCCACCGACTTTCCGCAGCCGCCGCAGCCGCGGGTGAGGCCGGTTTGGCCGGGTTGGTCATCAGCCCCGGCTACGACCTGCGGTACCTGGTCGGCTCCCGTGCGCAGACCTTCGAGCGGTTGACGGCGCTGGTGTTGCCCGCGAAGGGGGACCCCACCATCGTTGTGCCGCGCCTGGAGTTGGCTGCGCTGCGTGAGTCGGCCGCCACCGAACTGGGTGTGGCGGTGCGGGATTGGGTGGACGGCGAGAATCCATACCAGATGGTGGTCGATGCGCTCGGCGGACCCGGTGCCGCGGTCGCGGTGACCGACGCCATGCCCGCGCTGCACCTGCTGCCCCTGGCTGACCTGCTCGGCGTGGTTCCGGTGCTGGCCACCGACGTGCTGCGCCGCCTGCGGATGATCAAAGACCCCGCCGAGGTCGACGCGCTGCGCAAGGCCGGCGCGGCGATCGACCGCGTGCACGCCCGGGTTCCGGAGTTCCTGGTGGCCGGCCGCACCGAAGCCGACGTGGCCGCCGACATCGCAGAAGTCATTGTCGCCGAAGGACATTCAGAGGTGGCGTTCATCATCGTCGGCTCGGGTCCCAACGGTGCCGATCCCCACCACGAATGCTCCGACCGCGAGCTGAGCGCCGGGGACATCGTGGTCGTCGACATCGGCGGCCCGTACGAGCCCGGCTACAACTCCGACTCGACCCGCACCTACTCGATCGGTGAGCCCGATCCCGAGGTGGCGCGTCGCTATGCGGTGCTGCAGCGCGCCCAGCAGGCGGCCGTTGCCGCCGTGCGTCCCGGCGTGACCGCCGAACAGATCGACGCCGCCGCCCGCGACGTGTTGGCCGCCGAGGGACTGGCCGAGGCGTTCGTCCACCGCACCGGGCACGGGATCGGGCTGTCGGTGCACGAGGAGCCCTACATCGTGGCCGGCAACGATCTCCCGCTGGAGGCCGGGATGGCGTTCAGCGTGGAGCCCGGCGTGTACTTCCCTGGCCAGTGGGGCGCCCGGATCGAGGACATCGTCGTGGTCACCGCCGACGGTGCGGAGTCGGTCAACAACCAGCCGCACGATCTCGTCGTGGTGCCGGTGAGTTAGCCCTCGCTGCGGTCCAGCAGCTCCGAGGACCCCAGCACGCGCTCGATGCGTACCTCGATCACCACGCGACGGGGGTTCACCCGCGGGGTGCGGTAGCGCTGGGCGTAGCGCAGCTCGGCGTCACGGACGGCGTCGGGCTCGCTGCTCACCGTCGACTTGCCCTCCAGCGACAGCCAGCGTGCCCCGTCGACCTGGCTGAGCACCGCGATGCCGCGCTCATGCGCATTCACGGCTTTCTGCGAGCCGCCGTTGGTGATGACCCGCGCGATGTGCGTCTTGGGATCGAAGGTGAACCCCACTGCCACGACGTGCGGGGAATTGTCCGAGCGCAGCGTCGTGAGCATCGCCAGGTGACGTTCGGTGAGGAACGCCAGCGCCTCGTTGGTGAGCTTGGTGGTTGCCTTGCCACGAGATGTAGCCATCGGGGTCCACGCTAGCGCAGGACATAATCGCTGCCATGGATGACACGGCTGGCACGGATCCCCGTGTCGTGGTGATTTTCGGTGGCCGCAGCGAGATCGGTGTCGAACTCGCGGCCCGGCTCGCCTCCGAAGCGGTTGTCGTGCTGGCCGCGCGCCGCACCGATCAGCTCGTCGAGCAGGTCGCGGCGGTGCGGGCGGCCGGTGCCGCCGCCGTCCACACCACCGAGTTCGACGCCGACGACGTTGCCGGCCACGCCCACGTCGTCGACGCGATCGAGGCCGCACACGGACCCATCGACACCGCGGTGCTGGCCTTCGGGGTGCTGGGAGATCAGGACCGGGCCGAGGTCGACGCCGCCCATGCTGTGGCCGTCGTACACACCGACTACGTGGCCCAGGTCGGCCTGCTCACCGTGCTGGCCCAGCGCATGCGTGCCCGGGACCGAGGCCGGCTGGTGGTGTTCTCCTCGATCGCCGGGGCCAGGGCCCGACGCGCCAACTACGTCTACGGTTCGGCCAAATCAGGCCTGGACGCATTCGCCACCGGGCTGACCGATGCCCTGCACGGAACCGGGGTGCAGCTGCTGATCGTGCGGCCCGGATTTGTGATCGGCCGGATGACCGAGGGCATGGACCCGGCACCGTTCTCCAGCACACCCGCTCAAGTGGCCGACGCCACGGCCAAGGCCTTGCGCAAGGGCAAGCACGCGGTGTGGGTGCCGTGGGTGATCCGGCCGATGATCTTCGTGACCCGGTTCGTGCCACGGCCGATCTGGCGCAGGATGCCGCGGTGATGAGCGCGCGCGCGAAGATCAGACCGCAGATGAGCGGGACCATCACCGTCGTCGGCATCGGGGCCGACGGGATGGCCGGGTTGTCGCAGACCTCACGCGACGAACTGGCACGTGCCGTCGTCGTGTACGGCGCTCCGCGACAGTTGCAACTGCTCGACGACAGTGTGACGCGCGACCGCCGGGAGTGGCCGTCTCCGATGCTTCCTGCCCTGCCGGAGCTTTTCGGTGACACCGACGTACACGTGGTGGCCAGCGGCGACCCGCTGCTGCACGGCATCGGCGCGACGCTGATCCGATTGTTCGGTGCGCAGCGGGTGCGGGTGCTGCCGCATGTGTCGAGTGTGGCGCTGGCTTGCGCCCGGATGGCCTGGACGGTGCCCGACACCGAAGTGATCAGCCTGGTCACCGCCGTGCCGCACACCGCGGTGCGCCGTGGTGGGCGCGCGATCGTGCTGTCCCGCGACGCTCAGACCCCGGCAACGCTGGCCCGGCTGCTGAACGAATCCGGTAGGGGCGACTCGGAATTGACCGTGCTGGAGCAGCTGGGCGGTGCGGGGGAGCGGCGCCACGACGGCACCGCCCGGGACTGGGCGACGGCACCACCGACAGGCATCGACGACCTCAACGTGGTCGCGGTGACATACCGTCCCGATGAACGCCGGGCGCAGGCCCTCCCCGATGACGCATTCGCCCACGACGGGCAGCTGACCAAGCAGTACATCCGGGCGGTCACGCTGGCCGCGCTGGGGCCGCGGCCAGGGGAACTGCTGTGGGATGTCGGCTCCGGTTCGGGCAGCATCGCCATCGAATGGTCACGCAGCGCCCCGGGTTGCTCGGCGGTGGCGTTCGAACGCGATGTGCAGCGGCGCGACCGAATCCTGAGCAACGTCACGGCGTTCGGGGTCCGGGTGGACGTCCGCGGCGGCGCGCCCGAATCCCTTGACGGTGCGCCGGAACCCGCGGCGATCTTCGTCGGCGGAGGCGCGACCCAGCCCGGTTTGCTGCAGGCCTGCTTTGAGCGTCTGTCCTCAGGCGGGCGACTGGTCGTCAATGCGGTCACGTTGGAATCAGAAGCAGTTGTGGCGCAATGGTATTCGAAGGAAGGCGGCGAGGTGCGGCGTTATCAGCACTACCAGGGCGGTGCCATTGGTGGATTCACGGGTTGGCGTCCAGCCCTTCCGGTCACGCAGTGGGCGGTGGTCAAGCGATGACGGTGTACTTCATCGGAGCCGGCCCGGGAGCCGCCGACCTCATCACCGTGCGTGGTGCGAAACTCGTCGGCCGCTGTCCGGTGTGCCTGTACGCCGGGTCGATCATGCCCGACGATCTACTGGCGCTGTGCCCGTCCGACGCCAAGGTCGTCGACACCGGACCGTTGAATCTCGACCAGATCATCGACGAGTTGGTCGCCGCGGACAACGCGGGTCTGGACGTGGCGCGGCTGCATTCCGGTGACCCGTCGATCTACAGTGCGCTGGCCGAGCAGTGCCGTCGCCTGGACGAGCTGGACATCGAATACGAGATCGTCCCGGGCGTACCGGCATTCGCCGCAGTGGCCGCTGCGCTGGGCCGCGAGCTCACCGTCCCCGGCGTGGCCCAGACCGTCACCCTGTCGCGGGTGGCGACGCTGTCCACCGCGATGCCCGAGGGGGAGGACCTGCGTACGCTGTCGGCGCCGGGAGCGACGTTGGTGCTGCATTTGGCCGCCGCCCAGATCGACAACATCGTCCCGCAACTCATCGACGGTGGATATCTTCCCGAAACCCCTTGCGCTGTGGTCGCATTCGCCAGCTGGCCGCAGGAGATCGTGTTGCGCGGCACGCTGGCCGACATCGCCGAGAAGATGCGTGCCGCCTCGGTGACCAAAACCGCGGTGATCGTCGTCGGCGACGTGCTTGCCGCCCAGGGATTCTCCGACAGCTACCTGTACTCGTCCGGGCGACGCCGCGGAGCCACCCACTGATGAAAGTCCTGCTGCTCGGTGGCACCGGTGAGGCCCGCGCGCTGGCCGCGGCCCTGCATCCGCAGGTCGAGGTGATCAGCTCGCTGGCCGGGCGGGTTCCGGATCCGGCGCTGCCGGTCGGGCCGGTGCGTATCGGCGGGTTCGGCGGAGTGGACGGCATGCGGCAGTGGCTGCAAGATGCCGCGGTGGACGCAGTTGTCGATGCCACCCACCCCTTCGCGGCCACCATCACCGCACATGCGGCGCAGGTGTGCGCCGAACTCGGTCTGCCGCACTTGATCTTGGCCCGGCCGGCCTGGTCGCCGGGTACCGCGATGGTCGTGGCATCGGACACCGAAGCCGCCGAAACCGTGGCGGACAGAGGCTATTCACGGGTGTTTCTGACCACCGGACGTTCCGGTACCCGGGCCTTCAAAGACGTCGAAGCCTGGTTCCTGATCCGTGCGGTCACTGCGCCGGATCCAGACACGCTGCCTGCCGATCACCAACTGCTGCTGTCGCGTGGCCCGTACGACTACGGCGGAGAGCTCGCCTTGCTGCGCGAGCACCGGATCGACGCGTTGGTGACCAAGAACAGCGGCGGCGCCATGACCGAGCCCAAGCTGCGGGCCGCCGAGGCAGCGGGGGTGCCGGTGGTGATGGTGGACCGACCGCCACTACCGCCAGGCGCTCACGCGGTAGCCACGGTCGAGGAGGCGGTGGGCTGGGTCAGACGCTGATCAGATCGAGCGTGCCCAGCTCTCGGATCGCCTGACACCCGCGTCGGGCCATCACCACCATCATGTCGTCTCCGCGCTCGGTGGAGCTGGCGAAAGCGGTGCCGAGCACGGTGATCAGCGGCGCCTGCAGCATGCCCAGCCGGTAATCCTGCCAACAGGTTTCGCGATCGTATCCGGTGACGCCATGCGACACCAGCCGGTCATGGTAGGCCGTCACCAGGTCGGCTTCGGCGGCGGCCCGGACGGTCGGATCCAGGCTGGTCGCGGTGAAATACGACAGGTCGCGGGCGGGCAGACCGGATCCGAGGGTCTGCCAGTCCACCACGGTGATCCGGGTGCGGTCGGGGTCGAACAGCATGTTGTCCAGGCGGTAATCGCCGTGCAGGATGGCGAACCGGTCCGGTTCGGCCAGCAGCCACGGGGTGACCACCGACATCGCCGCCCGCATGGTGTCGTGGTCCTCGGCGTCCAGCCGCGCGCCGATCTTGTCCAGGGTGATGTCGGTCGCCATCTTGGCGACATCACCGAATCCTTTGGCGGAGTCGGGTTCCGGCTTGGGCATCGCGATACCGGGGAAGTTCGCCCACTGCGGGTCGGCCCAGGTCGGCCCGTGCAGATCGGCGAGTGCCAGGACGGCCAACGTGGCTTCCTCCGGTGTGCACCCGGCGATCTGATCGCCTTGTTCGGCGGGCGCCATGTCCGCCAGGAGCAGCACGAAATCTGTTCCGTCACCATCGATCTCACAGTGGTGGCAGCGCGGCACCGGAATCTGAACGTGATCGGCCACCTTGGTGTAGAAGGCGTGCTCCGAACGGTAGCCGATGGTGACGCGGTCACGGACGGTGTCGTCCTGCGACGGTAGCTTGATCGCGAATGTCTGTGGAAGTCCGGTGTTCTCGCGGTAGGTGACCGACACCCGATAGGTGGCACCGGTCTGGCCCGTGCCGATGGGCGCGCTCTGCGCCGAATCCACCTCGGCGCCAAGGATCTGCGACAACCACGCGGCGGTTACCTCGGCGGGTGTGCTCGGAATGGACTTGGGGATCGACCCCGCCGCGGTCATCGAACTGTCCCGTAGATCGATCCCATCCACATTGCCTCAGCACCTTCCGATAGTTGTTGTCGTGACAGCGGCCCACCCAGGATGAACCGTTCCACAAGACGGTCGTTGAATTCGATGAGCAGGCTCGCGAGCACCACCGGGTCGGCGCCGTCGGGCGCACGTCCTGCGGTCCGCTCGTCGGCGATCACCGCTGAGACAGTGGGAACAAAGGACTCGCGCGCCTGGTCCCACAGATCGCGGATGGCCACACTGGAGCCACGCGCCTCCAACATGGCCTGCACCAGGTAGCGATGATCCTCGGCCGTCTGCAGCACGGCCTCGATGGTGTCGCGGATGCGGTTACGTGGTGGACGGGCGGCATCGGCCAGGATGTGGTTGGCGGCGAACAACGCGTCGTACATGGGCTCGAGCAGTGCTGCGACGGCGGCCGCCTTGTTCTCGAAATAGAAATAGAACGCTGAGCGGCCCACCCCGGCCTGACGAGCCACCTCGGCGATGTTCAGCGCGTCGAACCCGGTTCGCCGTAGGTGTTCGTTGAGCGCCTCCAGGATTGCGGTACGACGCTGATCACTGCGTTGGGGTTGACGCCGGTCAAGGGGCGACCGCGCGGGTGCACCCTGTGGTGCCGTAGGCATGCTGGCCGGCCCTCCCATTTTCAACGGGTGTGACGCCGGACACTATCGACCCGTCTGACAACTGTCAACAAAAATCGACGCGAGTCAGTGCGTGGCCGTCTCAGCCGGGGTACTGGCGCGGCGTGAACACCCGGTCCTCGGTGGTGTCGCCGGCAGCCGAACCCGTGTACCACTGCGTCTGCGACGAGCCGATGATCAGCATCGTGCGCATGTCCACCTGCGTCGGATCCAGGTCTGCCAGCCGCACCACGGTCACCCGCTCACCCGGGCCGGGGTGCGCACCGGAGACGGCGCGGGCGATGACCACCGGGGTGCTCGGATCCCGGTACTCGAGTAGCAGTTCGCGCATGGCGCCCACCTGCCAGGTCCGGCTCCTGGAGGCCGGGTTGTAGATCGCCAGCGCCAGATCGGCTTTGGCCGCCGCGGTGAGACGCTCGACGATCACCTCCCAGGGCTTGAGGCGGTCCGACAGCGAGATCACGGCGTAGTCATGGCCGAGCGGGGCGCCCACCCGGCTTGCGACGGCCTGAGCCGCCGTCATCGCGGGAACCACCCGGACCTGGACGCCGGGCCACTGCTTGGCCTCTTCGAGCACCGCGGTGGCCATCGCGAACACACCCGGATCACCGGAAGACACCACGGCGACCGTCCGGCCCTCCTGAGCCAGCTTGCAGGCCAGCTGAGCGCGGGCCGGCTCGTCGGTGTTGTCGCTGGGGTGGTGGTGCTGCCCGGCGCGGGCCCCGACGCGGTCGAGATAAGGGCCGTAGCCGATCAGGTCGGTGGCCGCGGCGAGTTCGCGGCGGCTCTGCGGGGTCATCCAGTCCGAGTCGCCCGGGCCCAGGCCGACCACCACCACGCTGCCCTGCGGCGAGGTGGACCGGGGCCGGCCGGGAACCATGGCCAGCGAGAAGTACGGCACCTTGATGTCCGCGCCGCCTTCACTGCCCACCTCGCCGGCCGGCGAGACTCGCTGCCGATCCGTGCTGGCACGCTCGACGTAGTAGGCCTCGTCCAGCCGACCGGTCGACTCGAGGGCTTCTCGCACCCGGGTGTAGGACCGGCCGAGCTTGAGCACGACGGCCGCATCGGTGTCGGCCAAGCGCCGTTCCAGCTCCGCCGTGGGCAGCGTGCCGGGCAGGATCGTCAGCACGTCGTCGCCCTGCACCAGTGGGGTGCCCGTGGCGGCCGAGGCCGCGCTCACCGAGGTGACACCGGGGACGATGACGGCGTCGAACCGCTCCGTGAGCCGGGTGTGCATGTGCATGTAGGAGCTGTAGAACAGGGGATCGCCCTCGGCCAGCAGGGCCACGTCGCGGCCGGCCTCCAGGTGCGCGGCGATGCGCTCGGCGGCGGCGGCGTAGAAATCCTCCATCGCGCCGACGTAGCCGCCCGGATGGTCGGTGGTCTCGGTGGTCACCGGATAGACCAGATGCTCTTCGATCTGGTCCTCGCGCAGGTAGGGCGCGGCGATGCCCCTGGCGATGCTGTGCCCGTGCTTGGCGCTGTGATACGCCACCACGTCAGCCGCACCGATCAGCCGGGCCGCCTTGACCGTGACGAGCTCCGGATCGCCCGGGCCGAGCCCGACGCCGTACAGGGTTCCGCGGTTGATCGACTCGGTGTTCACTCGCGCTCACTTGCAATCGAATTGACGGCGGCCGCGGCCATGGCGCTGCCACCGCGCCGGCCGGTCACCACCAGATATGACATCCCACGCGGACGCTCGATCAGTTCCTGCTTGGACTGCGCGGACCCGACGAATCCGACCGGCCCGCCCAACACCGCGGCCGGTACGGGCGCACCCTCGTCGAGCAGCTCCAGCAGCCGGAACAGGGCGGTCGGCGCATTGCCGATCGCGACCACCGCGCCGCCGAGGCGCTCGGCCCACAGATCGACCGCGGCTGCCGAGCGGGTGAACCCCAACTTCGCCGCCAACTCCGGGGCACGCGGATCGGCCACCAGCGAGACGACCTCGTTGTCGGCAGGTAATCGCGAGCGGGTGATCCCGGCCGCGACCATCGACGAGTCGCACAGCACCGGGGCGCCCGCGGCGAGTGCGGCATGCGCCCTGGCCACCACGTCTTCGGTGTAGGAGACATGATCGGCGACGTCGACCTGGCCGCAAGTGTGGATCAGGCGCACCACCACCCGCGACACATCGTCGGGGAAGCGCGACAGGTTCGCCTCGGCGCGGATCGTCGCGAACGACTGCCGGTAGATCTCGGCGGCGTCACGGATGTAGTCGAGCACCCGCATACCCTACGGGGGCGCGATACGCAGCCGGTATCCGTCCTCACCCGCGATCAGGACCTCCCCGCCGGGAGGGCTGCCGCAGGCCCGCTCACAGCCCACGAAATGCCGGTGCGCGTCCGTGGGGGCGTTGACCGCCTCAGCAGCATCGGCGCGCACATCGGCGGCGGACTTGGCGCATCCGGGGCTGCCGGTGCAGGCGCTGATCCGCAGCCACGGCGAGTTCTCGTCGAACACCAGTCCCAGCGGTGCCAGCACGCGCAGCGCGGTGTCCGCGACCCCCTCCGGCACGTCGCACACCAGGACCGAGCGCCATGGGGTGATCACCAGCGGAGCCTCGACGGCGGCCAGGAAGCGGGCCACCCGGGCCTGCAGCACCCCCAGTGGCAGCGCGGCCCCGAGTGCGACGTCGCCATCGCGTTGCTCGATCCAGCCCACCGGCGGGGTCATCGTCGCCGGCCAGGTGGCGCCGGCCGGTGCGGCGGCGGTCAGGCCCTCCAGCAGCGCTGAATGATCGTCAAGTTCGGTTATGCGCCAGGCTTTTCCACGTATTTCGGTGAATCTTCTGGCGATCTCGATCAGGGTGGCCACCACGTCACCGGCATCCAGTCGCACCCCGGTGTCGCGCCCGGCCAGCAGGAGAGCGAATGTGCCGTCATCGTGGGCGTGCACCCCGGCGTCGGCATCGATTCCGGACATGTCGCCGCGGCCGTCGTCCAGGCTGAACCAGAATCTGCCCGGCAAGGACGCCAGTGCCTCGTCGGCCTGGATGGCGTGGTCGAGGTCGACGACGAGGGGACGGACATCGCTGACGCCACCCGAGCGCCCGGACAGGGGCGAGGCGACGATGTTGCGGGCGCGCTCATGGGTCGGTGAGGGCAGCAGGCCCGCTGCCGTCAACGCCGTGGCGGCCCCGTCGGTATCGGTCACCGCGCGGATCTGGATGTTGCCTCGAGAGGTCAGTTCCATTGCGGGAGAGCCGAACTGCTCGGCCACCTGGGCCAGTGTCGTCAGCTGGGCCGAGGTGACCATCCCGCCGGGGAGGCGGACCCGCACGAGGGCGCCGTCGGCGGCCTGGTGCACCGTCAGTGCACCAGGGCAGGCGTCCTGGTCTCGGGTCCTGGTCATCTCGCCCGCCATCTTACTTTCGGGGATGGATGTGACATCGGTCACTGACTCGGAAACCTGTTCGGTCGCTTACAGATCGGCGATTTCGACCGGCTGAGGACGTACCGTTTACGGGGATTCCCGGAACCGCCGGTACCGGGAACATTGGAAGCAACACCCAAACCTCTGGCGGAAGGAGCGATCCATGCTTGCCTTCGGTGCATTCGCCGCATTCGTCCTTGTGCTCGTCGCAACGGCGGGCTCGCCGTACCGGCAGTCTTGGCACGACCGTTTCGGTGAGACCCAGCCCTGACCCTGATGACCTCGGACCGCACCGACTGCCCCGATCGGGCAGTCCGTGCGGTACGAATGGGGGGTGTTTGCTCCCACCGTCCTGCTGCTGTCGACCTCGGACACCGACCTGATCACTGCCCGCGCCAGCGGGGCCCGGTACCGCTGGGCCAACCCGTCGCGGCTGATCGACGGTGAACTCGAGGAGTTGCTCGAGGGCGCCGACATCGCGGTGATCCGGATCCTCGGTGGCTACCGCGCCTGGCAGGACGGCATCGACAGTGTGGTGGCCAGCGGGGTACCGACGGTCGTGGTCAGCGGTGAGCAGTCGCCGGACGCCGAACTGATGGGGCATTCCACCGCCCCGCAGGGTGCCGCCCTGCAGACGCACATCTACCTGGCCCAGGGCGGGGTCGACAATCTGGCGAACCTGCACTCGTTCCTGTCCGACACCCTGCTGATGACCGGGTTCGGATTCGCGGCCCCGGTGACCACGCCGAATTGGGGAGTGCTGGAGCGGCCCACTGCCACCGTGCCGGATGGGCCGACCATCGCGGTGCTCTACTACCGCGCCCAGCAACTGGCCGGGAACACCGCCTACGTCGAGGCGTTGTGCGACGCCGTCGAGCAGGCCGGAGGGCGCGCGTTGCCGGTGTTCTGCGCTTCCCTGCGTACCGCCGAACCCGAGCTCCTCGAGCTGCTCGGCACCGCCGATGCACTCGTCACCACCGTTCTCGCCGCCGGCGGTGCAACCCCGGCAGCGGTGGGTGCGGGAGGCAACGACGATTCCTGGAACGTCGCTCACCTTGCCGCACTGGACATTCCGATCCTGCAGGGACTGTGCCTGACCAGTTCGCGGGACCAATGGTCGGACAACGACGACGGGATGTCGCCGCTGGACGTCGCCACCCAGGTGGCCGTTCCCGAGTTCGACGGCCGCATCATCACCGTGCCGTTCTCGTTCAAGGAGATCGACTCCGAAGGGCTGATCTCCTACGTCGCCGATCCCGAGCGCTGTGCCCGGGTGGCCGGCCTGGCCGTGCGCCACGCCCGGCTGCGCGCCATCCCGGCTGCCGAAAAACGTGTGGCCGTCGTGTTCTCGGCCTACCCCACCAAGCATGCCCGCATCGGAAATGCCGTCGGCCTGGACACACCGGCCAGCGCTGTGGCGCTGCTGCGCGCCATGCGCGACGCCGGCTACGACATCGGCGAGGCAGCCGGCTCCGGCGACCTCGCCGAAATCGGCGGCTCCGGCGACCTCGCCACAATTGTCGCCTCCGGCGACGGTGACGCCCTGATCCACTCACTCATCGAACGCGGCGGGCAGGACCCGGACTGGCTGACCGACGAAGCGCTGGCCGCCAATCCGATTCGGGTGTCGGCAAAGGACTACCGGGCCTGGTTCGCGACGCTGCCCGCCGAGCTCGCCGATGCCATCGTCGAGCACTGGGGTCCGCCACCGGGCGAGCTCTTCGTGGACCGCAGCCGCGATCCCGACGGCGAGATCGTCATCGCGGCAATCCAATCCGGCAACGTGGTGCTGATCGTCCAGCCGCCCCGCGGCTTCGGCGAGAACCCGGTAGCGATCTACCATGACCCCGACCTGCCGCCCAGCCACCACTATCTGGCCGCTTACCGCTGGCTGGATTCGTCGTTTCCCGGTTCGTTCGGTGCGCACGTGCTGGTACACCTGGGCAAGCACGGCAACCTGGAATGGTTGCCCGGCAAGACCCTCGGCATGAGTGCGGCCTGCGGCACCGACGCGGCGCTCGGCGACCTGCCGCTGATCTACCCCTTCCTGGTCAACGACCCGGGGGAGGGCACCCAGGCCAAGCGCCGGGCCCACGCCACCCTGATCGACCACCTCATCCCGCCGATGGCGCGCGCAGAAACCTACGGCGACATCGCCAAACTGGAACAGCTGCTCGACGAGCACTCCACGGTCTCGGCACTGGACCCCGGCAAGCTTCCGGCCATCCGCCAGCAGATCTGGACGTTGATGCGCGCCGCCAAGATGGACCACGACCTGGGCTTGGAGGATCGTCCCGACGAGGACTCCTTCGACGACATGCTGCTGCACGTCGACGGCTGGCTGTGCGAGATCAAGGATGTCCAGATCCGTGACGGTCTGCACGTCCTGGGACAGAAGCCCACCGGCGAAGGCGAACTGGACCTGGTGCTGGCCATCCTGCGGGCCCGCCAGTTGTTCGGCGGCGAGCAAACCGTTCCCGGGTTGCGGCAGGCGCTCGGACTCACCGAGGACGGCAGCGATGACCGCTCAGCCGTTGACGCGGCCGAGGCCGGCGCCCGCGAACTGGTCTCGGCACTGCAGGAAACCGGTTGGGATGCCGGCACAGTCGACACGATCACCGACAACCCGGAGGTGGCCCGGATCCTGCGGTTCGCCGCCACCGAGGTGGTGCCGCGACTGGCCGGTACCGCGGGCGAGATCGACCAGGTGTTGCGTGCCCTGGCCGGTGGTTTCATCGCCTCCGGGCCGTCCGGGTCGCCACTGCGCGGCCTGGTCAACGTGCTGCCCACCGGGCGAAACTTCTACTCGGTGGATCCCAAGGCGGTCCCGTCCCGGCTGGCCTGGGAAACCGGTGTGGCGATGGCGGATTCGTTGTTGGAGCGCTACCGGACCGATTACGGCCGCTGGCCGCAGTCCGTCGGCCTTTCGGTATGGGGCACCTCTGCCATGCGCACCGCCGGTGACGACATCGCCGAAGTGCTGGCCCTGCTCGGGGTGCGGCCGGTGTGGGATGACGCCTCGCGCCGCGTGGTCAACCTGGAGCCGATCGAGTTGTCCGAGCTCGGCCGTCCGCGTATCGACGTCACGGTGCGGATCTCCGGGTTCTTCCGTGACGCCTTCCCACACGTGGTCACCATGCTCGACGATGCGGTGGCCTTGGTGGCGGGCCTCGACGAGTCGGCCGAAGACAACTACGTGCGTGCCCACTCCCAGGCCGACCTGGCCGACCACGGTGACCAGAGGCGTGCCACCACAAGGATTTTCGGATCCAAGCCGGGGACCTACGGGGCGGGCCTGTTGCAGCTGATCGACAGCCGCAACTGGCGTGACGACGCCGACCTGGCCGAGGTGTACACCGCCTGGGGCGGATTCGCCTACGGTCGTGGACTCGACGGCGCACCCGCCGCCGACGACATGAACCGGGCGTACCGGCGAATCGCGGTGGCGGCCAAGAACACCGATACGCGCGAACACGACATCGCCGACTCCGACGACTATTTCCAGTATCACGGCGGCATGGTGGCCACCGTGCGGGCATTGACCGGGCAGGCCCCGGCGGCCTACATCGGAGACAACACCCGCCCCGACGCGGTCCGCACCCGCACGCTGTCGGAGGAGACCAACCGCGTCTTCCGGGCCCGCGTGGTCAACCCGCGCTGGATCACCGCGATGCGCAGGCACGGCTACAAGGGTGCGTTCGAGATGGCGGCCACGGTCGACTACCTGTT
The DNA here is from genome assembly GCF_005924235.1 of Mycobacterium sp. DBP42. NCBI lineage: Bacteria > Bacillati > Actinomycetota > Actinomycetes > Mycobacteriales > Mycobacteriaceae > Mycobacterium > Mycobacterium sp. DBP42. Next base: position 311,270 of record NZ_VCMY01000004.1, read on the forward strand.
CGGCTACGACGCCACCGCGCACGTGATGGCCGACTGGATGTACGAACGGCTCTCGGCCGAATACGTGCTCGACGACGAGAACCGAAAGTTCATGTCCGAGTCCAATCCGTGGGCGTTGCACGGCATGGCAGAGCGATTGCTGGAGGCCGCGGGCCGGGGCATGTGGGCCCAGCCCGAGCCGGCCACGTTGGACGGGCTGCGCCAGGTGCTGCTGGAAACCGAAGGTGAGCTGGAAGGCTGAGTGCGGCCGAGGACAGTAGATTGAGTCAATGGCTCTCACTTTCGCCGATGTCGCCAAGGCCAACTACGTTCTGCTGACCACCTTCACCAAAGACGGCAGGCCCAAGCCGACCGCGATCTGGGCCGCTCCGTCGGCCGACGGGCTCGTCGTGATCACCCAGGAGGCGTCCTGGAAGGTCAAGCGCATCCGCAACACCCCGCGGGTCACCGTTGCGGTGTGTGACGTGCGCGGCAATCCCAAGAGCGAAGCGGTCGAGGCCATGGCCGAGGTTCTGCCCAAGTCGGCCAACGGTGCCACCTATGACGCGATCGGTAAGCGTTACGGTCTGCTGGGCAAGACCTTCAACCTGTTCTCCAAGTGGCGTGGCGGGATGGAGAACAACGTTTCATTGCTGCTCAAACCGGTGAATTGAGCAACATGGCACCTACGTTCGAAGACGTTTACCGTGAGAAGTACCTGCTGCTGACCACATTCACCAAGACCGGAAAGCCCAAGCCGACGGCTGTGTGGGGCGTACCCGACGGCGACAAGTTGCTGATCATCACCGACGACGGATCGTGGAAGACCAAGCGCATCAACAACACTCCGCGGGTAACGATCCAAAAGTGTGGTGTGCTCGGGGCGCCCAAGGGTGAGCCGGTAGCGGCAGTGGCGCGCAATCTGCCCAAGACCGAGACCCGCCGCGTGTTCAACGCAATCATCAGACGGTATTGGAATCACGCCTGGTACTTCATCCCACGGGCACTTTTGCGGGGTGGCATCGACAAGGTGCACAGCGCGATCGAGGTACACGCAGCCGACGGCCCGGCAGATCAGGAACCGAACCGCCCACCCGATCGTTGAGCAAGCATGGCTATGCGGCTGTTCCTCATCTACGCCGTCCTCGAGATGGCAGTCGTCGTCGCGCTGACGGCGACGATCGGTTTCGGGTGGACGGTCTTGGTGCTCGCGGCCTCGTTCGTGATCGGGCTGGCGTTGGCAGGTTCGCAGCTCAACCGGCACATCCGCCGATTGCGGGCGGGCCTGTCGGGTGGGTTGTCCCACCCGCAGGGCGCGGTGTCGGACAGCGTGCTGGTGGCGCTGGGCACCGTGTTGGTGGTGATTCCCGGGTTGGCCAGCTCCGTTCTCGGCGCGTTGTTGTTGCTGCCGCCGACGCGGGCGGCGGCCCGGCCGGTGCTCACGGGGCTGGTCGCCCGGCGGATCCCCATCATCGTCGCGGCGCCTGCCGGTTTCGGCGCGGCCACTGGTACCGCTGGTTATCGGCATGGGAGGGGCGACTACATTGACGGCGAAGTAATCGACGTCAACGACGTCGATCCGTACCGCCTGCCTCCCAAGGCCTAACCGCCACCTGAAACAGCTTGACCACACTTCTGATCAACGGGCGAATCCACAGCCCCAGCTACCCCGACGCGACCGCTTTCGCGGTACGCGACGGGGTAGTGGCGTGGCTGGGTACCGACGACATCGGCCGCGCGCAGTTCCCCGAAGCCGAGGTCGTCGACCTGGATGGCGGCTTCGTCGCACCCGCGTTCGTCGACAGCCACGTTCACCTGACCGCCACCGGCCTCAGCCTGGACGGCCTGGACCTCCGTGGGGCCACCTCACTGCAACACTGCCTGCACCTGGTGGGCCAATACGCGCGCAGGCACCCTGACGGTCCGGTATGGGGACACGGCTGGGACGAGTCGGGGTGGCCCGAGCGCACCGGCCCGAGCACCGAGGATCTGGACGCTGTGCTGGGCGACCGGCCGGCGTATCTGGCCCGGGTGGACGTACATTCGGCCGCCGCGACCACCGCTCTGCGCCGGTTGGTGCCTGCCCTCGTCGAGGTCACCGGGTTCGACCCGCAGCGTCCGCTCAGCGCGCAGGCACATCACCTGGTCCGTGCGGCCGCGCGTGAACAGCTGACCCCGCAGCAACGGCACGCCGCCCGCGTCGCGGCACTCGATCACGCCGCGGCGTCGGGCATCGCCGCGGTCCACGAGTGCGCGGGACCACAGATCGGCGGTTTGCTCGACTGGCAGGAACTTCGTGCGCTGGAGCACGGCGTAGAGGTCGTCGGTTACTGGGGCGAGCAGGCTCGCGACGCCGAACACGCCCGTCATCTGATTGCCGAGACCGGCGCCCGAGGCCTGGCCGGAGACCTCTTCGTCGACGGTGCCCTCGGCTCGCGTACTGCCTGGCTGCATGCGCCCTACCACGACGCTCCCGACACCTGTGGCAACTCCTACCTCGACGCAGGTGCCATCGCCACGCACGTGTACGCCTGCACCGAGGCCGGAATCCCGGCCGGGTTCCACGTGATCGGCGACGCTGCCGCGTCGGCGGTCGTCGCGGGATTCGCCGCAGCGGCAGAGCGATTGGGCGGCCCGGCCCTGGCCCGCTGCGGCCACCGTCTCGAACATCTGGAGATGGTCAACCCCGAACAGGCCGCCCAGCTGGGGGCCTGGGGTGTGATCGCCAGCATGCAGCCCAACTTCGATGCCCTATGGGGTGGGGAAGAAGGCATGTATGCCCAACGCCTCGGGCTTGATCGAGTTCACCAGCTCAACCCGTTTGCGCTGTTAGCATCCGAAGGCGTGCCCCTCGCGTTCGGCTCCGACACCCCGGTCACCAGCATGAACCCGTGGCAAACCGTGCGTGCCGCGGTTTCGCACCGGAGTGCGGGCAGCGCGATCTCAGCTCGTGCGGCGTTCGCTGCGGCCACTCGCGGCGGTTGGCGTGCCGGCGGTGTGCGCGATGGCTCCACCGGGACGCTCACCCCCGGAGCTCCGGCCAGTTACGCCGTGTGGGATGCCGAAGACCTGGAGGTCAGTGCGCCGGCCAACGCCGTGCAGCGGTGGTCGACCGATCCGCGCTCACGGGTGCCGGCACTGCCGCGGCTGGCCGCCGATGCGGAGCTGCCGCGTTGCCGTCAGACCGTTCACCGGGGTGTCGTCATCCATGGGCACTGACCTTCCCGGAGACAAGTCGGCCCGTCCGCGGCCGGGCCGCGCAGACCGTTTCGGTCTGCGGCGGCCGGGTCCGAACGAGACCACCGAGGTGATCCCGGCCATCGAGAAGGACGAACTCGCCGAGCTCGATGAACTCGACGACGAGTCCTTCGACGAACTCGATGAGAATGCCACCGGCGATCCGGTGGCCGACATCGATCCCGACGATGATCCCGAGGCGCGCGAATACCGCCTGACCGCGGCGGGCACACCCGACCGGTGGTCGGTGGTGACCGTGTCGGCCTCACGCCTGGGCCGGGCCGCGGTGGCGCGGTGGGCGCAGCTGAGCGCGACGGTCGGCGGCGGTCTCGCGTTGTGCCTGAGCTATCCACCGACCGGCTGGTGGTGGGCGGCCTTCGTCGGGCTGGCGTTGATCGGGTGGGTGCTGACGCTGCGCTCCACCACCCGCGCGGGTGGCTTCGGCTACGGATTCTTGTTCGGCCTGGCGTTCTACATACCGCTGCTGCCGTGGATCAGCGGCCTGGTCGGCGCGATGCCGTGGCTGGCCCTGGCCGCCGTGGAAGCGCTGTTCTGCGGGCTCTTCGGCCTGTCTGCGGTGGTGGTCAGGCGGCTACCAGGGTGGCCGGTGTGGTTCGCCGCGCTGTGGGTCACCCAGGAGTGGCTCAAATCGACCGTACCGTTCGGTGGGTTCCCTTGGGGCGTCCTCGGATTCGGTCAGACCAACGGACCACTGCTGGCCATCGCGCGGTGGGGCGGTGCACCGCTGGTGTCGGCCGCGGTGGCGGTCGTCGGCTTCAGCGTGACATTGCTTGCGCTGGAGATCGTGCAGTGGTGGCATCACGGACACAAGCCGGGTTTCCCGGCGCCGGCGGTCATGCTGCCCGGCCTCAGCATCACGGTGGTGCTGTTGGCCACTGCACTGATGTGGCCTCAGGTCCGTCATTCGGGAACCGGTGCCGGCGACGAACCGGCTGTCACCGTGGCCGCCGTGCAGGGCAACGTGCCCCGGTTGGGCCTGGAGTTCAACGCGCAACGCCGCGCCGTCCTCGACAACCATGTGAAGGAAACGCAGCGGCTGGCCGGCGATGTCCGTGCCGGGCGGGCCCCGCAACCCATGTTCGTGGTCTGGCCCGAGAACGCCTCCGACATCGATCCGCTGGCCAACGCCGATGCCGCGGCCCAGATCACCGCGGCGGCCGACGCCATCGGCGCGCCGATCCTTGTCGGAGCCGTCACCAAGGCCGACGGCTACACCGCCGACAACCCGGTGGCCACCAACACCGTGATCGTGTGGGATCCCGAACACGGGCCCGGAGAGCGCCACGACAAGAAGATCGTGCAGCCGTTCGGCGAGTATCTGCCGTGGCGCAGCTTCTTCAAACATCTGTCGTCGTACGCGGACCGGGCCGGCTATTTCGTGCCGGGTGAGGGCAACGGCGTCGTGCACGCGGCCGGGGTGCCGATCGGGGTGACCACCTGCTGGGAGGTGATCTTCGACCGGGCGGCGCGGGAGTCGGTGCTCAATGGTGCCCAGGTGCTGACCGTGCCGACCAACAACGCGACGTTCGATGCCAACATGAGCGCGCAGCAGCTGGCCTTCGGCAAACTGCGGGCAGTGGAGCACGATCGGTACCTCGTGGTCGCCGGCACCACGGGTATCAGCGCGGTGATCGCCCCCGACGGGCGTGAGTTGGCCCGGACCGAGTTCTTCGAACCCGCCTATCTGGACAGTCAGGTGCGGTTGAAGTCGGATGTGACGCCGGCCACCGAATGGGGGCCGGCCCTGCAGGTGGTGCTGGTCACGATTGGATTTGGGGCGTTGCTGGCCGCAATACTGCACAATGGAGGGTTCGTGCAAAAAATTTTGAGGCGTCGCACCGCGAAGGCCCGCGACGATGAAGGAGCCACATGACAGTCCCTGGTGACGGAGCGCGCCCCCAGGACGGTGAACGCCCGAGTCAGCGCAGCCTGGTGATCATTCCCACCTACAACGAGCGGGAGAACCTGCCGTTGATCGTCGGGCGCGTGCATCATGCCTGCCCCGAGGTGCACATCTTGGTGGTCGACGACGGCAGTCCCGACGGCACCGGTCAGCTGGCCGATGAGCTGGCGCTGGCCGACCCGGACCGCGTGCACGTGATGCACCGGACCAGCAAAGCCGGCCTCGGTGCGGCCTATCTGGCCGGTTTCGCCTGGGGGCTCGGCCGCGGGTACTCGGTTCTGGTCGAGATGGACGCCGACGGCAGTCACGCACCCGAGGAACTGAACCGGCTGCTCGACGCCGTCGACGCCGGGGCTGATCTGGCCATCGGCTCGCGTTATGTGTCCGGCGGCACGGTGCGTAACTGGCCGGTTCGCCGGCTGGTCCTGTCGAAGACCGCCAACACCTATTCTCGGCTGCTGCTCGGGGTGGGGATCCACGACATCACTGCCGGGTACCGCGCGTATCGGCGCGAGGTGTTGGAGAAGATCGACCTGTCGGCGGTCGATTCGAAGGGCTACTGCTTCCAGATCGACCTGACCTGGCGGGCCATCAACAACGGCTTCAACGTCGTCGAGGTACCCATCACGTTCACCGAACGCGAGCTCGGGGTCTCCAAGATGAGCGGTTCCAACATCCGCGAGGCGATGTTCAAGGTCGCGGAGTGGGGCATCCGTGGGCGTCTGGACCGCGCCCGGGGCGTGGTGCGCTAGCCGGCGACAAAAAACCGCGATATGCCTACGGCATATCGCGGTTTTTCATGCGCGGTTCAGCTGCCGCGGCGCTTGCTCTTGATCAGGTCGAGCCGCTCCTTGAGCAGCTCTTCGAGCTCCTCGACGGACCGGCGCTCCAGCAGCATGTCCCAGTGGGTACGCGGCGGCTTGACCTTCTTGGGTTCCGGCACCTCGCCCTCGATCAGGGTGCCCTCGAGCCCGTTGCGGCACAGCCAGGTGCCGGGGATCTCGGCGTCGTCGGCGAACGGGACGTCGAATTCTTCACCGTTCTCGGTGCGGTAGCGGGCCACCTGACGCGGCGCAAGGTCATGGTTGCGGTCGGTCTCGTAGCTCACGGCTCCGAGGCGACTGCCTCTCAGGACGCGATCAGCCATCGTCAACACTCCTTATTTGGCGTTTTTGTCCGGATGTATCAACGCTGCTCGGCGTTGCCAAGTTCCCGACTCGACCATTGATGATACGCGGGTCACCAACCAGCTCCGTCTACAGTCTTGAGCATGGCGCGCCACCACAGACGTGATCGTCCGCAGCCGTGTCGGTGGTGTGGGCGCGAGGTCGCAGATGCGCAGATGGGTCGCCGTCGCCAGTACTGCAGGCAGTCCTGCCGGCAGCGGGCCTACGAACAGCGCGCCATGGTCAGGGGCACCTCGCTGGCCCCGGATTCGGTGGTGCTCAGCGCTGACGAGGCCACTCAGCTGTCCGACCGGGTGTACCAGGTCAGGTGCGCCGCCGAGGATGTGGCCATCGCGGTCGACGAGGGCGCCGGGGCAGACGAATTGCGGCAGTTGTGTGACGCGCTGATCCAGGCTGCGAAGGCCGCCGACGGCTGGCGCTAGTCGGGCGGGCAGCTGAGCTGACGCCCCACGCCCACGGGCGGCGGGACCGGCTTCAGGCAGCCCAGCGGTTCCACACCGGAGGAATTCAGCAGCACCCCGGACTGGTGTGCGTAGTTGACGCACACCAGTGAGGTGGCATCGGCCCGGCAGCGGTAGTCGCCGAAGGCCAGTGCCTTGCCCTCGGCCAGTTCGGCGCCGTCGCCATAGCCGAATCGGCCCGGATCTCCGTGCAGTGAGCCCACATCCACGGTCTCCCCGGCGAAATCAACCCAACCGGGGATCCACTGACCCTCGACGTCAGCCGGTTTCGACGGCAGGTCATCGGCCTTGATCAGACATGCCAGTTGGCCGCCGAGATTCTTGTCGGTGGCGCAGCGGGCGGTGCCCGAAGGTGCGACGAACGAGATGTCCTCGCCGAGGTTGGTGGATTGGCCGTCGCGCGTGGCGGTGTGGAAGCCGGACGGCTCGGCCGGGGTGCCTGCCTCGACCCACTTGATCACGCGGCTCATCGGCGTCCCGGCGGCCGGCGCCGTGGTCGGCATGGGAGAGGTCGTCGTAGTGGTGGGCGTGGTGGTCTTGGTGTGTGGGGCGCCGGCCGGCATCGACATCCGGGGCTTTGAGCTCGGTTGCGACTCGTGCCCCCCTCCCGACGAGCAGGCAGCCACCAGAGCCACCGAAAGCACAGCAGCCCCAACAGTCACAACGGTGCGCATACCCGCAAGGCTAGCGGGCGCGTGTCGCGCCCACCGCATGTCCGTCGACACCCGTCCAGTTCGATACGGTCGGTGCATGCACGAGCGGACCGTCCGGGCAAAGATCAGCAGCGGCATCGTCGAGGGATTCACGCGCGACGGTGCACACCGCTGGCGTTCCATTCCTTACGCCAAACCGCCGGTCGGCCGGCTGCGCCTGCGCGCACCCGAACCGGCCGAGCCATGGCCCGGCGTCCGCTACTGCCACGGATTCGGCTACTGCGCCCCCCAGCAACGTCGCTACACGCTCGTCGGCCTCGGCAAGCACCAGCCGATGAGCGAGGACTGCCTGACACTCAACGTGGTCGCGCCGGAGAAGCGCGACGACGCCGACGGCCCACTGCCGGTGATGTTTTTCGTGCACGGCGGCGGTTACATCCTGGGCAGCTCGGCCACACCCATCTACGACGGCGCCGCGCTGGCCCGGCGCGGCTGCGTGTTCGTCTCGGTCAACTACCGGCTCGGCATGCTCGGGTGTGTCGAACTGTCGTCGCTGTCGACACAGGAACATCCCATCGACGACAACCTGTTCTTGCGTGATCTGGTGTTGGCGTTGCGCTGGGTACGCGACAACATCGCGGTTTTCGGCGGCGATCCCGACAATGTGACGATCTTCGGTGAGAGCGCGGGCGCGCACGCGGTCACGACCCTGCTCGCCGTACCCGACGCCGCAGGACTGTTCGCCCGGGTGATCTCGGAGAGCCCCGCCAGCGGAATGGTCAGCTCCGCGGAATCTGCCGCCCGAATCGCCGGTCAGCTGGCCGAATTGATCAGTCCCGATGGGGGATCGGCGGCCGCAGCGCTGATGTCGGCGCGCCCGGCCGAGCTCGGCCGGGCACTGGAAGCCCAGATCATGCGGGGCCAGACGGACATCCCGGGTGCGTTTCCGGTCGGCCCGACCTTCGGCACCGACTATCTGCCGGTCGATCCGGCTACCGCGATGGCCGAGGGCCTGGCTCAACAGGTTCCGTTGATCGTCGGCAACAATGCCGACGAGGGACGCCTGTTCACCCGCTTCCTCCAGTTGCTGCCCACCAACGAGCCGATGATCGAAAAGCTTTTCGCCCGTGCCGATCCCGAGGAGCGGCGGCGGATCGTGGAGGCCTATCCGGACTATCCGAGCAGCGCGGCCTGCGTGCGGCTCGGCGGAGATTTCGCGTTCGCCTCGGCCACTTGGCAGATCGCCGAGGCGCACAGCCGGCACGCACCTACGTATGTGTACCGCTACGACTACGCGCCGCGGACCTTGCATTGGGCCGGGCTGGGGGCGACGCACGCAATGGAGCTGCTGGCCGTGTTCGACACGTACCACACGACATACGGTGCGGCGCTGACCGCTGTGGGCGATCGTGCATCGGCCCGGCGGGTCAGCCGGGACGTGCAGCGGCGATGGCGTGAGTTCACCCGGACCGGGAACCCGGGGCCGGGCTGGCCGGCCTACAACACCGACGAGCGGGCGGTGTTCGTGTTCGACCGCCGGCCACGCGTCGAGTACGACCCGCGGTCGGTGCGGCGTCAGGCCTGGGAAGGGTTCACCCTCGCCGGCAGCTGAGTTCGCCTCCTCCACTCTGCGCGATTTGCTGCAGGGAATCGGCCGGATGTGGTTGCGTATCCGGTGTGGACTACCCACTGGATCCGCTGTCCGCCGACGAGTTTCGCGCGGTGGCAGCGATATTGCGGCGTGAGCACGGGGTCGGGGAGGGCTGGCGGGTCGCCTCGGTGGAACTTGTCGAGCCGTCCAAGGCCGAACTGGCCGGCTTCGACGGCGGCGGCGCGCGGCCGGCCCGGAGCGCGGCGGTCATCTGTCTGGATCGCTCGGCGAACGCCACCTACAAGGGCGTGGTGTCGCTGACCGACGACCGGGTCGAGAACTTCGACCATGTCCCGGGTGTCCAAGCCAACTTCACCGTCGACGAGTTCGTGGAATGCGACCAGGTGCTGCGTCGGCACCCCGAGGTGATCGCCGCGCTCGCCAAACGCGGCATCACGGACCTGGACAACGTGTTCATGGATACCTGGACCTACGGTGACGCGGTTGCTCCGCCGGAATACCGCGACCGCCGCATCGGATGGTCGGACACCTGGTACAAGCAGGCTGCTGGGGCCAATCCTTATGCCCACCCGATCAGTGGCCTGCACTGCGTGATCGACATCAACACCATGGAAGTGCTGCGCGTCGAAGATGACGGTAGTTCCGAAATGCCCGACGTGATGGGCGAATACGTGCCGCATCACATTCCCGAGCGGATCTGGTCCGGATCGCGCCGCGAGCCGCTCAAGCCGCTGAACATCGCCCAGCCCGACGGCCCATCGTTCACCTTGGACGGCAACCTGCTGCAGTGGCAGAACTGGTCGCTGCGGGTCGGCTTCAACCACCGCGAGGGGATGACCCTGCATACCGTGCGATACCGCGACGGTGAGACGGATCGCTCTGTGGCACATCGCATGTCGTTCGCCGAGATGGTGGTGCCCTATCGGGACTCCGCGGTGGACCACTACCGCCGCACCGCGTTCGACATCGGGGAGTGGGGGCTGGGGTTCATGACCACCTCGCTGGAGCTCGGCTGCGACTGCCTCGGTGAGATCCGGTATCTGGATGCGGTTCTGCACGACAGTGCCGGCGAGCCGTACACGATCACCAACGCGATCTGCGTCCACGAGGAAGACAACGCCGTGCTGTGGAAGCACGTGGACCACGACGCCGGCGCCCAGGTGCGCCGGATGCGCAGGCTCACACTGTCATTCCACGTCACGGTGGCCAACTACGAGTACCTGGTGTACTGGCGGCTCTACCAGGACGGCAACATCGAGTGTGAGGTCCGCGCCACCGGGATCATGGTCACCACACCGTTCCCCGCCGGGCCCACACCCAAGAACGGCACGCTTGTCGACGAGCGCACGTATGCGCCGTTCCATCAGCACTTCCTGATCGCCCGCTTGGACTTGGACGTCGACGGCACCGACAACACCGTCTACATGACCGAGTCATACGCCGAAGAGATGGGCCCCGACAATCCGTACGGCCTGTCGCTGGTGGTGCGTAACCAGCCGCTGCGCACCGAGCAAGAGGGGAAGCAGGACGTCAGCTTCGACACCCAGCGGGCCTGGAAAGTGGTCAACACCAACGTCGTCAACGGGTTGGGCACGCACCCGTCCTACAAGCTGGTACCGACCGGGGCGATCCCGGCGATGTTCGACCCGTCCTCGCCCGTGGTGCAACGCGCCAACGTCATCACCCACACGCTGTGGGTGACCCCGAACCGGCCCGACGAACGTTGGCCGGCGGGGGAGTTCGTCAACCAGTCGGCGGCCGACACCGGGTTGGGCGAGTGGACCAAGGCCAACCGCTCGATCGAGAACACCGATGTAGTGCTCTGGTATGTGTTCGGTATTCACCACATCACCCGTCCAGAGGACTGGCCCGTCATGCCGGTGGACGTGGTGTCGTTCTGGCTCAAGCCGTTCGCCTTCTTCGACCGCAATCCGGCGCTGGACGTGCCGGCCACTCCGCCGGGAGCCTGCGCACACGGGCATGCCACGGCGGCACACCATTAGTTGACACCTGTCATATGTGATGCGGAACACTGCTAGGTTGCCTTTGTGCAACCGACTCAGACCGCCGTACTGGAGCGCCCCGAAGACCTGACCTGCGATTGGCTGACCGCCGCCCTGGACGTCGGCCCCGTCAGTGGATTCCGTTTCGAGCGGATCGGAACCGGCCAGATGAGCGAGTGCTACCGCGTCTCGCTGAACTACGCCGGGGACGCGAACGGACCGGCATCGGTGGTGCTGAAGGTGGCCGCCACCGATCCCAGCAGTCGCCAGACCGGACTGGCGTTGGGCCTCTACGAGCGTGAGGTGCGGTTCTACACCGACATCGCACCTGCCCTGGTGGCCGGGCCGGTGGCGCCCTGTTACCACGCCGCAATCGATACCCAGACCGGCGCCTTCGACCTGTTGCTCGGCGACGCCGTGCCCGCCGTGGTGGGTGACGAGATCCGCGGGGCGACAGCCGTACAGGCCGCGGTGGCGCTCGGCGAGCTCGGCCGTATCCACGGGTCGGCGGCCGGTGCCGAGGCGCTCGAGCGGGCTGAATGGCTCAACCGTGAGGCGCCGGTCAACCAGGCGCTGATCGCCGGACTGTACGCGGCGTTCGTCGAGCGCTACGCGGACGTGATCACGCCGCAGCAGCGCCAGGTATGCCAGCGGCTCGTCGAGAGCTTCGACACGTACCTGGCCGACGAGAGTGCGCCCGAGCGGCCGACGGGTCTGGTCCACGGCGACTACCGGCTCGACAACATGCTGTTCGGCGACGCGGGCGCGGACCGGGCCCTGACGGTGGTCGACTGGCAGACTGTCACCAAGGGACCGGCGTTCACCGACGTCGCGTACTTCATCGGTTGCGCCCTGCCCGTCGAACAGCGTCGTGCCCACTACGACGAGTTGCTGACCACCTATCACCGGGCCCTCGGGCCGGACTCGACGCTCACACTCGACCAGGTGCGTGACGGCGTACGCCGGCAGAGCTTCTTCGGTGTGATGATGGCGATCATCTCGTCGATGTTGGTGGAGCGCACCGAACGCGGCGATGCGATGTTCATGACGATGCTCGAGCGGCACTGCAGCCATGTGCTGGACACTCAGGCGTTGGATGTCCTTGCGTCACCGGAGGTTCCGGAGCCACTGGTGCCTGCTGCCGAGGATGAGCTTGCGCACCCGCCCACCGATGAAGCGCTGTGGAACGAGAGCTGGTACTTCGACTTCGTCGATGCCGAGGCGGACTTCGGCGGCTGGGTCCGGCTGGGCCTGATCCCGAACCAGGAGACAGCGTGGATCAATGTGCTGTTCTGCGGCCCGGGGATGCCGACCGTGGCGCTCAACGACTTTCACGCGCCACTGGCCGAACCGTCGTCGGTCAAGGCTGACGGGGTCGAGCTGAACCTGCACCCCGACGAGCCGCTCGAGACGTATCGCCTGACGGCTACGGGCACCGGCGAGGCGTTCGACGACCCGTCGGCGTTGCTGCGGGGTGAGTCGGGACAGGCCACCTCGGTGACGCTGGACCTGACCTGGACCACCGTGGGCACGCCGTACCAGTACCGCGTCACGCCCCGGTACGAGATTCCGTGCGTGGTGTCAGGAACGGTGATCATCGGCGATCACACCCACACCGTCGAAGCCGTCGTCGGTCAGCGCGATCATTCGTGGGGAGTGCGTGATTGGTGGGCGATGAACTGGGTGTGGAGCGCGATCCACCTCGACGACGGCACCCATCTGCACGGTGTGGACGTTCGAATCCCCGGTATGCCTCCGATGGGTATCGGCTATTCGCAGCGCGAGGGGGAACCGCTCGTCGAATTGCAGAGCATCACAGCGGATTACGAGCTCGGCGCCGACGATCTGCCGGTATCGACGACGTTGGTTCTGCAACCCGGCGACATCGAGGTGACCGTCGACATCGCGGCTCATGCACCCGTGCTGTTGGTGGCCCCGGGAGAAGACGGGCGCGTCAGCCAGTTCCCGCGGGCCTGGGCGAAGGTGCGCACGGCGGACGGTCGCAGCGGGGTGGGCTGGCTGGAGTGGAACCGCAACCTCAGCTGACCCGGAAACGCTTGAGCCGCGCAGTCGCGCCGGAGATCAACTCCACGCGGCTGCGCGGCACACCCAGATGCTGGGAAAGCAGTTTGGTGACGGCATCGTTGGCCTTGCCGTCGACGGCGCGCTCCTGGACGTAGATGGTGAGCGCGCCGTCGTCGTCGACCTCGACCAGCGGGCCTTTGCGGCTACCGGGCTTGACCCGGACGGTGATTACCACGCGCCGAACCTGAAGAAATGTGCGAATTTTCGAGAGGAACTCGACATCTATCTCAGATTCGGCGTCCGGGTCAGCGGGCGACGATCACCGAGGAGCCGTGGCCGAAGAGGCCCTGGTTGGCGGTGACGCCCACCTTGGCGCCCTCGACCTGCCGGCCGGTGGCCTGGCCCTTGAGCTGCCAGGTCAACTCGCACACCTGCGCGATGGCCTGCGCCGGGATGGCCTCGCCGAAGCAGGCCAGACCGCCGGACGGGTTCACCGGAACGCGGCCGCCGATGGTGGTGGCACCGGAACGCAGCAGCTGCTCGCCTTCGCCCTTGGCGCACAGGCCCAGGTGCTCGTACCAGTCCAGTTCCAGCGCGGTGGACAGGTCATAGACCTCGGCCAGGCTGACGTCCTCGGGGCCGATGCCCGCTTCGGCGTAGGCCGCGTCGAGGATCTGGTCCTTGAACACCCGCTCCGGTGCCGCTACGACAGCGGTGGAATCGGTTGCAATATCTGGCAATTCGGGCAGATGCTGCGGGTATTGCGGGGTCACCGTCGAGACCGCGCGCACCGAGGGGACGCCTTCCAGCGAGCCGAGGTGCTTTTCGGCGAACGACTTCGACGCCACGATCAGAGCGGCGGCGCCGTCGGAGGTGGCGCAGATGTCGAGCTGACGCAGCGGGTCGGACACCACCGGGCTGGCCAGCACGTCCTCGATCGCGGATTCCTTGCGGTAGCGCGCATTCGGGTTCTGCAGGCCGTGGCGCGAGTTCTTCACCTTCACCTGGGCGAAGTCCTCGGCGGTGGCGCCGTAGAGGTCCATCCGGCGCCGGGCCAGCAGGGCGAAGTACACCGGGTTCATCGCGCCGAGCAGATGGAAGCGCTGCCAGTCCGGGTCGTTCTTGCGCTCGCCGCCGACGGGCGCGAACGCACCCTTGGGCGTGGTGTCGGCGCCGATCACCAGCGCGACGTCGCAGAAGCCGGCCAGGATCTGGGCCCGCGCGCTCTGCAGCGCCTGCGAGCCGGACGCGCAGGCTGCGTAGCTGGACGACACCGGCACGCCGTTCCAGCCCAGCTTCTGGGCGAACGTCGACCCGGCGATGAAGCCCGGGTAGCCGTTGCGGATGGTGTCCGCGCCGGCGATGAACTGGATCTGTTGTGCGTTCAGCCCGGCCTCGGCCAGGGCGGCGCGGGCGGCGACGACGCCGTACTCGGTGAAGTCACGGCCCCACTTGCCCCACGGGTGCATGCCCGCGCCGAGGATGTACAGCGGTTCGGGAGTGCTCATGCGATCCTCCAGGCGTGGGTGGTGCGCTCGACGCCCTCGTCGTCGGTGTAGAGCGTCATGGTGGTCAGCTCCATCTCCATACCGACCTTGAGATCGGCGGCCAGCGTGCCTTCGACGACCTTGCCGAGCACGATCAGCCCTTCATCGGCGAGCTCCACCGCGGCGATCGCGAACGGCTCGAACGGGTCGGACTTGGGATACGGTGCGGGCGGGAGGTACCGGTTTTCCGTGTAGCTCCACACCTTCCCGCGGCGCGACAGCCGAACCAGGTCGAGGGTGTCGCTGTCACAGGCCGGGTTGGGGCAGTTGTTCTCGCGCGGCGGAAACACGTAGGTGGCGCACTGGGTGCACTTGCCGCCGATCAGGTGAGTGGCACCGGCGTCGTCGGTGGCGAACCATCCGTCGATCGCGGGTTGCGAAGATGCTGCTGGCACGCGGCCCAGCCTAGACGATCGAGACCGCAAAACTGAAACGTGTTGCAGTTTTGTCCCGCGGGGCGGGAGTGGACGAGGTCCGATCCTATTTGAGGTGACGGCGCAGTTGATCGGGGGGCCACAGTGTCAGGCGGAACCTGCCGTCGCGAATGACGGCGACGGGCACGGGCGGCAACGCGACCTGGGCTACCGCTCGGTCATCGGGAACTCCTGTCGGCGCGGGTGTTCATCGGAATTCGGAGGCGACGCGGGCCAGCTCTTCGGGACTTCCCGCGCGCATCTCGCGATCGGCGTGCACGACCGCCGTGGTCTCGGGGATCCGGCGGGCCTCATACCCGGCGACGCCGCGGCCGGCGGCCAGTTCTTCGGCGAGCGTGTGGGCGTCGAGGATGGCCTGTGATCCGCCGTTGGCGCCGACGGGATACATCGGATGCGCGGCGTCGCCGAGCAAGTTAACCCGCTCAGTTCCCCAGTGGGAGAGCGGTTCCCGGTCGACCATCGGGAATTCGAACACGGCGTCGGATTGGCTGACCAGCTCGGCTGGATCCAGCCAGTCCAGGTGCCAGCCGGACATGAGAGCAGCGACGGCTGAGGGTTCGGTCGGGGTGGTCCAGTTCGCGTATCGCTACCGATCACCCCCCGAGATGCGTGGCCGGTTGTTTTCGCCTGGCGGGCGCAGGGGCCGATGAGCCCGGCCGCCAGGTTCTGGTTGAGATGGCTCGTCGCGGTCTGCGCGTCACTGGCCCCGCTGCGACGCAGCAGTACTAGTGGGCGGGTTGCATGTATCGAGCGCGGGAGAGGGCCGCTTCGGTGCCGAGTTCCGCACGTAACTCCGGGTTGTCGGCGTAAGTCCGCACGTAGGCATACAGGACGTGGGGTCCGACATCGAGCTGTCGGAAGTCGAACACGATCATCGGTACCGGTGGCAGGCGGTCTATGCGCCAGAACCGCGTGGTGTAGCGGCGATTCCAGTCGGCATTGGCATACCCGATCATCAGGATGTACGGGTGTCCGTCGGTTGCCGCCTTGACGTCGGCAATGGCCGACCAGTCCAGTCGCGACTCGAAGCTGCGTCCGCGTTGAATAATTCCCTGACTCGTCAGTGTGACGCCGCCACGGCGGACGCGTGCGGAGGCCACGACTGCGATGAAGGTCGCGAAAACGATACCCAGGGTGCCGATCACCACGGCGAAGCCGGGAAACCCCTCATCTTGGTAGATAACTGTCTCGATCGCGGCCGTCGCGCAAAACAGAG
Source organism: Mycobacterium sp. DBP42 (assembly GCF_005924235.1). Lineage (NCBI taxonomy): Bacteria > Bacillati > Actinomycetota > Actinomycetes > Mycobacteriales > Mycobacteriaceae > Mycobacterium > Mycobacterium sp. DBP42. The sequence goes on from NZ_VCMY01000004.1 coordinate 327,548, forward strand.
TGCCGCACCCCATAAAGGCAACCAGGATCGTGAATTGCCAGCCTGAGTATCGGATTTCCGTACCCGGAACACCATCCCGGTCTATCGTCCGGATCGCCGACGAAAGGTACACGCGGCGATACCGGCTCACGAGGGCGAATGCGACGATGAGGGCAGTGAACAATGCGAAGAGCAAGAAATATTTTAGTGCAATAACGTTGCCTGCCGCGGCGATCATAATCCCGAACAGGAACGAAAAGGCGGATATGGCACTCAGTCCGACGGCGGAGAGGTGGAACTTGACACCGTCATGGGTGTCCGTCCATCCTGCGGGAATGTCTTGATGTTCAGAAGATTGCATCCCACGCCCCTTTGGCAAGTCCACCAATGGCCTTCCCAGTGTCGGCAACCGCGGTTGCCCCATCGGTGATGGCGTCGCCGAGGCTGCCTATGCCGTTCTGATAGAGGGAGTCGACGGCGCCGGACGTGAAAATCCCGACCGTTGCGCCAACCAGAGCGCCGCCGACTGTTCCGACTCCGGGAATGGGAATCGCGGTGCCGATAATCGCACCAGCGCCAGCTCCCGCCAGGATTGAAGCACCGAAGCCAGCAGCGCCGGACACGATTGCCTGGTCAACGTCTTTGCCGTTGGCGATGTCGTAGACAACGCCAGCGGCCGCGAGTGCCCCGCCGACCTTGAGTCCGACCCGACCCGCATTTGCCTTGGTGGCCTCTGCCTTCGTCGCTATGTCGTCGGCTTGTCTGGCAAGAGCCTTACCATCATCGATGTCCCGATAAATCGTGGCGGCGGGAGTGCCGGGGGTTGCTGACCTTGCCCTGCTCAGAGATTTCGCCGACTCTTCGGCGAAGAAATTCGACTGTTTCAACATCGTTGAGACGTTTATATCAACAAGTGCAGCGGCCCCGCCGTTGATCAGATCGGCTACCACAAAGAACCATTTAGTCCGGAGGTCTGTCCAGGCATTTTTGAGGGTGTCCGCACCGAGCTTTTCCATGGTACGGGCGGCCTCTGCGGCGTGGAAAGCTGAATTGTACGCGTCGATTAATGCTTCTTCGGCGGCATCCTGAATTATCGCGCCGTCCACGGTCAAACCGGCACTCATTGCATTGTTGCGAACTGTTTCCATTTCGGACTGAGCCCGCTGGAGTTCCAGGCCAAAGGCATCTATTGCCAGGGCGCCTTCGTTGATGGCAATTGTCAACCCCTCAACCTTCGTTGCGCCACTTCCCATTCGCGCAGCGAAGGCGTCCCCTGCCTCGCCGTGCCAGTTGGCCATTGCGGTCGTTCGGGCAGTTTGGATCTCATCGCCTGTGTGTGAAACCTTGCTCGCGAGGGACGCCCGAAGCCAGTCGGCTGCTGAGCGGACAGAATTTGGATCGCCCTCAATTTTTGTGTCGATTGGCACGTAATTTACTCCGGTCGCATTGCTGCGTTTAGTGCATCAGCGCCTGCTTCGTCGTGCTTGAGATAGCTGGCGCTGGCCGAAGCGACCCCATTCGCAACTGCGTTGACCGCTACGACAAGCTGACCGGCGTTGTCGGTTAATTGTGCCAGAATTCCGAGAATCGCTGGTGTTCCCCACCCGCCGTCAACTGACGTCGGCGCCGAGGCGCTTGCGCTGTCGAGGTCGGTGCTGGCAGTCGACAAGGACTGAGAGATCTTGTTGAGTGATTCGTGGTTAACGTAAAGTGTCAATTTTGCCCTCGGCGTTGTTCGACAGGAATTTCAATATCGAGCATCAGCAGTTGAAACGGATGCAAACTCTGCAACTGGGAAAGGATGGGCGTCGGCACCACAATCCATGCCTGGTCTTCGCCGCAGCATTCGTGCAGTCGGTCAAGGGCCGAATACGCAAGGAGTGCCGTCCTACCATCGCGTGTCTCACGCATGTCGATTCGCGCATCATTGGGATCGTCGACAGCCTCAGCGCACGGCAGATAGACGACAGGCGGAAAGTCGCGCGGAATCGGTTTGGGCTCCGCTCTTTTCTCGCTAACACCGTCAGAAACCTTGGCTTTGTGGCGAACCGGTGGCCCTTCGGCTCGGTCCCGCGCACGTTGAGGGGCGCCGTGATACTTGGGCTGCTGGACAGGGGCTGTTTGCGCAGGTGTGGCGCCGGGAGGGGGTTCCCACTGATGCCGCGGGCGGCTTTCCGACTGTGAATCGACCGGTATATGACCCGCAGGTCGCCCGGGTCCATTTGCGGATCCCGCACCGCGATTCGGTGGCTCCGGATAGTCCATCGGCCTTGATCCCCCTTGCGTAGGCCGCTAATACCGACGGGTACCGCTTCCTGGAAAGCGGTACCCACATCTGTCCCCTGTTGTCAGGCCGGCGATCCCAGGCTAGCAGCCCGTTGATGCCCAGTTGCGCAGCAGTTTTGGTCCCATGGCATGTTATCGGATCCTGGGCGATCAGCGTCGCGACCTGCGCGTGGAGACCACGACAACCGCGGTTTTGTGGCTGGGCGTGTGGATCCCGCATGGACATCGGCAGTGCGAGGGGTTTCGCAGCTTGTCATGTTGCAGCCGTTGGTATCTCGCCCAGCCGGCCCGGGGGTCGCGAGGCGGTGATTCGACGGCAGAGACGCCGGCCCGCCCAGAAACGCTTTAGGTGGCGGATTGCAGCCACGATCCAGCAGTGATCCGCCGCGTAAGTGCGCGGCGGCCCGCGTCGTGATCGAGATGGCTCGTCGCCGTCTGCGCGTCGGTGGGCCCGCATAGAGTGAGGGCCGTGAGCCCCGCGAAGACCGAGACGAAAAGCGCACCGAACACCACCGCCGATCCAGCGACGGCCGGAAAACCCACCCTGATGCTGCTGGACGGCAATTCGCTGGCTTTCCGGGCGTTTTACGCGTTGCCCGCCGAGAACTTCAAGACGCAGGGCGGGTTGACCACGAACGCGGTCTACGGGTTCACCTCGATGTTGATCAACCTGCTGCGCGACGAGCAGCCCAGCCACGTGGCCGCCGCGTTCGACGTCTCTCGCCAGACCTTCCGCAAGGACAAGTACCCGGAGTACAAGGAAGGCCGGTCGGCCACACCCGACGAGTTCCGTGGGCAGATCGACATCACGAAGGAGGTGCTCGGCGCCCTGGGCATCACGGCACTGGCCGAGGCCGGCTTCGAGGCCGACGACATCATCGCCACCCTGGCCACCCAGGCCGAGCAGGAGGGCTACCGGGTGCTGGTGGTCACCGGTGACCGGGACTCGCTGCAGTTGGTCACCGACAACATCACCGTGCTCTACCCGCGCAAGGGTGTCAGTGAACTGACCCGGTTCACACCGGACGCGGTGGTGGAGAAGTACGGGCTGACTCCCGCGCAGTACCCGGATTTCGCCGCCTTGCGGGGCGACCCGAGTGACAACCTGCCCGGCATTCCCGGAGTGGGGGAGAAGACCGCGACGAAGTGGATCGTCGAGTACGGCACTCTGCAGTCATTGGTGGACAACGTCGAGAAGGTCAAGGGCAAGGTGGGTGACTCGCTGCGGGCCAACCTGTCCAGCGTGGTGCTCAACCGTGAGCTGACCGATCTGGTCCGGGACGTCCCTCTGGCGCAGACGCCGGACACGCTGCGGATGCAACCTTGGAACCGTGACCAGATCCACCGGCTGTTCGACGACCTGGAATTCCGGGTTCTTCGCGATCGACTGTTCGAGACGCTGGTGGCTTCCGAACCGGAGGTTGAACACGGGTTCGACGTGCGCGGCCGGGCGTTGGAGCCCGGTGAGCTCGCAGCGTGGCTCGCCGAGCACAGCCTGGGCAACCGGTTCGGGTTGGCCGTCGTCGGCACGCACCTGGCCTTCGACGCCGACGCCACCGCGCTCGCCATCGTCGCGGCCGACGGCGACGGGCGTTACATCGACACGGCAACGCTGACGCCCGAGGATGAGGAGGCCCTGGCGCGCTGGCTGGGTGACCCGGGCCCGCCGAAGGCGCTGCACGAGGCCAAGCTGGCCATGCACGACCTCGCCGGCCGGGGCTGGACGCTGCGCGGTGTCACCTCCGATACGGCGCTGGCCGCCTACCTGGTCCGGCCCGGGCAACGTAGCTTCGCCCTCGATGATCTGGCGGTGCGCTATCTACGCCGTGAACTCCGCGCTGAAAGCCCCGAGCAGCAACAACTTTCGTTACTCGATGATTCCGACGGCGTCGATGAGCAGGCGGTGCAGACGCTCATCCTGCGGGCCTGCGCGGTCTTGGATCTCGCCGATGCACTCGATGAGGAGCTGGCCCGGATCGACTCGTCGTCCCTGTTGGGCCGGATGGAGTTGCCGGTACAGCGGGCGCTGGCCGAGATGGAGTCGATCGGCATCGCCGTCGATATCGACAAGCTCCAGGAGTTGCAGAGCGAGTTCGCCGATCAGATCCGCGACGCCGCCGAGGCCGCCTACGCGGTGATCGGTAAGCAGATCAATCTCGGGTCGCCCAAGCAGCTGCAGGTGGTGCTGTTCGACGAGCTGGAGATGCCCAAGACCAAGAAGACCAAGACGGGTTACACCACGGATGCCGATGCGCTGCAATCGCTGTTCGACAAGACCGGGCACCCGTTCCTGCAGCATCTGTTGACCCATCGCGACGTCACCCGTTTGAAGGTGACCGTCGACGGGCTGCTCAACGCGGTGGCCTCCGACGGGCGCATACACACCACGTTCAACCAGACCATTGCCGCCACCGGCCGGTTGTCGTCCACCGAGCCCAACCTGCAGAACATCCCGATCCGGACCGAGGCGGGCCGGCGTATCCGAGACGCGTTCGTCGTCGGCAGCGGTTACGCCGAGCTGATGACGGCTGATTACAGCCAGATCGAGATGCGGATCATGGCGCACCTGTCCCGCGACGAAGGCCTGATCGAGGCATTCAACACCGGTGAGGATCTGCACTCGTTCGTGGCATCACGGGCCTTCTCGGTACCGATCGACGAGGTCAACGCGGAGCTGCGTCGCCGCGTCAAGGCGATGTCGTACGGCCTGGCCTACGGGCTGAGCGCCTACGGGTTGGCCAGCCAGCTCAAGATCTCCACCGAAGAGGCCAAGGTGCAGATGGAGCAGTACTTCGACCGGTTCGGCGGGGTGCGTGACTATCTGCGGGATGTGGTCGATCAGGCGCGCAAGGACGGGTTCACCTCGACCGTGCTGGGCCGGCGCCGTTACCTGCCGGAACTGGACAGCAGCAACCGGAACGTGCGCGAGGCGGCTGAGCGGGCCGCGCTCAACGCCCCGATCCAGGGCAGCGCCGCCGACATCATCAAGGTCGCGATGATCAACGTCGACGCAGCCATCAAGGAAGCCGGGCTCACGTCACGCATGCTGCTGCAGGTGCACGACGAGCTGTTGTTCGAGGTGGCCGAGGGGGAGCGGGACACTCTGGAGGCTTTGGTGCGCGAGCACATGGGCAACGCCTATCCGTTGGATGTGCCGTTGGAGGTGTCGGTCGGGTATGGGCCCAGCTGGGACGCCGCGGCGCACTGAGCTCACCATGACGGAACAGCAGATCCGGTTCGTTGCCCGGCTGGGCGCCGCGATGAGTGCATCGAATTATCCGGTGACGCTGGTCCGCGACATGTTGGAACGCAGCTCCGGCAAGTACGGCGTCATCACCGACGTCGTGGCACTGCCCAACCACGTGCAGGTGGTCGGACCGGTGGGCGCGGGCGGTTCGGTCGTCAAGACCGCCCACGTCGAGAAGCCGTTGCGGTTCGACCAGGTGTTCCCGCTGGCCCGACTGGTGTCCGCGGCACGGTCGGCACGGGTGAGCCCGGCCGACGGCGAGGCCCTCCTCGACGAGATCCTCGACCGCCCGGCGCCGTACCCGGCCTGGGTGACGATCCTCGGTTACGGGATCCAGAGCGCGGGTCTGGCCCTGGTACTTGAGCCCACGTGGTTGAACACGCTGACGGCCTTCGTGCTCGGCCTGCTGGTCGGCGTGTTCTGGACGACGGGGCAGCGGATGGACGGTCTGGCGGCCCTGACTCCGGTGGTCAGCGCGTTCGTGGTCACGGCGATCTGCGTGATCGGCGCGCAGCATCTGGGCCTCGACCATGTCGGCCTGCGCGCCCTGATACCCCCGCTGGCGATGTTTCTGCCAGGGGCGGCCATCACCCTGTCGGTGATCGAGCTGACCTCCCGCGACGTCATCTCCGGGTCGAGTCGCCTGATCGCCGGGTTCATCCAGCTGATCCAGTTGGCGTTCGGCATCCTGATCGCGGCGCAGCTGTTGCGCATGACCGAAGACCACCTCAGCGCGGTGGCGGTGAACCGGATCGGTCCGTGGGCGCCGTGGCTGGGTGTCGCGGTGTACTCGATCGGAGTGATGCTCTTCCTGGCGCCACCGCGGAGTTTCTTGCCGTGGCTGCTGTTGATCACCTATGCCGCCTATCTCGCCCAGTTCGTCGGAGACCTCACCCTCGGCAGTTACGCCAGCGGGTTCTGCGGTGGTCTGGTGCTGACGGTGGCGGCCCTGGTGATCTCGCGGCGTCAGACGGCACCACCGGCGATCACGCTGATCCTGCCGGGCTTCTGGCTTCTGGTTCCCGGATCCATGGGTCTGATCGGCATTACCGAGTTGTTCGGTGCCGAGGGAGACTCCGCACTGCCGGCCACCTTGATCTCGATGATCTCAGTGGCATTCGGTCTGCAGGCCGGGTTGGTGATCTGGCAGCTGACCAGGCGTAAGGCAGCTCGTCGCAGCGACTGAGCGGCTCAGTCGCGAACCGGCGCCTGGTAATGCGCCATCCAGTGCAGGATCGGCGCGGCTGACCGGGCAGCGGTCAGGGCATACACCTCTTCCTGTTGCAACGCGTATGCCTGTGCATCGCCGAAGCCGCGGTCGATGCGGTCGCGGACGAAGGCGAGCTCGACGACGGCGGCGGCGAACGCCGCGACTGCTTTGCCTGCGGGGCGTCCACCGGCCAGCGTGGCCTGCTTGATGGCGCCGTGGCGGGTCTTCAACGACCCGAGCCAGGTGGCCTCGTTGTGGGTGATCAACCCGGCGGCGACCATGCCGGGCAGTTTGGCGGCCACGACGCGTTGCTCCCGGTGGCGGCTGGTGATGCCGACCACGATCATCGCGATGAAGATCGGCACCATCCACACCGCATAGACGATGAAGTAGGTGCCCGCGCCCAGCAGCGACGAACCGTTCCACAATCCGTGCATGAACACCGCACCGAGATAGCCGGGGAGGATGCACAGCACCTTGGCCCCGCTGCTGCGCCGTTGCAGGGCGAAGTACACCCCGATGGCGGTCATGGTGGTGAACAGCGAGTGGGCGAACGGGGCCATCACTAGGCGCATCGCGGCGGTGACGAGCGAACCGGCCAGCGAGTCGGCGCTGGAGATGTACATGATGTCTTCGAGCCAGGCGAAACCGAGGCCGACCAGGCCGGCGTAGACCAGGCAGTCGGTCAGCGAATTGAGCTCGTTACGCCGCCGCCCGGTCATCATGACCAGCAGGAACAGGCCTTTGGCGGCCTCTTCGATGAACGGGGCCCGGACCGCCACCGAAGCGAAGCTGTGGGCCGATTCGGCCGAGTCGACGCCGGGTGCCAGCAGCGCGTCGGTGAACAGGCTCAGCACCAGGGACAGCACGACGGCGACGGCGGCGCCCCAGCCGAACGCCAGTAGCAGTAGTCGGGGAGGTTCCGGCTCCCAGCGGTCCAACCACAGGTAGGCGAACACTGCCCCGGTCATCACGATGCTGGACAGCACAAATCCGATGATCGCTCCGACCGGATTGAGCGCGGTGAACAGAAGTACCAGCGCGCCGATGACCACGCCGCAGGCGATGATCGCGGCCAGCGGGGCGCCGACCTTGCGCACCGGCCTCGGCATGGGAGCGGTGACCGGGAACCACGGCCGGTGGACAGGGCCTGGGGTCGGGTAATACGCCACTGCAGCAGAGTAGCCGTGGGTAGGCTGCGGTCCCGGCACAAATTCGGACGACGGTCCGATGCGCCCCTGGCACTCCCGTCGCAGGGGCGGTTTGTCCTGCATGTGCCTGGTCGAGTACCCTCGTTACGTATCTGTGCGCACAGCTTGACACCGTCTGGTCACTGCCACGGATCTGCACGAACGCAATACACGCAACAGAATTGTCCCTACGAGTAAACCTGTCCGGAGCAACCCACCACATGCCCTCTCCCTCCGTCACCTCGCCGCAAGTAGCCGTCAACGACATCGGCTCGGCTGAGGACTTTCTCGCCGCCATCGACAAAACCATCAAATACTTCAACGATGGCGACATCGTCGAGGGAACCATCGTCAAGGTTGACCGTGACGAGGTCCTGCTCGACATCGGTTACAAGACCGAAGGTGTCATTCCTTCCCGCGAACTCTCCATCAAGCACGATGTCGACCCCAACGAGGTCGTTTCCGTGGGCGATGAGGTCGAGGCCCTCGTTCTCACCAAGGAGGACAAGGAAGGCCGCCTGATCCTGTCCAAGAAGCGGGCTCAGTACGAGCGCGCCTGGGGCACCATCGAGGAGCTCAAGGAAAAGGACGAGGCCGTCAAGGGCACCGTCATCGAGGTCGTCAAGGGCGGCCTGATCCTCGACATCGGTCTGCGTGGCTTCCTGCCCGCATCGCTGGTCGAGATGCGTCGTGTCCGCGATCTGCAGCCGTACATCGGCAAGGAGATCGAGGCCAAGATCATCGAGCTGGACAAGAACCGCAACAACGTGGTGCTCAGCCGCCGCGCCTGGCTGGAGCAGACCCAGTCCGAGGTGCGCAGCGAGTTCCTGAACCAGCTGCAGAAGGGCGCCATCCGCAAGGGTGTCGTCTCCTCGATCGTCAACTTCGGCGCCTTCGTCGATCTCGGCGGTGTCGACGGCCTGGTGCACGTCTCCGAGCTGTCCTGGAAGCACATCGATCACCCGTCCGAGGTGGTTCAGGTGGGCGACGAGGTCACTGTCGAGGTGCTCGACGTCGACATGGATCGCGAGCGGGTTTCGCTGTCGCTCAAGGCGACTCAGGAAGATCCGTGGCGCCACTTCGCCCGTACCCACGCGATCGGTCAGATCGTGCCGGGCAAGGTCACCAAGCTGGTGCCGTTCGGTGCGTTCGTCCGCGTCGAGGAGGGCATCGAGGGTCTGGTGCACATCTCGGAGCTGTCCGAGCGCCACGTTGAGGTCCCGGACCAGGTGGTCACCGTCGGCGACGACGCGATGGTCAAGGTCATCGACATCGACCTGGAGCGTCGTCGGATCTCGCTGAGCCTCAAGCAGGCCAACGAGGATTACACCGAGGAGTTCGACCCGTCGAAGTACGGCATGGCCGACAGCTACGACGAGCAGGGCAACTACATCTTCCCCGAGGGCTTCGACGCCGAGACCAACGAATGGCTCGAAGGCTTCGACAAGCAGCGGGAAGAGTGGGAGGCCCGCTACGCCGAGGCCGAGCGCCGGCACAAGATGCACACCACGCAGATGGAGAAGTTCGCCGCGGCCGAGGCCGAGGAAGCTGCCCGTCCGGTGTCCAACGGTTCCTCGCGTTCGGAGGAGTCGACCGGCGGCACGCTGGCCAGCGATGCACAGCTGGCCGCGCTGCGTGAGAAGCTCGCAGGCAACGCCTAACCACAAGTACGACAACGAACGCCCCGGCCCATTGGGTCGGGGCGTTCGTCGTGTACGCCCAGCATGGGCATTCGCTTGGAGGTGTGAGTCCTCTGGAGGTGAAGGTGGTTTAACTCCGAGTCGATGGCAACTGCGTCACTGTGAGGTGGGGTGGGAAGGAAGCCGGAGACGA